>NZ_MXAN01000099.1 GCF_002027545.1 Moraxella lacunata
GATTTGGGGGTCGGTTCAGTATCTGCCCTGTTTTTTATTTAGTGTACTAAAACCATCAATCCTTCCATGCTGTTCTGTCTGCTTCGGTTTTAAGCTTAGGAAACAGGTCGGGGTCAAAGCTGATGTCTTTTAGGTCAACACCTGACTTGATTTGACGTTCATAGTCTTTTAGGACACGCAGTGCCACAGGCGATAGCCACACAATGGCGATAAGGTTAATAACTGCCATGATGCCCATCGTCAAGTCAGCAAAGTTCCAAACCGTTTTTAGGTCGGCAACAGACCCCACAAAGACCATGACAAGCAGGGCGATGCGTAGCCCCATCATGGCAGGCTTGGCGTTTTTTTGACCAGACAAAAACTCAATATTGCTCTCGCCATAGCTATAATTGGCAATGATAGTGGTGAATGAAAAAAAGAAAATCGCCACCGCCACAAACACCACACCAAATTGCCCCACATATTGCGACAGGGCAAGCTGGGTAAGTTGAATGCCCGTCTGCTCAGAGTTTGGGTCAACCACGCCAGATAAGATGATGATGGAGGCGGTAGCGGTACAGATGACGATGGTATCCATAAACACCCCAAGCATTTGCATGAAACCTTGTACAGCAGGGTGATTGGGATAAGTCTGAGCGGTTGCAGCGGCGTTGGGAGCAGAACCCATGCCTGCTTCGTTGGAGAACAGACCACGTTTTATGCCATTAATCATGGCTGATGCAACGGTATAGCCTAAGACCCCACCTGCGGCCTGTTCAAATCCAAAGGCGGATTTGAAGATGATGGCAATGGCGGCAGGAAACTGGGTGATGTTGCTAATAATGATAAACAAAGCCAGCAAAACGTATAAAATCGCCATGATTGGCACAATCTTACCTGCCACCTTAGCAACTGAACGCATGCCCCCAAAAACCACAGGAGCGACCAAAATCACTAAAAATAGCCCCGTTACCCAAGGGGGGATGTTAAAGGCTTCCAGACTTGCCTGAGCGATGGTATTGGCTTGCACACCATTAAAGGCAAGTCCAAAGGCAATGAGCAGGCACACCGAAAAGATGATGGCAAGCCAGCGTTGCCCCAACCCTGCTTGAATGTAGTAGGCAGGGCCACCACGAAAGACGTTGTCAGTGTGGGGGACTTTATAAGCCTGAGCAAGAGCAGACTCAATAAAGCTTGTTGCCATCCCCAAAATGGCTGTAACCCACATCCAAAACACCGCCCCAGCACCCCCCAAATAAATGGCGATGGCAACCCCTGCAAGGTTACCTGTACCGACCCGTGCTGCCAACGACGTCATTAGGGCTTCGTAGGAACTGATACCGCCCAAGCGACCGCCTTGCCCTGATACTCTAAGAAGTTTCCATAAATGTCCAAAATAGCGAAATTGAGCAAAGCCTGTGGCAATGGTAAAATAAATGCCTCCACCAACCAACAAAAACACAATAAGACCATACCAAGGATTGCCCACTATTAGCCAATCGCCATTGCCCCAAATAAGGCTTACGCCCCAATTGATGAGACTGTTAAACCATTCAAACATAGCCACTCCGTTTAGTTCACAAAAAAAGCAAGGATTGACCTTGCTTTGGTAAAGATGTTATTATAAAAAAAAATGTCAATGATTACAAGCATTACAATGATGGCACCATCATGTTGGCGTGGATGAGATTGATAAAATAGCGACATATAAATTAGGCTTGCTTTTTGACAAAATTTTATGCAAACTAATAGACTTTTAAACAATAAAAGGAATGTTTATGAAAGCCTTACTGGTTGTGGATATACAAAACGGCTTTATTGATGGTAATTTGGCAGTGGCAAACAGCCATACAATCATCCCCACAATTAACCGTCTAATCGCCCATTTTGATACCGTCATTTTGACCCAAGATTATCACCCTGCTACGCACATCTCATTTTATCAAAACCATGTCGGCAAAGAGGCATTTGATACGATACAGTTACCTTATGGCACGCAGGTGCTATGGCCTGCCCACTGTGTGCAAGGCACACCTGATGCCAACTTTCATGATGATTTAAAGGCTGACAAAGCCCAATTAATCATCCGTAAAGGTTATCATCAGCACATAGACAGTTATTCAGCGTTCATGGAGGCAGATAGGACAACAAAAACAGGGCTGGCAGGCTATTTGCATGAACGTGGCGTAAGTGATGTGTATGTGGTTGGTATTGCCACTGATTTTTGTGTGGCATGGACAGCGATGGATGCGGTGGCATTTGGATTTAGGTGTACGGTCATTACTGATGCAACCGCCCCAATTGACATGAATGGTTCATTAGATAAGGCCATGGCAGACATGACAGCAGTTGGGGTAGCGTTTATTAATTCAAAATATATTATAAATCAATGACTTATAAACTTTTTAAAACTTTTATTAAAAAGTGCTTGCCAAATTTTAAAAGGTGTATATAATATGCCACATCAAGACGAAAGTTGATGAATCTGGGGTCGTGGCGAAATTGGTAGACGCACTGGATTTAGGTTCCAGCGGGGCGACCCGTGAGAGTTCGAGTCTCTCCGACCCCACCATATACAAAAACCTGCTGTTAAGGCGGGTTTTTTGCTATGTAAGTTTTAACATGCGATAAAATTAATTAAAATTTCAATAATCTCAATGCCCATCAGCCAAGTTTATCCTTAGCCAATCTTTATCCAAAACATCATGACCGTTCAAACCTTTAACCCTAAGCATTCCAATGCAAATCCTAGCAAAGTTGGTTATCACCATAAAGCCAACCATAACCAAAACCGCACCATTGACCAAAGTGTCAATTTGCAAAATACCGCTCTTGTGCAAATTGACAAGCCAAATGATGGTTCAGATGATGCCATTAAAACGCCCAAAGTCGGCTTTGTGTCTTTGGGTTGCCCCAAGGCACTTGTGGATAGCGAGCGGATTATTACCGAGCTTACTCGTGAGGGCTATCAAGTCGCCAAGGATTATGATGGGGCAGATTTGGTAGTGGTGAATACCTGTGGCTTTATTGAATCTGCTGTTCAAGAAAGCCTTGATGCCATTGGTGAGGCGATCACCAAAAACGGCAAAGTCATCGTAACAGGCTGTTTGGGTAAAGATGCCCAAAAAATTCGCACCATGCACCCTGCTGTATTGGCAGTAACTGGGGCACATGCTTATGATGAGGTGGTCAAGGCAGTAACGCACCACGTACCAAAACCTGCCAAATCAAAGACTTATGACCCCAAGATTGACCTTATTAATGATGCAGGCGTGAAACTAACCCCTGCTCATTATGCTTATCTTAAAATCAGCGAAGGCTGTAATCATCGCTGTACGTTTTGTATCATTCCGTCTTTGCGTGGGGATTTGGTGTCTCGTACCATTGACAGCGTGATGAATGAAGCGGTTGCCCTAAAAAAAGCAGGGGTCAAAGAGCTACTTGTCATCAGTCAAGACACATCCGCTTATGGCGTGGATTTAAAATATAAAATGGCATTTTGGCAGGGCGAGCCGATAAAGACCAAGTTTTTTGATATGTGCCAAGCCTTAGCACGCCTTGGCATTTGGGTGCGTTTACATTATGTATACCCTTATCCGCACGTGGATAACGTGGTGCAAATTATGGCAGACAGCATAAAAGCCAGTGGTGGCAGGGGTGGGCTTTTGCCATATCTTGACATTCCGTTTCAGCATGCCAGCCCATCTGTATTAAAGGCGATGAAACGTCCTGCCATGAGTGAAAACACCCTAGAACGCCTTGCTATATGGCGACAGATTTGCCCTAATATCGTCATTCGTTCTACCTTTGTGGTGGGCTTTCCAGGTGAGACAGAAGAGGATTTTGAGTATCTTTTGAATTGGTTAAAACAAGCACGCCTTGACCGTGTGGGCTGTTTTACTTATTCAGAGATTGACGGAGCGGCCGCCAATGATTTACCCAATCCTGTGCCAGAGTCCATCAAGCAAGCACGTTATGAGCGTTTTATGGCACTGGCACAACAAATCAGCAAAGAGAAACTTCAAGAAAAAGTCGGGCAAACTTTGGTGGTGTTGGTTGATGAGATTGACTTTGATGAAAACATTGCCATTTGCCGTAGCTATGCCGATGCTCCTGAGATTGATGGTCATGTGTATGTGGATGATATTGATGAGACAGTAAAAGTGGGGCAATTTTTGACCGTAACCATCGATGAGGCCAGTGAATATGATTTGTTTGCCAGTTTTGTGGCATAAATTAGACAATGACAAGGCAGGCCATTTTTTTGTTTTTATCCAAATTTTAAAATCCTTAATCTTGTTGGGTGATTATTTGGTAAAATAATAACAACTTTATTAAAAAATCTGTAAGTTTTGTGAAATTGAGTAATAAAGTGGACGTAAAATGTAGCTTGCTCTTGTGTGTGGGTGATTTTATGCTAAAATGGCGTCAAATTAAAGATTGATGATGAATTGACTTTAATTTTGTTTAAATTGTTTAAATTGTTTAATATATCCCAATTGGAGTAAAGCATGAAAAAAATCCTAGCATCTATTTTGGCACTGTCTTTGCTTGCCCCTGTTGTAGCTTTTGCAGATTACGAAGACATGATTGAGCGTCAGATTTATATGGATCCCAGCTATCAAGCCAATGTACAAAAAGCTGTAAAAATCTTGCAGGATAGAGGCTATCGCATCAAAGACATCGAGCCTGGTGTGCATCTTGGACAAAAGATTTTGGACGTTGAAGCTTATAAAGACTTTCAAGAATATGACGTTTACCTAAGCTACCCTGACCTAAAAATTATCAGCGAACGCATTGATTGGTAATTATCATCAATTATCATCATTACAAATTAAGTAATCAATTAAAAAAGTAGGCTATTGAAGCCTACTTTTTTTAGTCAGTATTTTTACTGTAATTACTATAATAAAAAATTACTGTAATCAAAAATTATATACAGCTAACAAAATTGAATTTTACCACGGAAACTGTTCGCCCTGAGCTATTTTCCGTTATGGAAGGTATTTGGGAATACAAAATTTAGCTAAGCTACCCTGACCTAAAAATTATCAGCGAACGCATTGACTGATGAGCATCTGATTGATTGGTGGTCATTGATTGTCAATTACCACTACCAAAAGATTTGAATGGATTCAAGTCTTTTTTGTTTTGACCGATTTGACAAAAATTTTGGGAATTTGCTGTTGCCCCCTATATTTTTTTAGTATTTTTTAGTAAAATTCTCTTTTACCAATAACTGATGAGTATCATGACTAAATTTATTTTTGTAACAGGTGGTGTGGTTTCTTCTTTGGGTAAGGGCATTGCCGCCGCCTCTTTGGCTTCTGTGCTTGAGGCTCGTGGTCTAAAAGTTACCATGACCAAAATGGACCCTTATATCAACGTGGACCCTGGCACGATGAGTCCATTTGAGCATGGCGAAGTGTTCGTTACCGAAGACGGGGCGGAGACCGACCTTGATTTGGGTTATTATGAGCGTTTTTTAAGACATTCTAAAATGTCTAAGGCAAATAACTTCACATCGGGACGTATTTACCAAACCGTGCTTGCCAAAGAACGCCGTGGCGACTATCTTGGCAAAACTGTGCAAGTCGTTCCGCACATCACAGACGAGATTCAAAGCCGTATTTTAGCGTCAGGCGAAGGTTATGACGTTGCCATGATTGAGATTGGTGGCACGGTGGGCGACATTGAGAGCTTGCCCTTTATGGAAGCGGTGCGACAACTTATGGTAAAACTCGGGCGTGAAAACACCATGCTCATGCACTTGACATTACTGCCTTACATCTCGTCCGCTAGCGAACTCAAAACCAAGCCTACTCAGCATTCTGTCAAAGAATTGCTATCCATTGGCATTCAGCCTGATATTTTGGTGTGCCGTACCGAGCATGACGTGGACGATGACACCAAGCGTAAGATTGCCATGTTCACGAACGTCCCCGAGCGTGCGGTGGCGGTGTGTAAGGACGCTCGCAGTATTTATGAGATTCCACGCACTTTTTATGAGCAAAATTTGGACGATTTGGTGTGCGAGCGTTTTGGCTTTAATCAGCCCGAAGCCGATTTGTCCGATTGGGATAAGGTCATTGACGGACTGTTTAACGCCCAAGGCGAGATTGTCGTGGCAATGGTTGGTAAATATGTAGAATTGCCCGATGCTTATAAATCGGTCAATGAAGCTCTATTGCACGCAGGCATTCATAACAAAACCCGTGTCAAAATCCACTACATCGATGCCGAAAAACTAGAAACCCAAGATACTCTTATGGACGAGCTAAAAGCCTGCCATGCTATCTTGGTACCAGGGGGATTTGGCGAGCGTGGCACACAAGGCAAAATCAAAGCAATCCGCTATGCCCGTGAAAATGGTGTGCCGTTTTTGGGCATTTGCTTGGGTATGCAGCTCGCTGTCATTGAATTTGCTCGCAACGTGCTGGGACTTGAAGCCAACTCTACCGAGTTTGACCGCAAAACCGCTAATCCGATTATTGGTCTGATTACCGAATGGTTTGATGAAAAAGGCGAGCTACAAATTCGCTCAGACGACAGCGATTTGGGTGGCACCATGCGACTTGGCAAACAAGAAGCTCATCTGGTGGCGGACTCTCGCCTTGTCAAAATCTACGGGGCAGGCACCATTTTTGAGCGTCATCGTCATCGCTATGAGATGAACAATCGCTACATTGAACCGCTTGAAGCACAAGGGCTAAAAATCTCGGGCTACTCTGCCAAACAAAATCTTGTGGAGACGGTGGAGCTTGACAATCACCCGTTCTTTGTGGCGGTGCAATATCACCCTGAGTTCACAAGCTCGCCCCGTGGCGGACACCCCCTCTTTAATGCCTTTATTCATTCGGCAGTTGCATTGCAAAATGGCAAATAAAGCATTACAATAAAATAAATGGGGCGGTTTTGAACCGCACCCCAAAAG
>NZ_MXAN01000100.1 GCF_002027545.1 Moraxella lacunata
TACGCACCTTACGGAACTATTAATGCCCTCTACTGGCATAGGAGTAGGGTCTACAGGATTGCCTGTGGTGGTGGCTCTGATTTTGCCCGGACCACTTCCCCAAGTCCATAATGTCCCATCCTCTTTAATGCCTGCTGCCCAATTCGTTGTCTCGCTACTTTTTTAGGTTCTATGATAATATCTAAAGGTTTTTCTAATGGCGTATCGGGAATGTTGGCGGTGGGGTGTTTGTCGCTACAGGCAGTTAGAGTAACAGACAGGCATAAAAAAGAGCGGGCAAGGCTCTGACGGGGAAGGTATGATAAAACACATCTTTCATAGTCGCTTGCATAAATGACTCCTGTTACCTTGATAAAAAAAGAATGATTTTTATTCTATAATAAATTTAATGGGTTGTAAACAGCGATTTTTGCACCGTCAAAACATCATCACGGCTAGGATATTCATCTGTAGATTTGCCCATTCCAAACATACCATCATGACTTCCCCAAGCATACAATTCCCCATTTTTGGTTAAAACACCAGACGCACCACCACCCCAAGAAACCCCGTATCCCAACTAATCTCTACAATACTGGGTAAATAGTTTGCTTTTTGAAAAGGTTCTCCTGCTAATAGACTTCTTTCCANNTGGATTTTTAAAAACTTCAACCCCAATACTTATAAGGGTTTATTTTTAGTTTGGAAAGAGATTTAATCTATAATGCCTTTTAATATCCACCCAAATAAAACTACCATCGGATAGTTTTACTTCTTCTTGATATGCTATGACTTTATGAGCTGGTCTAAAATCACAACCCAATAATAGAAGTGATGAGCATAAAATGGGAATAATAGATTTTTTAAACATCTTTATTTTTCCATAAAAAAATAGCAATTTTATAAACCTCACCCTTTTGAACTCAAATTTACACTCAATAAAAATAAAAAAGACATACTCAGTATGTCTTTTTCACCCATCATAAAAACGTAATTTTACCGAGTAAATGCGGTTTTTCCGTGCCTGCCGCATACAGGGCAAAGGCTCGCCCATCGCTCTCTTGGCGTGCCACAAAGTCAATCTTGGACGGCAAGAAAATGGGTGTTTTAAATGACACGTCCACTCGGTACGCCTTTGGCAAATCATAAAATTGAGCAATGCTCGCCGCCTTTGACCACATACCATGAGCGATTGCCTTAGGAAAGCCAAACGCCCGAGCCGATAAGGGGTGCAAATGGATTAGGTTAAAATCCCCCGACACGAACGCATACCGCCGTCCGATGTCTTCTGGGATATTAATCAGCTCCGCCCAACCGTTATCATCAGGCTCTAAGCGTGCCACACTCTCAGGCACAGATTTGACCGTGCGTTCATCGACGGGCTTTTTTTGGCGAGACAGATAGGTTGATGTCCCCTGCCACACCAACTCATCATCGATATGCACTTCGGTGATAAAATCAAAGGTCTGCCCCTTGTCATGGGGGGTTAGGTTATCAAGTCGCACGCTCATCTTGACCGTTTCGGTATCAAAAATCGGACGATACTGCGTAACGCTGTTTTCTAAATGCACCAGCCCAAGCATGGCAAAAGGAAAATCAGGCTTTGCCATCATGTTCATCTGCAACGTCTGCGACAGCACCGCAAAATACGTTGGCGGTACACGCCCATCATCAATAAACCCACAGATTCGCCGATAGTCTCGCAAATTGTTCTGGTCAATGGCGAGTTTGTCCACTGCATACACCGAATCAGGCAATGCCCCTGCTCGGTTGTCGCCATGCGGAATCAAACTTTTGATAACATTGGCGTAAGTGGTGTGCATTTTTGGCAATTCTTTAAAATTTTGTTCTGCCATATCATACCTTTAAATAAATCTCTTTCCAAACTAAAAATAAACCTTTATAAGTATTGGGGTTGAAGATTTTAAAAATCCACAAAAATCGGGGTTTGGAAAGAAGTCTAATATAGAATAATTTTTGGTAAATTTTAATGGATTTTTGGGGGAATGTAAATCAAAAATGTACAAGTGTACGGTTTATATGTTTCACATCAAAATTTACCAATGAATAAAATCACGCCCCAAGCACGCTTTGACCGCACACACGCACCACGTTGCCATTAAGCCCTGACGCTTTTGGCGACAGTAGCCACGATATCGTCTCTGCCACGTCCACAGGCTCACCGCCTTGACTCATCGAGTTCATACGGCGACCGGCTTCACGAATGGCAAAGGGAATGGCACCGGTCATCTTGGTCTCGATAAATCCAGGGGCGACCGCATTGATACGGCGTGCCGAACCGTCTAGGCTCTTGGCGGTTGCTTCAACCAGACCGATAACCCCTGCCTTACTCATGGCGTAGTTGGTTTGCCCTAGATTGCCGGCAATGCCTGAGATACTAGACACGCAGACGATACGAGCCGACTCGGACAAGCCGTTATTGGTAAGCAGGTAGTTATTAATGGTGCTAATGGCTTTTAGGTTGATGTTTAACACCAAATCCCATTTGTCAGCACTCATGTTGGCTAGGGTCTTATCACGGGTAACGCCAGCGTTATGTACCACACCGTCCAACACGCCACACGCCTTTAAAATCTGCTCGCCAGCGTCCGTTTGGGTAATGTCCAGTGGTAAGGCATGACCGCCCAAATTGCCCGCAACTTTTTGTAAATCTGCCAAAGACGCAGGCACGTCCAAGCAGTACAGCTCTGCCCCGTCTCGTGCCAACACTTTGGCAACCGACTCGCCAATGCCGCGACTCGCCCCTGTTACTAGGATTTTTTTGCCTTTTAGGGGTTTGGTTTCGTCAAAATCAACCAATGAGATCTCATCGCCATTGTCCTTGATATAGACCGCTTGCCCTGACACATATGCCGATTTTGCCGACATAAAAAAGCGTAAGGCGTGGTCTAGGTGCTCTTCGGCACCGATTTGGGTGTATAGCACATTGGCGGTAATGCCTTTTTTGAACTCTTTGGCGACTGATTTAACAAATCCTAACACCGCCCGTTGTGCCAAAGCAAAATCAATGTCCGTGCCTGTACAACAAGACGGACGAGCAATCAGTACAATCCGACCAGACGGTTTGATACGGCGAGCGATTTTATGGAAAAATTCATACACCGCCTTTAAGCCGTCCGTGTCTTTGATGTTGGTAACATCAAAAATCGCCACTTTAAAACGCACGTTCTCGTCTGTTAGGCGGTCATCTAGCTTATCGGCAGTGGTGATTTTGGCGTCCAATGCGGTCAAAATCTCATTTACACTACGGCTCACATCACTGTCGCCGACCGCCCCAAATGCCACTTCGCCACGCACCACAGGCTGACCCACTTCAAAGCGGTCAAGTTTAATGGGTGTGGGTAAACCTAGATTTTTTGCAACAGTTCTACCCAGACCTGATTGCACCAATTCACCATAACGATCGCTCATAGGAGTATCCTTTTGTTTGTCAATACAATAAGCCCCATTCTAGCATAAAAATAAATGTTGGCACAAAATTTTCTCTATTATAAAAATAAGTTATATATTTTAAATAAATAACAAAAAATTATTTAATAAAGCAAAAAACATTTTCCCTTTTAAGTCAAATAATGATAAGCTAGGATAAGCTAAATCAGCCTTTTACCTTTATCAATTCATTTCATTAAGGATAAGTCATGACCATCAAAAAAGTTGCCATTCTTGGCGGAAACCGCATTCCCTTTGCTCGCTCAAATGGTGCGTACGCAGACGCCAGTAATATCGATATGCTCTCATCGGTATTGGACGGTTTGGTTGCTCGCTTTGATTTGGCGGACAAAGAGATTGGCGAAGTGGTTGCTGGCACGGTCTTAAAGCATAGCCGTGATTTGAACCTAACCCGTGAAGCCCTGCTAAACACCGCCCTATCGCCCACGACCCCTGCCTATGACATCTCGCAGGCGTGTGGCACAGGTCTGCAAGCCACGTTTGCCGTTGCCAACAAAATCGCACTGAGTATCATCGATAGCGGTATCGCAGGCGGGACGGACACGACATCGGACGCACCGATTGCACTCGGGGACGGCATTCGTAAGCCCTTGCTTGCCATCAATAACGCCAAAACCGCCAAAGCTCGCCTAACCGCCCTAACCCACATCAACCCCAAAGACCTACTGGCATTCCCTGCCAATGGCGAGCCACGCACTCGCCTATCTATGGGCGAACACCAAGCCATCACCGCCCTAGAATGGAACATCAGCCGTGAAGCCCAAGATGAGCTAGCATTTAACAGCCATCAAAATCTGGCTCGTGCGTATGATACGGGATTTTTTGATGATTTGATGACCCCTTACAAGGGGCTAAACCGTGATAATAACTTGCGTGCAGACACCACGCTGGACAAACTTGCCACGCTAAAACCTGCCTTTGGTAAGCGTAACGCCAACCCAACCATGACCGCAGGTAACTCCACGCCACTGACAGACGGTGCGTCTTGTGTGCTACTTGCCAATGATGACTGGGCGAGCCAACATGGCTTTGAACCACTTGCCTACATCACACATCAGCAAACGGCGGCTGTGGACTTTGTGGGTAAAAATGGACTGACCGAAGGACTGCTTATGGCACCTGCCTATGCCGTACCAAAAATGCTCGCTCGTGCTGGTCTGACCTTACAAGACTTTGATTTTTATGAAATTCATGAAGCCTTCGCCAGTCAAGTACTCTCTACTCTGGCTGCTTGGGAAGATGAAAACTTCTGCAAAAACCGCTTGGGGTTAGATAAGCCACTTGGTAGCATTGACCGCAGTAAGCTCAATGTCAATGGGTCAAGCCTTGCCGCAGGACACCCCTTTGCTGCCACAGGCGGACGTATCTTGGCAACCGCCGCCAAATTGCTCGCCCAAAAAGGTTCAGGGCGTGCCTTGATTTCTATCTGTGCCGCTGGCGGTCAAGGCGTTACTTGTATTTTAGAGCGTTAATCATACAAAAAATTGCCCCAAAATGTACCAACCCCAATCTGTCATGGATTGGGGTTTTTGGTTTTATAGTCAATTAACCCCAATTTGCACCAATGCTAAATTTTAAAAATTTATTTGTCGCATGGTAAGGTGCGTACCACACACTTTTTAAATGAAAAATCTTATTGGTGCGTAATACGCACCTTACTGCCAATGGGTGTATTTTGAAGTTAGATGATTATAATTCGTCCCTACAACCCAAAAAATAATTATGGGGTAATCAATAAATTACCATTTAAGTTGAGATTAAAGTAACAAATCCAATTCCCCCTGCCATTTCAAATAATTACCAATAATGAATTTTTCAATTTTCCATGGTAAATAATGGTGTGTTTATATTTTAATTTTTTCTATTTTAATAAATTACTAGCCAAAATTGATTATGTTAAATAAATTTGGTATAAAGTGAAAAAGGTTTTTGGGTTTGGCAAATTAGAGCGTGGGGAAAGTTTGGTAAAATGAAAAAATTGGAATTTTCCTTTATAAAGTTTTTAAGAAAAAGATAGGATTATGTTAAATAATTTTTTAAATATTTAACTCCAATCCCCACGCATTTTCCCTAAAAAACTCTTTTATTTCCAACGCTCGTTCATTTTTTATTTATAAGCGGCTTGTATTTTTGTAAGTTATATAATAGACTTCTTTCCAAACCCCGATTTTTGTGGATTTTTAAAAACTTCAACCCCAATACTTATAAAGGTTTATTTTTAGTTTGGAAAGAGATTTAATAACATAGCTTACTTTTTGCCATTTGGCTGACCTTAGGACTTTATCATGACTTTTAAATACACCGCCCTAGCCTGCTCACTTGCCGCCGCCCTTGCCTTGACCGCCTGCGGTAATGACGACAAGGCGACTACCGCCACAGACAACGCCACGCCTGCCACGAGCGATAAGACACTCACGGTTGTTACCCCTTGGGAAATTACCAATGCCGACCCCATCATCTCGTCATTTTTTCATCATTGGAGCTTGTCATGAGCGAACAAAGCGTGAACAAAAAAGGTAGAGCCAAATTCAAGCCCACCCCCAAAGCCAAAACCGCAGGGCGACAACCTGAAAAATGGTTTAATGTCTTTTTGTGGATTGTGGCGATAATTTTTGCCGGCTTTTTGATTGGACTAGGGAGCAAAATCGTGGCGGATTTGCCGATGATTAGCACCGACCCTGTGGAATTATCTGATTTTGTCGCCGACCGTCCTGCCTACAACCAGCTAAAAGACGAGCTGACCCAAGCCGAACAACAAGAGCAAGACATCACTCACGAATGGGAACAAAAAAGCCATGAGCTAACCCAAAAACAAAGTGAAAACACAAACGCCCGTGAGACTTTTGACAACTGGCTTGCCACACGTTCTGTTACCGAGCAATCCGACCAAAACCCCGAAGTCATCAAACGCACAAGCGAGCTTGATGAGCTAAAAGCCCAAGAACAAGCCTTACAAAGTGAGCTGTCCGCCATAGAAAAACGCCAACTAGACAGACGGCAGACGGTAGAGAACATCGAAACCCAAATCATACTCATGGAAGCGGACGCTATGGACGGCTACAACCGCCATAATAACCGCACCGAATTGCAGGTATTTATTTATCGCTTGATGATTACCTTGCCACTGTTATTATTGGCAGGTTATCTGTTTAAACGCTATCGCCATACTAACGCATGGCCGTTTGTGTGGGGCTTTACGTTTTTTGCCCTGTTTGTGTTTTTTGTGGAATTGGTGCCGTATCTACCCAACTATGGCGGTTATGTTCGCTATGGCGTGGGGATTATCGTAACGGTCGTCATCGGCAAATACGCCATTGGAGCGATGAACGCCTATCTAGAACGCAAACGAGTCGAAGAAGCCTTATCCAGCAACGAACGCCAACAACATATGGATTATGATGAAGCTCACATCAAAATCGGCAAGGGCATTTGTCCAAGCTGTGAACGCTCGCTCGATTTCAATAACACCGATTTGGACTTTTGTCCGCATTGTGGGATACATTTGTTTGAATATTGTTCAAATTGCACCACTCGCAAAAGCACCTTTAATCATTATTGCTTTAAATGTGGTCTGGCAAGTCGCACGGAGCATTTGGACGAACAGGTCTTTACCCCTGCAAATCCCAACACTCCACCCACCCAAATCTAAACACCAAACCCCATGCCATGCGTGGGGCTTTCTATTTTAAAAAAATATTATGTTATTACATTTGCTTTTATCATCAATAAAAATTATGATAGCCCGATTTTGCTTATCATTATTATCATGCTAAAACTACTCACATCACAGCTTATCCAACTACTCTTGGTTGTCTGGTCAGTCGGTACTTTGACCTTTGTTCTTATGCGAAACCTACCAGGGGACATGGCGTATCGCATTGCGGCATCTCGCTACGGTTATGACCAAGTAACGGCAAGCTCTGCCAGCCAAGTGCGTGCTGAGCTGGGGCTTGATTTGGCGTGGCATGAGCAGTATTTGAGATGGTTCGCTGACTTACTTCGCTTGGATTTGGGTAACTCGCTTGTCAGTGGGGCAAGCGTATGGGCAGAGATATCTCACCAGTTTGGGCATACATTGGCATTGGCATTGGTCGCTTTGGTCATTTCACTTATCATCGCCCCACCGATAGGCATACTCTCTGCCTTGCGACCTAATGGTATTTTTGACCGTTTTACTTTATTTATTGCCACGCTCCTTCGCTCCGCCCCTGCCTTTATCATTGGTGTGTTACTGATGACCATTTTTGCGGTGCAATTAAAATGGTTGCCTGCCGTTGGCTATGGCAAACCCATTAACTACGTATTGCCTGCTCTCACCCTTGCTTTGGGTCTGTCGGCTGTTTCCATTCGTGTCAGTCGCAATGCGGCGGTGGCGGTGTTTCATGCCACTTATTATGAATTTGCCAAATTAAAGGGGCTTAGTTCTTGGCAAGCATTTAGACGGCATGGCATGCGTAATCTTGCCATTCCCATTGTTGCTTATCATGGCGTGCAACTCATTTATCTGATTGAAGGCGTGGTTATCGTGGAGAGTTTATTTGCCTGGCCGGGCATCGGTCATGCCTTGGTTCACGCCATCATCGCCAGAGACGTTCCTATGATACAAGGCACAGCTTTGGTCATGGGGGCGTTGTTTGTTATGCTAAATACGGTGCTTGATATTCTCAATCGGCTCATTGACCCACGTGTTAAATTAAAATAACACAACCCCAGATTTACCTTTAAACTGCTTATCATGAACATACTAAAAAAACTCACGCCTGCCCAACGCATCGGTGCTGTCATACTGGCGACATTGCTCATCTTTGCCTATGCCAGTCCGCTGTTACGCCCCCATGACATGGCACTACAAAACTTAGATGTCATCTTGTCTGCCCCCAGTGGTGAACACCCCTTTGGTACTGACCATCTGGGGCGTGACATGATGGCACGGCTCGCTGCCGCCATTGCCCTGTCCTTTTCACTGATTGTCGGTTCGGTTGGGATGGCACTCATTTTTGGGTTGTTATTTGGTTTGCTGGCAGGGATTTTTGGTGGCATTTTGGATAAGTTTTTTGGCTTTATTTGTGATTGTGTCATGGCACTGCCAGGGCTTTTGTTCATTTTATTGTTTGCGTCCATCGCCCCCAACAGTTTTTGGTCTCTGTACTTGGGCGTGTCACTGGTCATGTGGGTTGAGTTTTTTAAGATGACAAGAGCGATGAGTCTAAACCTACGCCATTCTGGTGAAGTGCAAGCCAGCACACTCATGGACATGGGACTTTGGTATATAATCAAACGCCACTACCTGCCCAGACTTGCCCCTGTGATGTGGACACTTTCGGCATTTGGGGCGGGTAATGCGGTGCTTGCCCTTGCCACGCTGGGCTTTATCAATGTCGGCCTAAAACCGCCCACCGCTGAGCTGGGGCTTATGATGACTGAGTTGTTTCCTTATTATTATGAAGCCCCTTTGGTGTTCTTTTTGCCCATCATGACCGTGTTTTTACTTGTGCTTTCTTTTCAATTATTATCAGGCAAACAGGACGGCTAATCATGCCAGACACCCAATCACCACAAAATGTCTTAATCCAAGTCAATGACTTATCCGTTCACACCAAAGACGGTGTTTGTCTGATTGAATCCATCAGTCTGATCATCAAACAAGGGCAAAATTTGACCATCTTAGGGGAGACAGGTTCAGGCAAAAGCCTACTTGCCCAAGCACTTATGGGAGCACTGCCTAAGGGCTTGATGGTCAAGGGGCAAATCATCATCAATGGCAAGACATTTCATGACGGACAAGGTGAGCTTGATGGGCGTCAATTTGCCAAACTGTGGGGGCGTGATTTGACCATGCTTCCCCAAGAGCCAGTGCGTTCGCTTGACCCCACCATGACGGTGTTCCGTCAGATTTGGGAGAGTCTGTATTTTGTCAAAAAAGCCGATAACGCCACTGCCAAACAGGCCACGTTACGCACCTTAGAACAATTATCCTTAGCCCACGCCAAAGACCACTATCCCCACGAGTTATCAGGGGGCATGGCACAACGTGCGTCCTTTGCCTCTGCCACCGTGAGCGGAGCATACATGGTCATCGCTGATGAGCCAACCAAAGGGCTTGATCGCACCAATAAAATCGCTGTCGTCGACATGCTTGCCCAAGTCGCTAAACAAGGCGGATGTCTGTTAACCATCACCCACGACATTGAAGTTGCCAGATGCCTAAGTGGCAACAACGACCTGTTAATGGTCATGAAAAAAGGCAAGCTTTTAGAACAAGGACAAGCCACCGATGTCCTACAAAACCCCCAATCAGACTATGCCAAAGAGCTGATGAGTGCCAACCCTGCCACATGGGTAAAGGCGGATATTGCCCCCACTGACACACCCTTGCTCAGTTTACACGATGTGGCCATCAGTCGTGGTAACAAAGAATTATTTAGCGGACTAAACATCACGTTGCACGCAGGACAAGCGGTCGGACTTATCGGTGATAGTGGCATTGGCAAAAGCTCACTTGGGGACGCCATCTGTGGTCTTATCACGCCGTCCAAAGGGACGATGATGTGGCACACCACACCCAAACGCCACCAAGTACTAAAACTCTACCAAGACCCGCCATCTGCCTTTGCCCAAAACATCACATTAGGCACGCTCATCAATGACGTGGTCAAACGCCACAAACCAGATAAATCACAAATCGCCCCACTCATGGACGCCTTACAGCTCCACCCTGACCTGCTAAACCGCACCAGCCAAAACGTCTCTGGGGGCGAATTGCAACGCATCGCCATCATGCGTGCACTGATGATAAAACCTGTGTTGCTGTTTGCCGATGAAGTAACAAACCGCCTAGACCCCATCACCCAAAAAACCACGCTAGACTTACTCACGCACGCCTGTCGCACCCAAAACTGTACGCTTGTCATGGTGAGCCACGACCACGATTTGACACGGCATTATTGTGATACGGTGGTGGATTTGACGGATTATAAAAGGGGTTGATGAATAAATGGGCGTGCGATAGATGATGGTGTTAAATTATTTATTTTCAAAATAGATAAGGAGAAATGATTTAAAAATAACATCGTTCAAAATTCTGACGATTTTTAAAAATAACGTGTATTTTTGTTGCTTTTTGTGTCATATTTATTATAGGATAAAAAGTTATGTTACAGATGTTTTAATCATTCTTTTATTTGGTATCTTATATGACCCAGCATAAGCAACCCTGCCCTAAACTCATGTCCAACTTGGGCGTTTATGTTCGTCAGTACTGCTCACAGCACGACGTTAGCATGGAACGACTGGCCAGTAACGCTGGGCTTGCCAAAGCCACACTCTATACCTTATTAGACCCTACCAAAGATGCCCGCATGAGTCAAATCATCAGTCTGGCACGGACGATGGGCGTACATCCGCAGATATTATTGCAGATGAAATGGGCGGATTTTGATGTTGGCACGATTAATGCCATCATTCCAAAACAGCACTTTACCAACAGCACTCATACAGGCAAATTAGACGCCAGTGCTTTTGTCACCGAAACACCGCCTGATGGTCTGCTCATCGCTCCCAATACCCGATTTGTCAAAAGCTGGACAATCCAAAATGTGGGGCGTACCGTGTGGCAAAATCGTTTTTTGACCTGCCAAAATCCCAAAGCAGACGTTATCTATCCTAATAACCAAACATCCGCCGACTATCATTTTACGCCCCTAACCAATCAAATCGCCATCCCCACAACACACCCTGGCGAATGTATCACACTCTCAGTTGAATTCATCACGCCCAGCGTATCAGGGCAGTACATCTCTTATTGGAAAATGACCGATGAGCATGGCAATTATTGTTTTCATGAAGGCATTGGCTTGTCCACATTAATCTTAGTGCAAACCTTGGGCGTCAATCATGTCTAGCACTCATCAGGATGCGGTCACCCCCAATTTGTTTAAGCAGATTGGTTCAATCTGGCTCACCCAGATGGTACTGGTCATTATCCCTGTTATTGATACCTACCTATTGAGTGGAGTGTCCAGCGCAAATATTGCAGGTTATGCTCTTGCCAATGCGTTTTATGGACTGTGGATTTTAACCGCCAAGGGCGTACTTCAAGGGCTAAGCTATGCTGTTGCTCAACGCTTTGGAAAAAATGACAATACAGGCATTGCATCATTACTGATACAGTCTGTTTGGTTATTAGTCATCATGACAATGGTAGCATGGGGGCTGTTATGGTTTAGCAGTCTAGGCATTCGCCATCTGTCCATTAGCGATGACTTAAAGACCTTAGCAGTCCAGTATCTATATGTCATTACCATGGGTGTGCCCGCCGTGTTAGGCATTCGTATATTGGTCGCTTATTTGCAAGCAATCGATATGTCTGATGTGGTCTTTAAGATTTTATGGATGGCACTGCCTTTTAAAATAATTATCGGCTACGGATGCGTGCAGGGATATTTTGGCACTTCATGGCAAGGCACGACTGGTACAGCTCTATCTACCAATCTGTATTATTGGCTAGTTTTTCTCATTGTTGGGCGTATCAGCTATCAACATATTCAACCTTATCTGCACAGCAATCACGCCATCAGACTTTGGATAAACTGGTCAGAGATTAAACAATTACTTGGTTATGGACTGCCCATTGGTGCCAGTTATTTGGCTGAATATTCGCTTTTTCCCATCATTGTCAGCCTACTGGCAATAGCCAATGAAGGTATGCTTGCCGCTCATGAGATTATGAACAACATTTATGATTTGTTTTTATCCCTGCCAATTGCAGTGATGATTGCCATGAGCATTTGGCTTGGACAGCGTTATCCCAACCCTTCCATCACCACCTTAAAAACCATAAAATACGCTGAAATGATACTCTTAGGATTTGCCGTGGTGGCGGGGTTAGTCATCTATGGTACAGGCTCATTATGGGTTGGCTACTACCACATTGATACTTTTTCACAAGAGCTGATATTTGGTGCATTACCTTTATTGATATTGCGAGGTGTTTTTGAGTGTACTGCCAGTCTAAATGCTTTTTATCTAAGAGCCATTGGACATGGTTGGTCGGCTTTCATATTTACCATGATTGGACTATGGGGCATCGGCTTTTTTGGCATAAGCGTTAGCGATAATCTTACCATCAATCAAATTTGGCAATGGCTGGCATTATCTTATGGGCTAGGCTGGGTCTTATCTAGATGGTGGTTTTGGCGTGTTGTAAAAAAGTAAAATTTTTGCCTGCAAACAAATCTATTAAAACGTCGGAAATTTGAACGATGCTTCTGAAAATTTATGATATAACTATATCTGCCAAAAACAGTCATGCTCGGTTATGACAAGTAGCAATTTCATAAATTTTCATCAAGCAAGAGGCTCTCATGAAAAATACAACCGTAAATATCGTATCTTCGCAAAAAGTAATCAGCACCTTTGATATTGACAATCAAAGCATGTCAGTTCAAGCAGTGCCAAATGTTGGTTTCGTCATCTTGAATAAGGACACCAAACTGTCTCCAAAACAACTACGCACCGCCAAAAAGGGTAATGATCTGGTCATCAAAACAACTGATGACGATGAAACCTATCTTGTCATCAAAGACTACTTCATCACCGATGATGTTCAAATAATTGGTGTTTCCAACGATCAATTTGCCCCATACATCATCTCACCAGTAGAGTCTACAGCCACCGCCACACTTGGTGCTGTGATTGCTGAGACTAATTACACACCTTATCTGCTTGGCTTATTGGGAGTGGGTGGTGTCGCTCTTGCAAGTGGGGGTTCGGATGACAAGGGAGGTACCTCCTTGTCTACCTCTCAAATTACGCCCAATCCAGTCCACCCTCCTAGTAATACACCAATAGAGATTCTACTTTCTAATTTAAATGTTGATGAACATGCAACAGGGGCAGTTATTGGCACTTTGAGTGTTGATAATACAGATAGCTACACATACATGGTTAATGATGACAGATTTGAGATTCTAAACAACCAATTAAAACTTAAAAATGGCATAGTTTTAGACCATGAGGCAGAAAGAAGTGTTGCCATTGAAATATCAGCCATTAATCAAAATGGCTTATCACACAAGCAAAGTTTTAGCATTCTTATCAATGACATTAATGAAGCACCAACTGACATCACCTTAAGCATCAATAGCATTCTTGAAAATGAAAGATCTTTAGGATCGGTTTATATATCTGATGACAAATTTACTGATTATGCCTATCAAATAAACGACCCTCGCTTTGAGATTATTGATGGCTTTTAAGAGTTAAAGACGATCACGTGATAGATTACGAAACAGAAAAACAGTTAGATATTTCCATCAAGGTTATAGATGAGGATTTAAGTTTTAGCAAAGAATTCACTATTGATGTAAAAGATGTTTTAGAAAAAACAACACTAACCGGTGATGACCAAAATAATACATTGGGATTTATCGATAGTAATGATCAATATTACATTTTTGGTGGTACAGGTGATGATATTCTAACTGGTGGCACAAACAATGATATTTTACGGGGTGGTGCTGGCACCGACATTATGGATGGCGGTGCAGGCGATGATAAGTTTATCATTGTTGGTGATTTGACTTTAGGTGGTAAACTAGATAGCGATGAGGACGCAGAGTTATTAGGTGTGGCATTGAGTTCACTAAATGGTCAAAACTTAAATGAAGACAATAATGGCGCTGTTGAAATTATTCGTGGTGGCGATGGTGAAGATACTTTATATGTGTATGGGAATGCGGATTTAAGTAATTATGACTTGTCAGGTATTGAACATGTGGTTTTGCGTTCAGATGTGAAGTTTACTGCAACGCAGTTACAAGGATTTAAAACAGTTAAAGGTGATGGCTTAAGTACATTGCGGATTGATAATAAGACTGAATCTGAGCAAACTGTTGATCTGAGCGAACTTCAGCTTACGGGTATTGGTCATATTGGATTAAATAACACCAAACTTTCTTTTACTGAATTAGGGCAGTTAGGTGGTGTAAATTCAGTAAGTGGAAAAGGGGCTTTAATTACAACTAATCCAAATATTGATTTGAAAGGAATCTCCTTGGATACATCAATTGATGCGATGTGCATTGATGATTCTGGTCAAAGTAAGCCTATTACAGGGGCAACTTATGTTGAATCAACTGAATTGATTTCATCAATTCAAGATGGATTCCGTCTAGTCGAAGGAGATGAGCGTAATAACAAACTCAATGGTTATCGTACAGATGATCGTATCATCGGTGGTTTGGGGAATGATGAGATTCGTGCTGAAGATGGAAACGATGAAATCTGGGGAGATGAAGGTGCTTTGGAAATAGATCCACTTGATGATGCAACAGAGAATAATACAACAAGCCCGAACGATAGTAATCTGCCAAATCAAACATCAAGTTTGCGTTTGGTTAATAATCTAGGTGGCGAAAAGGGCTTTGGTGAATCCTTTTTGGATAGAAATGATGATGGTTCCACTGGAAAAATTGATATTACTTCGGTATTTGGTGAAGAAGGATTGAATTTCTTTGGTACAAAATATACATCATTATATATTAATAATAATGGTAATATCACTTTCAACGGTCCCTCTGGACAGTATACGCCAAATCAAATTGATGGTGGAGTAAATAATCCAATCATTGCCGCATTTTGGGCAGATGTGGATACTAACGGTGGAGAAACAACTGTTTCGCAGGGTGGAAATTCTACGGGTAGTAATTTAGTTTGGTATGACTTAAATGCAGAAAATAAAACCTTGACAGTAACATGGGACGATGTTGGGTATTATTCTTCTCGGACAGATAAGACCAATGCTTTCCAAATCCAATTAGTTGGAAAAGACAACGGTAATTTTGATATTGTCTATCATTATGAAGATATTCAGTGGACAACTGGTGAAGCTAGTGGTGGGTCAAGTGGTCTAGGCGGCACAGTTGCTCGTGCGGGCTATTCATCAGGTGATGGCGTGCATTATCATGAATTGGCAGAATCAGGTGACCAAGAAAAAATGCTAACACTCAAAGGCACACAAACTTTTGCAGTGAATAACAGTCATGTATTGGAAAAAGCCACACACGATACGA
This sequence comes from Moraxella lacunata, assembly GCF_002027545.1. Lineage (GTDB taxonomy): Bacteria > Pseudomonadota > Gammaproteobacteria > Pseudomonadales > Moraxellaceae > Moraxella > Moraxella lacunata. The sequence goes on from NZ_MXAN01000100.1 coordinate 15,522, forward strand.
TTGATGCAGGTGAAGGTGATGATGTGATTGTGGGCGGTCGTGGCAATGACAAGATTGATGGTGGTGAAGGACAAGATATTGCGAAATATCTACTAAACAAAGCTGACTATAAAGTTGAGCAGCAAGGTGGACAAACCATTGTGACTGCCTTAAGGGGCAATGAAGGTACAGATACTTTGGTCAATATTGAGAAATTGGTATTTGCTGATGGCGAAATTGAAATTAAGCCATTAAAAACATCAGAACAAATTTTTAATGATTTGGAAAATGGAGGGTATTATTCGACATTGTGGCGTATGGTTGATGCTGTACAATATAATTCTGAAACTGCAAATATGAGTATTGTGAAACCATCAGAAATCGACATGCAAGAAGCTGGATTGCAATTCTTGCGTGGAGATGTATTGGGGTTGGATGCTCAAAAATTTGAAGGCAATATTTATCATTCTGAATTTGGGCAGGCGACTGTTGCGATTGTACAAGATGCTTTGTTTATTTCTTTTGCAAAAGATGAAGGAAAGTCGGCAAGCAGTGACGAACTATATCAATCATTTGCACCAATTATTTCAGCAGTGGATAAATATCTACAAAAATATAGTCATTCTATTAAGACTGTCTATGTAGCAGGTCATGATATGGGAGGTGGTACAGTTGAGCGCTATATGAATGAGCATAGTGATGGTCAATTTGGGGTAAATTATAAGGGTGTCACTTATTCCGCTAATCCTTATGATAATGGGGATATTTTTAATCCAATAGGAAATTTTGATAGTCGCTTAACTCAATTTGAGTGGGATAATAGTTGGTCTGCTGATACTGGGATTAATAAAGGGCATGTTGTGAATATTCATAATATTGCAAAGAGTGGATGGTTGGGAATTGATAAGTTTTCTTTGGTAAAAGATACTTTTGATACTTTATCTGGGCAGTATAGCAAGTTGGATGCATTTAAGGATTTGGCTCGACATTTTGATTTGGAGTTAAATAAATATCAGCTATACTTTGGCGGCGAAGCAAATAGATTTGCTGGCGATACCCGTGTATTTATTCCCTTTAATATAGATACAATGAAAGTTTCTCAAGATGATGCAGAGTATTCTTTGGCATCGTTGGCAAAAATAATGATGAGTCTATTTACTGGTTTGGAAAGCATGAAAGACTTTAAAGAGGCTTCTGGCGGAGATTTGTCAAAACTTTATTCAGGTTTAAATAATGCATTTGAGGTTTTGGATATTTTTGCAGATACATTAACACAATTTGTAACATATCAAGTGATGTTTGGTGGTCTAGGAAAAGATACCTTAAATGCTGGTATTGATAATGATGCATTATTTGGTAGTGAAAATGATGATGAATTGGCAGGCGGGACAGGTTCTGATACATTATATGCTGGGGCCGGAGATGATACTTTGGATAAGCCGAATAAAATTACTAGCTTTAGGGAGTTACTAAAGATGGCATTCCCTGTTGAAGAGTGGGTAAAGGTTGAGACATGGGCTAATGCTTTTGTGGATAAGGGCTTTGATGAGTTGTTGTCTAAATTCCAAAATAGTAAAGATATCTTATTTGTTTTGGAGCAATTACATAGTATAAAGAAAGGGGCTTCTGCTATTTCTTGGGATTTGGTTTTGACTAATGCAAAAGATATTTTTAAGGGAATGTTTAAAGATTATTCTTTAGGTAAGTTCAAAGAAATTGTGGGGGAGAGCCTTGAGTGGAGAAATGAGGGAAATGATACTTTATATGGAGGTTTAGGAAATGACACTTATTTTATTAATAGTAACAAAGATAAAGTAATTGAATATCAAAATGAAGGTGAGTTGGATGCTGTTGTTATTACAGGCAATCAAATTCATCTAGATGGGTATCTTCCATTTTTGGGTGGCAATAACTATAGGTTGCCAGAAAATGTCGAAGTCGGCATTCTAAAAGACGATGTTTGGAGCCCTAGTGAGAATTTTAATCTCTCTGCATCAGGATTATCGGGCACCCACTATTTAGTTGGTAATGCTGGTAATAATGTATTGATTGGCGGGACTGATGTTGATTACATCATTGGTGGTGCAGATAAAGATGTTTTATTGGGAAGTTTTGGTGATGATGTATTGATTGGCACCAAGTTGGCTAATATTGAGCATTATGGTTATACCCTTCCTGACATCCCACAAAATATTAGAGAGTTAATAGCAGAACACGCCAGTGGTTGGGCGACAGATGATGAGGATGCCTCGTTAATGTACGGTGGTACTGGCAATGATAGTATGTACGGTGCAAATGACAATGATTATTTCCTGATTGATGTCAATCGTGGTATTGGCGGCGTTGGGTATTCCAATACTAACAACATTGATAAAATATACAATTTCCACATTGATAACCCAAGCCTTGCTTTAGATGAAGATTATTTGGTATTTTCAGCCGAACAACTGGGAATTAATTATGATTTTGTGAGTGCTAATACAGACAACTCTGTCATTACCAATGGTTTGAACGGGTTGGATGATTTTAGTGAAACGATTGCCGGTGTAAATATCAGTGGCTATCATTGGTTTGATGAATATGATGATAAGCGTGGACTTGATCAATTATTAGAATTTGCCGATGATGATTACAAAGCTTTATACAAGGTGTCAAACTTAGACGAATATCATGCTTATGCTCATGATGAAGATGTATTACCAGCACCAGTATTTGTGCTAAACACACAAACTGGTAGTCTATATTTTGACCAAAATGGACCTCGTCAAGGTGGTAATGACTTGGTGGAGGTCGCAAAATTACAGACCACGGAAAATAATCGTGATTTGGCAAGTTTTCATGCAAATCAGATTGTAATCCTGCCAAACTTCGATCATCTTACACCGATCATATAATTACCCACCCCACAAGCTATTAAATACAGTATTGCAAACTTGATAAGTTTAGACTTATCAAGTTTGCTTTTGTATATACCCACCGAATTGCAAAACTACCACACGCCTTGGAGAGTGAATTGCATTCGCTCTCCAAAGATTACGGTATTTTTGCAACCCAATGAAAGTAATTGCAATTTCCTTATAACGCCCCATACTGCGACCACCGCTCGCCCGTGTCATGGCGTGCTTTGTGGGCGTGTAGCTCGTAACACGCCCAGATATTTACGCCAAACAGTACCGCTATCGCCATCCATGCAATGCCTTGCCCTTTGATGATGTTTTTGCTTGACAGATATGTTAGTACGCCTGCGATGATGACAGTAAGTGCCAGATAGCCCACACCCCAATCAAATATCCAAAGATATACCCCAAGCATGATGAGTACCGCCCAGCTAATGCCTTGCAAAAAACGTAAAAATTTTGTCATGTTTTTGGTTTATTTAAATTATCGGCCTGTTTAAATTATAGCCACTGGGCAAATATTAAATTCCATAACTACTTAATAAAAAATAAAGGGCAATCACTCACCCTTTGTTTTTGTATTTATGTTGTTTATGCTACTTTTTTAGGCTCGGTTTGGCTCTCTTCGCCCACTTCCACCACCGGCTCTTTGGCGTCAGGAGACGGCACAAACTTAGTCGGCTCTGGCACGTCTGCACTATCCTGTGGCTCGGGAGTACTTTGAGTTTTTGATGTATAGACCAGACCCAATGTGCGACTGGTGTCGGTACGCACTTCATCAAGCAGTTCTGGATTTTTTGCCAAATCCTGCCCATAAGACGGAATAATCTCCAAAAGTTTGGCATTCCATTTGCCCTGCACTTCATCAGGGAAAGATTTTGCCAACAAATCAAGCATCATGTTTGGCGATGTAGACGCCCCCGGTGAGGCACCGAGCAAGGCACTAAGCGTGCCGTCTTGGGATGCAAAAATCTCTGTACCAAACTGCAATTTGGCAGGCTCATTTGGCAGTTTTTTGATGATTTGCACACGCTGACCGCCTTGATTTTCTATCCAGTCGGCTTGCTTGGCTTCTGGATAATATTTACGCAGTTCCGCCATTTTTTGTTCAGGCGAGAGTGATACTTGACTGACCAGATATTTTACCAAATCCAAATTATCAAGCCCCACCGCCGCCATAGGCAAGGCGTTATCTTTGGTCGCTGATGCCAATAAGTCAGTTTGCGAGCCATTTTTTAAAAATTTATTTGAATACGTAGCAAAAGGTCCAAACAGCACGTATTTTTTGCCGTCAATATAACGAGTATCGATGTGTGGCACGCTCATGGGCGGTGCTCCAAGTTCGGCACGTCCATAGACTTTGGCGGTGTGAGCATTGACCACATCAGGGTTATCGGTCATCAAGAACAGACCGCCCACAGGGAATCCTGCATAATATTTACTCTCAGGCAGTCCTGTCATTTGTAGCATTTTTATCGCTGCACCCCCTGCCCCGATAAAGACACGGCGAGTCTTGGTGTGCGAGACGCTGTTATCAGCAAGATTTTTGACACTCACCGTCCACGTGCCGTCATCATTACGGCTAATGCCCGTAACTTCGGTGCTAACTTACAAGTTAAAATTACTGTTTTTGCCCAAATGATTGATGAGCTGTGTGGTGATTGCTCCATAGTTTACATACGTACCGATGTCCATGCGAGTGGCGGCGATTTTTTGGCTGTCATCACGCCCTTTGGTAACGAGCGGTGCCCATTGCCCTATCTCTGCCTTGTCTTCGCTATAAATCATGTCGCTAAACAAAGGGGATTTTATCATGACTTCGTGGCGACGTTTTAAAAAGTCCACGTTATCGCCCCACACAAAGGCAATGTGTGGCACAGGATTGATGAATGTTTTGGGGTCGCCCAATGCTCCGTTTTTGACTTGGTGCGTCCAAAACTGCTTGGAAATCTCAAACTGCACGGCAGTTTTTTCGGCACGCTCAATCGAGATACTACCGTCTTCGGCTTCAGCGGTATAGTTCATCTCCATAAAGCCTGAATGCCCCGTGCCTGCGTTATGAAAGCCGTTTGAGCTTTCTTGGGCAACTTTATCAAGGCGTTCGTACATTTGGATTTTCCACGTCGGTTCAAGCTCCGACAGATACGCACCAAGCGTTGCCGACATGATACCACCACCCACCAGCACCATGTCCACCACAGGCTCATCGCCTGCCAATTTCACTGGTTTGGTCGCCATAGGGCGGAACAAGAACAGTAGCACCGCCACCAAAACCACGATTAACAAAACCCCGACAATCATCAAGATTTTTTCATTTTATTTGTTTTTGTCATAAAACACCTAAATTTACAATGCATTTGCAAACAAAAACGAACTTAATTTAAAATTGCTTAATCATTAAAATTGGTTAACCATTAAAATTGTTTAATATTTCATTTAGTTTTATAAATTATCAAACAATATACGATTAAAAAATCTCAACCTAAGTCCGTTTCAAAACCGGCTATTATAAAGAAAAAACCTTAAAACGACTGGTTTTGTAATATTATCCGCCCTGATAATTACAAAAACACAACATTAGAACGGTTTTTTATCCCAATGTTGTGTTTATGATTTTGCTAAATTGTAACTATTCTTTAATGTTTAATCATCATCTTTACCATCTTTTTTATCGCCATCAGGAATGACCGCTCCGACCACTTTTGCTGTGCCTTTAACCACACCTTTGGTGGTCTTGTAGGCGACTTTGGCAGGAGTGGTTACGACTTTATGTACACAGCCTTGTAGGATAAAGACAGATAAAGCGATGGTTAGTAGAATAGAAATCTTTCTCATGGTGTATCTCGAATGATAGAAAAGAGCGATATTTTAGAAGTTTGTGATGATTTTTACAAATAGTTTTTTAAATTAACTTACACCTAACAAACTTGATATTTACCACAGGCTTTGTAGGGATTGGCTCCGCACGTCCTTTGATAATATACCATTTTTATAGGCGTGCACAGCACGCCCACCCCTACACCCAAACATCATTACGTTTGTGGTAATTTTAAAGTTTCTTGGGTGTAGTGGCTACATACAATTTGGGGCAGTTTACACCACGCCAATGACATAATCGTGGCAATGGCAGCTAGGGAATTAGCTACGGTAATCAGCATTGATACTCACATATTCATGCGACAAATCGCAAGTATAGACCGTATCGGTGCAATCGCCCTGCCCCAAATCAATGCTGACCGTTATCTCAGGGCGACTCATCACCGCCTGCCCCTGCTCTTCGGTATAGCCGTCCGCCAGTCCGCCACGCTGACAAATGGCAATCTCATCGAGCGATACACTCACACGGCTTTGGTCAAATGGCACGCCCGCATAGCCCACTGCCGCCAAAATCCGCCCCCAGTTCGGGTCGGACGCAAAAAATGCCGTCTTGACAAGGGGCGAATGAGCCACCGCATAGGCGACTTTGGCACAGTCGTCCGTGGTCTTACCGCCTGTTACCTTGACCGTGATAAATTTAGTCGCCCCTTCGCCATCTCGCACGATGAGCTGAGCAATTTTTAGCATTACTTCTTTGATAGCTTGATAAATGGCTTGATAATTGGCGTGGTTTTCGCTGTCTATCAAATCGCCCACCTTGCCTGTGGCGATGAGCGTACAGCAGTCGTTGGTGGACGTATCGCCGTCAATGGTAATGCGGTTAAAGGATTGATTGGTCAAATCCACCAAGATTTTTTGGAGTAGCTTTGGGCTGATACAAGCATCTGTCGCCACAAAGCCAAGCATGGTCGCCATGTTCGGGCGTATCATCCCCGCCCCTTTGCTGATGCCTGTTACCGTGTAAGTCGTGCCGTCTATCGTGGTCTGTACGCTATACCCTTTGGGAGTGGTGTCGGTCGTCATGATACTGTGGGCAGCGTTTAGCCAGTTATCGGCAATCAAATCCGCCAATGCCTTATCCAGTCCTGCAATAATCCTCTCGCTCGGCAAAGTCTCGCCTATCACGCCTGTGGAGTACGGTAGCACTTCGCACGCATTCACGCCTGCTTTTTCCGCCAACGCCTGACAAGTCGCCAACGCCCTGTCCAAGCCGTCCTGCCCTGTACCTGCATTGGCGTTGCCTGTATTGATGAGTAGATAGCGTGGCGTGTGCGTTTGGATATGTTTACGCACAATTTGCACAGGGGCTGCCACAAAGTGGTTTTGCGTGGTAACGACCGTCACGCTCGCCTCGTCATCTATCTTGAACACCGTCAAATCACGACGGTTTGTATAGCGTACACCCGCTTCACAAATGCCGATTTTTACACCATCAATGGGCAACAATGGCACAAGACTAACATCACCGACTGGCATGGGTTTTTCCTTATTTGGTTTAAAATAACAATTCGATTTAAAATAAAACCATTGTACCAAAAATTTGTGTATTTTTGTAAAAATTTATGGGGTAAAATCATGTGGATGGTTTTTATTTTATTACGCCTAACGAATTGAATATTCTCCACAGGCTTTGCAGGACTGTTTTGCACGCCCATAAAAATTGATATCGTCAAAGGACGTGCTCAGCACGCCCCTACATCGACATATCATTAGGCTTGTATTGATTTTAGGGTTTTATGGCTGCACTTTTAAAAATGGATTATGTTAAATAAATATAAAGACAAAACATTACCATTGTGATAATAATAAGAAAATAACTTTTGTTAAAATGGTTAAGCATGGTTATGCATATTAGCATGTCATTAATAACACACTTTATATTTTATTAGGAATACATTATGAACATCACCACCCTACGCTCTGTCGGTGCCATCGCCTTAGTTGCCATGGGCTTGACCGCTTGCCAAAGCACGCCCACCAACCCTGTCATCGCTCGGGCGGATAACACGTTTGAAACCACGGGACTGGGTAAAACCAAAGCCACCGCCCAAAACAACGCCCTAGCGTCCGCCAAAGCCCAATGCGGTTACAAAACCCCTGTCGTCATCAATGACACCACCACCTACAATGGCGTGATGGACGAACGCATGGGGCGAGTCATGGAACAAGGGGCAAAAGTGGTCGGCACGATACTCGGCACAGGTTCGCCTGAGCTAAGCCGTGATGATGATTATGAATATTTTATTAAATTTCAATGTCAATAATTTTCATCATTTTTATAGGGCGTGCCTGCCTTTGGTATTTACAATGAAAAATGAGAAAAGTCGCAGGTTTTTCAAGAAAAAAAACAAAGGCTGATAGTCATTCTATCAGACAAGTTTTTATTAGACCTCTTTCCAA
>NZ_MXAN01000101.1 GCF_002027545.1 Moraxella lacunata
TGCTGATATTGTACTCTTCGTCAAGCTGTCGGTAGGTTTTACCACAATTTAGTTGCCTTAGTACTTGTTGTCTAAAATCATCTGAGTATGCCATAGGGGTATTGTAGCATATTTTGGGTTCGGTTGGTATACAAAGTTGCCATAATTGAGTTAATTCTGGTAGCTGACAGGGTGTGCTTGGCTGTTTTGTGGGTCACTTTGGCGAGAGAAGCACGAAATGCCAGCACGTCCGCCCTATTTATCATGGATAATGAACGCTTATCAAAAGCAGGAAGCAGATACTTGCTGATGATGATTTTTAGCTTTTCTTGATAAGTAGCTCGCCACTCAATAGATCGCTCATCAAACCACTGCTGTACAAACTCTCCAAATAACGGTACTCCGCTTTGCAGACTTTGCTTTTTCTCACTTAATGTTTCAAAATAAGCTACTTTATCATACCCCTATTTATGATTTCAAAGGATTGTTATAAAGAGAAATGGGTTGCACCAATAGCCTCATCTCTCCACTTTGTTATTTTAAAGTAGCAATCAAAGGCAAATATTTGGTTGTGGTCACTTTGGCATTTTGTTGGATAAGCAAAAAATCAGCCAAGGCACAATTTAGGCACAAATAAGGCACACAAAAAATTCTGTGTGCCTTAAAAAAGGTTGGTGTTTGAGGCTGATGTCAGAATGATAAAACATCAAGCCCTTGATTTCAAACAACAAAAAAGCCCAAATCATCTGATTTGAACTTTTTAAAATTTGGAGCGGGAAACGAGATTCGAACTCGCGACCCCAACCTTGGCAAGGTTGTGCTCTACCAACTGAGCTATTCCCGCGTGTCAGCGTTTGCTGTATGGGTGCGTATTATATAGGATTTTGTCATCAAGTCAAGTATTTTTTGCAAAAATTTTTAAAAAGCACTTCAATTAATAACAACTGATAAACTCACGAAACACCCAGCCGATGTATCGGTCGGTTCTGACGTTAAACACCAATGCCCATGGACGTCCTTTATCATCATAATCATACTCTGAGACATAGACGGTCGTGCCATTTTTGACTTGCCCAATAACTTTACCGTTAGGCGTGGCACGGGCGTTTAACGGGGTACCTGTCGGGTCGGTAACTTTGCAAGTTTGGGCAAATGCGGTGGTCGGCATGGCAAGTGCCATACTAAGTCCGATGGCGGTTAGGGTGGGGGCTAGTAGAGATTTGATTTTCATAACAACACTCAAAAAAACATTTATCAATCCTGTGAATATATACACCTAACAAACTTAATATTTACCACAGGCTTTGTAGGGACGTGCTGAGCACGTCCCTTGATAACATGCCAATTTTTATAGGTGTGCACAGCACGCCCCTACACCCAAACTTCATTATGTTTGTGGTAATTTTAAAGTTTCTCAGGTGTAACAAAACAGGGTATTTGTCAGCATAACACAAATACCCTGTCATTAACAGTCAATTTAACAATAAAACAACCGATTAATTACTTGCCATGACTTCCGCCACACGGATAACCTGCGTGCTGTACCCCATTTCGTTGTCATACCACACATATAAGGTCGCACGGTTGTCGGTGGCGATGGTTGCCTTAGCATCAAAAATCGCCACTTTTTCAGAACCGACAAAGTCGGTAGAAACTGCTTCTGGGCTGTCTGAGTAGTCAATTTGCTCTTGCCACTCAATGCTTTCTGACTTGGCTTTGATAAAGGCGTTTAGCTCATCAGCAGAACCAACCGCTTTGTCAAAGTTTAGGTTTAAAATCGCAAGAGAGACGTTTGGTGTTGGCACACGAATGGCGTTGCCTGTGAGTTTACCTTTTAGTTCTGGAATGGCTTTGGATACTGCTGACGCTGCCCCTGTGGACGTCATCACCATGTTTAAGGGAGCGGCACGACCACGACGGTCGGATTTGTGGTGGTTGTCCACAAGGTTTTGGTCATTGGTAAAGGCGTGGACGGTTTCCATGTGTCCGTTTACGATGCCATAAGTGTCGTGTAGTACTTTTAGCGTTGGTGTGATGGCGTTGGTGGTGCAAGACGCTGCCGATACGATGGTATCACCCCCGATGGTGTCATGGTTTACGCCATAGACCACGTTTTTGATGTCACCTTTGGCAGGGGCGGTAAGTAGCACTTTTTTTACGCCTTTGCTTACCAAATGTTTGCCAAGCCCTGCTTCGTCCTTCCATTTGCCCGTGTTATCAATCACAATGGCGTTATCAATGCCGTGGGCGGTGTAGTCAATCTCGCTGGGATCAGAGGCGTAGATGAATTTGATAAAGCGACCGTTCACGATGATACCGCTATTGGCGTTGTCAATCTCCACCGAGCCGTCAAACCAGCCATGCACACTATCACGCTCCAATAGCGAACCACGCTTATCAAGGTCGCCGTCTCCTGCGGGGCGTACCACGATGGCTTTTAGTTGTAAGCCCTTATCAGAGGCAGGACGGCTCATAAGTAGACGTGCCAAGATACGCCCGATACGCCCAAAGCCATAGAGTACCACGTCCGTGGCAGGGATTTCGGTGCCATTGGCAAAATCGCTTGCTTTTTTACCTGCTTTGACCGCTTGTCCCAAATCGGCGGTGATATTGGTAGCGGTGATGTCTTTGGCAAGGGCAAGGGTGTCCGCCACGTCAAGTCCTGCCTTGGCGTGCTTGGCCAGAATGTCCGATACCGACAACGCCACGCGCTCACCAAAAAACAGAACATTGACGTTTTGGGTAGACAATTTGGCAAGGGCAACAAGCAGTTCTGTTGCTTGGGTTTCTTGGGTTTGGCGTTTGGTTAGGTGGTCTTGATAAATGCTCATATGCTGTCCTATCATGAATGAATGGAATGGATAATATAACAAAACACCCAAATTTTAAAGGAATTTGGGTGTTTTGACAAGGGTTATTTATTTTAAAAATAGGGGTATTTTTTAATTTACATACTATCCAACCACATCAAAATCTGCTGATTTGCTTGCGGAAACCGTTCATCACTTTGTAATAAAGTCATTTTATCAAGCCATAATAAAGCCTGATTATCCAAGCCAAATTTTTTGTCTTTAAAATCAAGATATTGGCTATCACTCAAAATAATATCATACACATATAGTCTAACTGCTTTATCTTCATAATCGTGATAAACTTGCCCAAGCTCACTCATCGCATTATTACTAATATCCAAGCCAAGCTCTTCACTCACTTCACGGATTAGGGCGGTTTGGGGTGTTTCATCTGGCTCAATCTTACCGCCAACAAATTCCAATTTACCGCCTTGATGTTGATGAGCATGACGGGTCGCCAGTAAAAATTCATCGCCATATCGCAATACCGCTACCGCCACAGGGGTGATTTTTGGAGAATTTTTGCCTTTGGTAGTCATATTTATACCTTTTATCAGAAAAATGGTCAAATTTATCAAATTTTGCAATTTATATTTGCAATCTTAGAAAAATTTGATATTATATCAACAAATGATAACTTTTATTGTTTGTAAAAATTTAGTGTTTAGATAAAATTATCATTTTAAGCTAATAGTTATTATCAGCCAGACGGCTCGGAAAAATATCCGCAACCCGTCCAATCATAAGGAAACTTGTCATGACCATGACCATCGCTCGTTATTTTAGCAACCGTGAATCCACTCGTCTGCCCACCCTGCATTCACAAAACTTATTCGCTTTGACCAAGGAAGTGCGAATTGAACATCAGGGCGAAGAATATCGCTTGCGTCTGACACGCAATAACCGCTTGATTTTAACCAAATAATTTATCAAAATTTTCATAAACTCCAAACCAAAAAGTACGCCCCTAATCGTGGTGTGCTTTTTGGTTTTTAGCAAATAGGTAAGGATAAATTATACCCCATTCCCAACTTTGTATAAGTGATTGACTTTTCAAGGGCGAATGTAATTCGCCCCTACAACTCTAAAAATAATCATTGAAAAATCAACAAGTTACCATTTTAAGTTGAGAATGAAGTAAATTATACTTATCCCATTATCCAACCTAAAACTTCCAACGATAAATCACATCAACCATGTTTTCAGCGGCAGATGTCGCCTGTACATAGACACGGCGGGTCAGCTGATATCGCATGGACAGTTCAGTCTCGGCATTAAATACGCCCACACCATAGCGGATATATAGGTCAGGCGTGATGTAGCCTGTAACATTAACATGCGTGTCGCTTGAATTACCTGACGCGTCCACCGTCAAGCTCTCAAAACCCAACGCACTGCCGATTTGGTTGGTAAGTCCACGTGTGCCTGACAAACCAAGGTTTAACCCTGCCGCCGCTAAGTTATTGGTGACCTGCGAGCGAAAACCTTGTTCGGAGATTTGACTGTCTGCCGATGGTGACAGTCGCCCTGTGATGATGGCGTTCATCGCTTGTTGTTCGGACAGCCCTGCGTTATTAAACACGCTAATATCTGGAGCATTTGCCGTGCCTTTGATGCGTACACCCACCGTTTGTCCTTCTATCTCTTTTTCAGCTTCGATAGATAGACGGGGGTTTAGCATATCGCCATTAAAGCGAATTTGGGCATAGTTGAGTTCGAGATTTTGCCCAATACCATCAATCTTGGTGCGTTCAGACACCTGTATCACGCCCCGGGCTTGGGTTTTTCCCTGTCCGCTTTGGGTCAGGTGCAACGCCCCTGCCAGTGGGAGTTTAGCACCAAAACCACGGAATGTCACATCATCGCCCAAATCCAGTCCGATGTCAGCATTAATACTCCATGGGGCGGACACTGCCAGCACCTGTGCGACATTGCCCGACAGGCGACGGTCAAGCACCGACACATCAGGCGACTGAACCACGACATCGCCCTGTGCTTCGGGCGGGCGAATGGTCGCTGATGGTATGACCACCACGCCTTTGATGTCCACATAGCGAGATAAGGGCTTGACCACCACTTCAAGGTCGGGACTGACCTGTGCCACGACCATGGGGGGCGAGCTGATGGTCAAATCATCGGCGGAGAGATTTACTTTGGCTTGGAGTTCCTGTTGCCAATCTACCTGCCCCGTCAGCACGCCCTGCCCCTGCCCACCAACAAAATCACCTGTCAGTGTCGCTTGCGTGCCTGATACCTGAGCTGATAGGTTGATGTTTGTCAAATCCAAAGGCACATCCATGACCGCCAAATGCCCATCCGTCAGCTCAGCATTACCATAGAACAAGGGGCGAGACAGCGTACCGCCCACACCACCTTGGAGCGTAACGTTGCCCGATAGGGCTTTTAGGCTTGGCAAAAATGGACGCACCACCGCCAAATTAATGTCATTAACCACCACCGCCCCCGAGATGGGCTTGTCATCGGCGAATGGATTCATCAGCACATCAGCATAGCCTTCGCCTATCGTCCCTGCCACATCGGTGCGTAGTTTTAGCCCTGTGGGCGTACTTTGGGCGATGACCGAGATACGCTCATAGGGCATTTCCACATAGCCTGTATCATCGCCATACAGTCCCAGTCGTCCATTATCCGAATATAGTACAGCATTAATTTGGGGGTTGGCATTGCCTTTTTTATGACTGATTTTGGCTTTGCCATTTAACTTAGAATGCCAAAAGATATCACTGGGCATGGCAGGCGAGAGTACGGACGTATCAAGGTCTTGGATGACCAAATCCGCTTTGATTTCATTGGGGGTATAGACCAGCGTGTCTTGTAGGCACAGCGACCCTGTACCGCCTGCACGGGTTTTACTTGTCTGCCAGCAGTGCGGGGCGATTTGTAAGCTCTTATCTAGTCCTATCTTAAACTCGGTCGGCTGTCTTTGTGATAACAGCCCAAAGCGGGTCTCCATCCGCCCTTCGCCCAGTACGCCTTGGTAAGTCTTGGTTTGACTGTTAAAACCGCCCACCACTTTGGCACGTGCCTCCACCTGAGCATTTTTGGTCGTCAGTGCCAACTCGTGCTTATCCTGCGTGCCTTTAAAATCAAGCCGTGCCGACTTCACTACCCGTCCCATGGCGATGATGTCTGACACCTCAACTAATAGCTGACTGGGGGCATTGCCCAGATTGACAATCTTACCCACCAAGCTCGCCTTTTGGACAATGACATCCGCTGTACGCACGTCATTGGCATTTAAATCCACATAAATGGTCGGTAACTCGGTGCGATTATCCACCAAAATCACACCGCCTTTTATCGCCCCCCGAGCACTCGGAGTGAGCTGACTTAGGTCGGTAAGATTAAGTGCTGTGGTGAGATTTTGCTCATTGCCATGCATGCTTGCGACATTATCGCCCATGCGAACTTGGACTTTCTCGGCATTTAGCTTACGGATGATTTGGCGGGTTTGTCTGGTGTTTTGTTCCAACTGACGCTGAAAATCGGTAATGCTTTGCAAGTCAAAACTCTCAGGACTGGTTTTTAGACTGCCAATATATCCACCCAAATCATCAGGCAAATCAAACTCCCCCGACAGCGACCCTGTGGCAGTCACATCCTGCCCTCGCATGACACCTGTCAGAGCCAAGCCATCAATGGCGATACGCTGAATGTCCTTACCCCACCGCCCTGTCGTGGTAAAGCCCCCTGTCAGCTCGCTGTCCATGTCACGCACAAAGCGACCGATGTTCAAGGCATTCATTTTCGCCGTCAAATCCCACGCCATCTGCCCGATATCCACCGTCCCTGACGCTGACAGCTCACCTGCCTCCCCTGTATGCTCCAAGCGATGTACCACAAAGCGGTCATTCGCTCCGCTAACATCTACCATCAGCTGACCGTCTGGCACGTCATCATGAGCGACTTGACCGTCAAATTTGGCGGTAAGTTTGCCCAGTTTACCATCTTGATAACTGCCTGTGCTACTCATGTCGCCTGTGATAACAGCAAGCAAGCTCGTATTATCCACCACAGTAGACGTGTCTATCTCATCAAGTCGAGCCTTGATGTCCCAACCAATGCCTTGGTCGAGCGTCAACACCCCCGAACCTGACAGCCCGCCTTTGGGCGTGCGATAGTCTAGGGTGTTGATGTTCATCTTATCTAAGTTGCCATAAACCCCAAGCACAATATCGCCCGTGCCAACCTTGGGCAGTAGACTCTGACCAAATCTGCCCTTAAAATCGGCGGTAAAATGACTAACGTCCGCACCTGCCATCTGCACCAACGCCTTGCCCTCGCCTGATAGAGTCATGGTGCTGTCATCAGCAAGGGTCGCTGTCAAGTCCGAGCGAATGATGTTAATCTCATGCGACTGTCTTGTATGATTTGGCTCTTTGGGCGAGCTTGTGGTATTTGTCTTTGCCTTGGTATTTTGCCCATCTTCACGCATTCGCCCTGTGGCTAGGATGGTGCCTTTGATGAGTGAAAATGGGGTCTTATCAGGGATGTCAAAATACGCATTGGGCATAAAGCCATCGGTCGCCAAATCAAACTGCCAAGCCAACGGCGTGCTGGTTGTAGCAAGGTCAATCCGCCCTGTCCCCGTCAAGCCCCCAAGCTCGCCTTGATAATGAAAGTCCATCAGATGAATCCGCTCGCCCTTTTCGATATTGGCACGAATGTCATAATCCCCCACAGGGGCAACCGATAACGCCTTGACGTTTGCCTTGCCCTCAATGTAGGTTCGCCCCTCTTCTAGGCGAATGCTTGCCGTGCCGTGTGGGCTATTGATGTTATCAATGTTTGGCACGCCTGTTCGCACCAAGTTTTGCCAATCGGCATGAATCCGCCACGGGGCGTTAGGGCTGTCTTGGCTTTGGGCGAGCGTTGCCTGCACTCGCTCGCCATCTTTTTGGGCTAGGTCAAATGCCAAGCGAGTCTCATTGGTCGCCTTGTCCAGATAAAAATATTGAAAACTCAAAGCCCCATCTAGCACCATCGGCAGATACGCCTGATAGTCGGTGTATTCAACAGGCATGAACTCACGCACTCGCACGCCATCGCCACGCACCGTCACATCCATCATGAACTCATCTGACCACTCCATGTTGCCATCAGCATGGAGCTGTCCGCTCGGGGTGTCTGCCGTCAGTGTCTCGATGTCCATGCCACCATCACGCACCACGCCCCGACCATAATACCGACCGGCTGGTATGTCTCTACCTGTCAAGTCGGCATTCATGCGTAGCTCAATGCGTTCAACCACGCCATCAGCGGTAATTATCCCATCTTTTATCGTGATGTTCTGCTCCTCGGCATAGGGCAGAACGGCATGATTGACGTACAGTTTGGCACTAAATGGCGAGCCGTCATCTAGCCCTTGGGCGACGAACTCACCATGAATGTCGTGTTTGTTGTATTTACTGGTGACTTTGCCGTGCGTGCGTTTGAGCGTGCCTTTGGCGGTGGCGTGTAGCGTGTCAAAATACGCCTTATCCAAGGCGGACACCTTAACATCCGCCGTGGCGGAGAGCGGATAGTCGCCTGTCAGACGAATCTCGCCATTGACATTACTCACGCTCACGTCATGATTAAAGTCAAGACTCCCGCCTTTGATATGCACATCCGTCCCTACCCATTTGCCATCTGTCAAAGCAATGTCGTACAGATAAATGGCGTCTTTATAACCGCCCGTGCCATCACTTTGGATATAACTGACTGTGCTTGCGGTCGTGTTTTGTAGGCGTAGGCTAACGGGCAAATCAATGGTCGCATAATCAAACGGCTCGCCTGTGGGCGGTTTGTGGTTGATGATGTCAAGCTTATCAATGCTCGCTTCTGCCAAATGTACTTGACGGGCAAAGACCGCTCGCCAGCCCAATTTAACATAGGCTTGATTGACCTTTATTTCCATGTCTTCGCCTTGGGCGATGATGACATCATTCACCCACACACCCCCACGCAAACTGCCTTTGCCATAGGACAGCTTGGTGCCAGTCTCGGTTGCGATTTTTTCTAAAACAAATTTGGTGCCAGTCTCGGTGCTAATGGCATAAAACAGCAATGCAAAAATCAGCATAAGCACGATGACAATGGCGACAAACAGCCGAATGAGATACACCTGCCATTTGGGTTTTGGCGGTGTGTGTGATGGGTCTGTACCCAACTGATGAGGCAAATCCGTCCCTGCCTTATCATCAGGCGTGGCATTTTTAGGGTCGGTGGGCTTGTGGTCAGTCATGGCAAACAGTGGTCGTTAGGCGATAAAAATTATCATAAAAAATGATGCATTAAACCATAATTTGAGCAATTTTTCAATAAATCTCTTTCCAAACTAAAAATAAACCTTTATAAGTATTGGGGTTGAAGTTTTTAAAAATCCACAAAAATCGGGGTTTGGAAAGAAGTCTAATGTAAAATCAACGTAAAATCAATCATCATAACAAATAAGAATATATGCCAAATTTGAACATACAATAAAAAATTGCTCACTTAAAAATCAATACTTTACAGCTTTATATGGGACAAATTGCAATTTGCCCTTACAAATCCATCCAAAGACATCATCCATTTACAATACTCACGAATATTTCAAATGCAAATTTGAACGGACTTATCATTTAAATTTTTAAAAAGGAGCCCCGATAAAGAAGTGCAATTTCACCGATTTATCTTTTTCTCCCACGCCCGTTGCCACATCCAGTCGCACCTGTCCTACCGGGGAGGCATAACGCACACCCACGCCTGCTCCAACTTTGGTGTCATTTTTAAAATCCTTATCATAGGCATTGCCCACATCGGCAAATACACCCAATCTTAGCCCTTCTAGGACTTCATAGTTATACTCACCGCTTGCTACGGCTAAGGCTTGACCTCCTGTCAGATAACCTTTATCAGATAAAGGTGATAAGCTGTCATAGTTGTAGCCACGAATGCTTTGGTCGCCACCTGCAAAAAAGCGTAATTTATACGGTACAGCATTAAAGTCATCTGCCCACAAATAGCCCAAATTAAGACTGCCAATCAGCTGGTGCTGACGGTCTTTTCCATGGCTGTTATCACCAAAGCTATACACGCCACTTACCCCCGCTCTTAGTATTGCCATATCGGTATCGGTTAATAAGCCCTGTTTGCCAAGCTCTAATGAGTAGTGCTGACGATAACCTTTCATGGGATTTGCCAAATTATCCGCCACCATCTTATTCATGGCATAACCTAGCAGTAGTGCTTGTTGGGTAGGTTTACCATGTTCAAATTGCACTGGCAGATCCTGCCATGTCTCCCGTGGGGCGTTGGTTTTAAGCTCATCTAAACGATATTTTAGCGAATAGGTAATATTCCAACCATTGTCTTTGACAAGATTACGGCTTAATCCTGTCTCTAAGGTTCTGCTGGACAAATCAAAATTCCCCACACCTTGATTAATTCTCTCCTCGTTATAGCCCAGTGATGCTTTGGCTTTATCATTTAAGGGGTGACCGATGGGGCGAGTAATGTAAGTATCTACACCTTTTTTGTTTTGTGATATCCGTACATCCGCTCCTGCTTGCATGCCATCACGGTTGAGTAAATTATGCTCAATCCTTGTGATAAATCTTGTGCCACTGTCTGACCCCCAACCCACACCGATTTGGGCATCTCGGGGCTTGTCCGACATCACAAAGACATACAGTGGCACTTTTTTGTCTTCATAGACATCCTGCCCACCTTTTCGCCCTGCCAGTACAGGCGATTCTACACCTTCGGGTAGCTCTGGCAGGACATCGCTGGACTCATCGGGCAGCATCATCTTAGCCACGCTACTGACCGCATCCGAGATACGCCCTAGGATACTGCGTGACTGCTTACTGCTGTCGGTGACAAGCAGGCGGTCATCAGGGGCGTTATAGAGTCGCTCGGCTTTTTGTTTGACCAACGCCAGTTTGTCGCTGATAATCTCACTTGTGGTAAAGTCAATCGGGTCGATGGTCGCCGTCACGCCATCACCCAAATCCACCGTCTGGCTACCATCATCCGTCTCGGCTCGGGCAGTGGTATTTTCAAAATTAATCCCCGTCTCTGGGGTCTGACTGGGTAGGACTATCTCGGTATTGACCGCATTAAAATAACCCGTGGCAAGTAAGTTATTGCTTAGGTTGCGTGTGGCGGTGCGATTATAGGCATCACCCATCTCAAAGGTGACCAGTTTGCGTAGCACTTCGGGCTTGACGGGCAGTTTGTCAGGGTCGGTCGTCAGCTGACCTGTGTTCTTATCCACGGTAAAAAACACCACATCATCAAAGCGGTATTGCTCGCCTGTATCATAGACCAAGTTCACGTCCGCCACATTATCAGGCAGTATCACGTCCGCAGAGTTGCTAAGCCATCTACCATCAAAATAACCATGCTCGCCACTGACTTCATCAATGATTGCCTTATTGTCTTCATATTTGCCATGATGAAAGACATCGCCCTGTTTGAGCGGAGCGTTGTCTTGGGCTTGGACATAGGCAGGGTCATCCGCCCCCAGACCACGCACATCCAGTACCGCATTATCCACAACGACAGGCTCGCCCAAATCATGCATGACCAGATTTATCTCGCCTGCCCCTGCCCGCTCTATGCTAAAATTTAAATCATAATAACCCACCGCTTGACCTGCGGTGATGACCGTCTGCCTAAGGCGTGCCACCGACGCCCCAAAGTCTGCCACACTCTCAGCACTAATCTCTTCTAAGGCGGTCACGATGTTGGCAAATGGTTCGGATTTTAGGGTTTTACGGGCGACTTTGTCGGCATTGTCGGTGGCTTTGGCGTTATTCATACGTCTTGCCATCATCTTAGCTCGCAGGGCTTCAAAGTCATCCAAACTCTCCACCGCCGTATTCCAGCCCACACGCTCGCCCCCGTGATAGACATTGACTTTTAGGCGAGTGACCGCTTCTACGCCGTCATTGAACAGGCGGCTGTACAGGCGTTTGATGAGATTTGGCGGTTTAATCTCATCAACGACGGCATCAGGACGTGGGGGCGGTGTGTTCGCTTCGTATTCGTACTCAGGCAAATAAGCGGTCGGGTCAAGCTCGCTTTGTGTCTCATCCTGCCCTGCGGTCACACTCTCATAAGTGGGCAATTTGGTAATGGCACTCTCGTCCAGCCCGATGGACGTCTTATCCGTGCCAAGCGTGGCAATGTCGCCATCTTCAATCTTGGCAAAACCATCTTCATGGCGGGTGTCGGCATGACTGACATCTGCTGTCTCATAAAAGCGGTTGTCCGTACTGGCATCTTGTAATTTTTTCTCAATCTCTGCCGTGGTCAGCATTTGACTGGCGGACATGTCTCCAAAAAACACATCATCAGGCAGACCATTCGCCAACATCTCTGTATCGCTCAGCTTGCCATTATTCATTCCATCATTATCTGTCTTGCTTGGCTCGCTATTGTTGGTCTCGCCTGCCATCTCAGACATGGACGCATCAGGGCTGACTGCGGGCGGTAAGGTCGGCAACTGACCAGCACTCGCAGGCAATGCCCCAACCCCCATCAGGGCATGCAAGCACAAGAGCAGGTGTGTTTTTTTGTGTACAGATACAACTTTTTTCATGATAAATTTTAAAAATTTTAAAAATCTCTGCTATTATAAACAACAACATTTCTATTATCAACACAAAGCATCATGGCATCCCAATTCTCTTTATTTAAAACTCGTCGTTTTAGTTCAATGTTTGCCACTCAGTTTTTAGGGGCATTTAATGACAACATATTCAAACAAGCACTCATCTTAGTACTCACCTACACCGCTGCTACCAAAATGGGGGTTGCGGTCAGTCTACTAAACAACCTTGCCGCCTTGCTGTTCATTCTGCCTTATTTTTTATTTTCAGCATTGGCAGGGCAAATCGCTGATAAATATGAAAAATCATGGCTGACACGTAACATTAAACTGTTAGAAATCATCATCATGGTCTTAGCGGCTGTGGGTTTTGTCTTTGAGCTGTATCCACTGTTATTTGTGGCGTTATTTTTGATGGGCACGCATTCTACCTTTTTTGGCCCCATCAAATACGCTTATCTGCCTGAGGTCATGCACAAAGATGAGCTGGTCGGGGCAAATGGGCTGTTTCAGACGGGTACCAGTCTTGCCATCTTAACTGGCATGATGATGGCAGGGTTCTTAACCCAGCTTGATAACTCGCTTGTGTGGATATCAGCAACCACCTTCTTTATCGCCGTTTTGGGTTTTATTGCATCTGGCTTTGTGCCTGCTATTGCACCCCACGAACCCAACTTAGATATTGATTATCATATTTTTCGCACCAGTTTTGGGGTCATCAAATATTTATACAGTTTGCCGTTATTATTTTTTATCATCTTGGGCAATAGCTGGTTTTGGTTTTATGGGGCGACTTTTTTAACCCAAACCCCTGAATTTAGCAAAGTGATTTTGCATGGCAATGAATCGGTGGTGATTTTATTATTAACCTTATTTTCTGTTGGTACTGCCATCGGTTCATTGTTATGTAAAACACTCACCAAAAACCAAATCAGCCTAAAACTTTTGCCCATTGGCATCATCGGACTTAGCTTATTTGCTGTGGATTTGTATTTGTCACTAAGTGGCATACATATCATCGCACCTGCCCATGGTACTTATACCATCAGTGAGATATTAAATCTAAATGGCACAATTCGGGTGTTTGCTGATTTGTTTTTATTGGGTCTATCAGGGGGTATTTATATCGTGCCATTATATGCCTTTATGCAGGCTTATGCCCCCATCAGTCATCGTTCACGTATTATTGGGGCAAATAATATCTTTAATGCGATATTTATGGTCGGCTCTGCCATCTTCTCCATCATCATTCTAACAGCATTAAAACTCTCCATTGCCCAACTGTTTTTAATCACAGGTATGATTAATGTTGTCTTTGGCATATTTTTATATTTAAAATTAACCCATCATAAAGACAGCATGGCAATGGCAAAAGACGGTGGTAGGATTTAAAACAGCGAAAATCTCATCAGCCCCCACTCATCATCATCGCCATATCAATGGCACGCCTAAGACTGCTGCTGCTCGCCTGCCCTGTCCCTGCCAGCGTCAATGCCGTGCCGTGGTCAACAGACGTTCGCACATAGGGCAGACCCAAAGTGATATTGACCGTATCACCAAAACCGTGCGATTTTAAGGGAGCAAGCCCTTGGTCATGATACATGGCAATCACCGCATCCGCCACCGCCAGATGTCGCTCGGTAAATAAGGTATCGGCAGGCATGGCAAGGCTAATGTTCATGCCCTGCGTGCGATAGGCTTGTAGCACAGGATTGATGACCGTCAGCTCTTCATCACCCAGATGTCCGTCTTCGCCTGCGTGGGGGTTTAGTCCGCAAACTAGGATTTTGGGGTGAGTTATGCCAAATTTATGCACCATTTCATCGTGCGTGATTTGCACCGTTTGGCGAATCTCTTGGGGTGTGATGGCACCGGGTACGTCTTTTAGGGGGATATGCGTGGTTACTAGGGCAACCTTCATCTTGGCATTGGCAAGCATCATCACGACCTTATCCACGCCTGCTTTGTGCATAAAATACTCGGTATGACCGCTAAATTTATCGCCATTATCTAGGCACACCCCACCATCTATCATCACCGATTTTTGTAGGGGGGCAGTGATGATGGCACGGACTTGGCGAGTGGTGGCGAGCGTGTGGGCGATGTCAAGTTGAACCTTGACCATGCGGGCGTTATCGACATTTAGCACGCCTGCGACCACAGGGGCAGGGCAAGGCACATGGAGCAGATAGATAGAGCGTGGGGCAGATGGGTCAATCTCACCGATGTCATCTATCACTGCCATATCCGCCAATATATCCGTCTGTGCCTTGCTGTGTCTTTGTAGCTGTGCCACTCGCTCAGCAAAGGCGTGTTTGTCCGCACAGATAATCAGGGGCGTAGGCAAGGCGTGGGCGTGATGGGTCAGCGTATCGATGACGATGTCCATGCCAATACCGGCAGGTTCGCCTGTGGTAATGAGTAGGGGTTTGGGGGGCGTGGTCTGCATATTGATGTCGTATGTGGATAAATGAGTCGTCTATTTTACCGATTAATCAATATTTTAAAAAGCACATTTTTGGGCTTTGTGGTAAAATTTACCACCATTTTTAAAAATAATCACCATGACCGAAGTTAGCACCCCAAAAGACACCAAAACCACCAATGATGACCTACTGACCCTGCAACCGCCACACAACATGGACATTGAGCGGGCGTTACTGGCGTCACTCATGAGTATTGATGATTCCTTTGAGAAAATCGATGGCATTGTCAAGGCAGAAGATTTTTATGGCGAGCGTCATCGGCAAATTTTTAATGCCATCAATCATTTATCACGGGTCAATCAACCTTATGATACGCTGATGGTGCATGACTTTTTGAGTCAGCAAAATCTACTTGCCATGGCAGGCGGGGAAGAATATCTTATGCAAATCAACCAAAGCCCTGCCACGCTCTTTAACCTAATCCCCTATGCCGAGCGGGTGCGTGAGTTCTCGGTCTATCGTCAGCTCATCAAATCCGCCAATACCATGCTCAATCTGGCGTATCATCCCAAAAAACAGACCGTGAGCGAGATTTTGGACGTGGTTGAAGCAGATATTTTTCGTATCAATGAAGACTACTCTCGTGGCACGGGCAAGCAAGGGGTTCGGCGAGTCGAAGACATCTTGCAAAGCGTGACTGACCAACTTGTTGAGATTAAAAGCCGTCAAGGCGGACTCATCGGACTGCGTACACCCTTTGAAGAGCTCAATAATAAAACCCAAGGCTTACAGCGGGGCGACCTGATTATTTTGGCGGCACGTCCGTCCATGGGTAAGACTACCTTTGCCATGAATCTCGCCCAAGAAGTGCTGGTGCAGGAGCTACCCGTGGTCATGTTCTCCATGGAAATGCCTGCCGAATCCATTCTCATGCGGATGATGTCAGGGTTTAGTAGCATTAACCAAAGCAACCTACGCTCAGCACAGATGAGCGAAGATGAGTGGGTGCGTCTGTCGCAGGCGATGACCTTTTTTCAAAACACTCATCTGTACATTGACGACCGTAACAACCTACCGCCATCCGAAGTCCGCTCCACCTGCCGACGTATCGCCAAGAACCACCCCGAAGGCTTGGGCATGATTGTCGTGGATTATTTACAGCTTATGAAAGTGCCGGGCATGGAGAACAACCGTGTCCAAGAGATTGGCGAGATTAGCCGAAGCCTAAAAGCCCTAGCCCGTGAGATGAACTGCCCTGTCATCGCCTTATCTCAGCTCAACCGCAGTCTAGAACAGCGTACCGACAAACGCCCGATGATGGCGGATTTGCGTGAGTCGGGGGCGATTGAGCAGGACGCTGACCTGATTATGTTCATCTATCGTGATGAAGTGTATTATAAGGACAAGGCGGACAACAAAGGCTTTGCCGAGATTATCATTGGCAAGCAGCGTAACGGCCCTATCGGCAAACTACCCCTTAGGTTTGTGGGCGAATACACTCGCTTTGATAATCTTATCGTTGGCGACAGACCCGATGATTATGAAGAAGAATGACAAACAAAATGACAAATAAACAGGACAACCCATGCGACACACCCACATCACCATCAACCAAACCGCCCTAGCCCACAACCTAGACATCATCAAACGCCACGCCCCCCATGCACACGTCATGGCAATGGTCAAGGCAAATGCTTATGGGCATGGGGTCGCCCACTGCCTGCCTGCTCTTATGCAAGCGGACGCGTTTGGTGTGGCAAGTTTTGATGAAGCCTTGGCGGTGCATGAGATTTGCGGGCAGTCATCCAAACGCATTATTCTCATCGAAGGCGTGTTTAGCCAAGATGAGTGGCTCACCGCCCAAACACACGGCTTTGAATGCGTGGTGCATTGTCAAGCTCAACTGGACTGGGCGTTATCGCACACGCCTGCCACAGACAGTCCCACACGCACCATTTGGCTCAAATACAACACAGGCATGAACCGCTTGGGCTTTGGGCGTGATGACGTACTAGCCTGTGCCAAACTTTTGCATGACAAGGGTTATCGACTGATTCTTACCAGTCATTTTGCCTGTGCCGATGACAAAGACCACCCTGCCAATGCCTTACAAATCAAGCGGTTTGATGACGTGCTAACCACCCTAAAAGCACAATACGGCGATGTACAAGGCTCACTGTGCAACTCGGCAGGTATCATCAACTTCCCCCATGCTCATCATGACTGGGTGCGTGCAGGCATTGCCTTATATGGGGCAAGCCCTGTGGCGGACAGCTCTGCCAATGACTTAGGCTTATCCCCTGTGATGAATTTTACCGCCCAAATCTTTGCCACGCATGAGCTACATATAGGCGAGCAGGTCGGCTATGGCGGACTGTGGACAGCGGACAAACCTACTCGCATTGGCGTGCTGAGTGTCGGCTATGGCGACGGTTATCCCCGTGTGGTTACTGATGCTAAGGTGTCTATCACCAAAGACGCTCATACCTATCTTGCCCCCATTGTCGGACGGGTCGCCATGGACATGATGGTGATAGACATCACAGGTTTGCCTGTGAGCGTGGGCGATACGGTCGTACTATGGGGCGATGATTTACCTGCCGATAGTGTGGCACATTGGGCGGATACTATTAGTTATGAGCTGTTTTGTAAAACCACCAACCGCCCACATCGGGGGGTTGTTGTAGCATAGATACTTTAATCTCAATTTAAAATAGTAACTTATTGATTATTAGGAAATTATTTTTTGAATTGTAGATACCATAAACC
>NZ_MXAN01000102.1 GCF_002027545.1 Moraxella lacunata
TTTGGAAAGGGGTCTATTGTTGAGATAGAGACACCCAGCCGTTTTGCAGCTTCGTTAATACCAATCAATCTATTCATAATTACACATTATAGAGTAGATTTAGGTAGATTTCAAGTAGCTGTTTTTTGCCCTAGTTTTGAAGGAAATTTATTATCACATATCAGACAAAAAATAGCTCCAATTCGGGGCTATTTTTTGTTTTTAAAATGGGGGTAAATTTGCTATACTAACACAATTTTTCTTTATATGACAAAGGTGTCCCATGTCAAATTTTTTACCCCCTGCCGAACAACTTGAACTTCTAAAACGTGGCGTGGTGGAGATTTATTCCGAAGAAGATTTATTAAAAAAACTTGCCAAAGGTCGCCCTTTGCGTATCAAACTTGGCATGGACCCCACTGCCCCTGACTTGCATTTTGGTCATACGGTCGTGCTTAACAAACTGCGTGCTTTTCAAGAATTGGGGCATGAAGTGCTGTTTTTGATTGGCGATTACACCGCTCGCATTGGCGATCCGTCTGGCAAAAACGCCACTCGTCCGCCCCTGTCTGAAGAGCAGGTCAAGGCAAATGCCGAAACCTACGCCAAGCAAGTCTTTAAAATCCTAGACAAAGACAAAACCACCATTATGTTCAACTCCGACTGGTTTGGCAAAATGAGTGCAGGGGACATGATACAGCTCGCCAGTCAGCTTACCGTGTCTCGTATGTTAGAGCGTGATGATTTTTCAAAACGCTACAACAGCCAAGCCCCAATCGCCATTCATGAATTTTTATACCCCCTTGTGCAAGGCTATGACAGCATTGCCATGGAAGCTGATGTGGAGATTGGCGGAACTGACCAGACCTTTAACGTGCTTATGGGGCGTACCCTGCAAGGTCGCTACGGCAAAGAGCCACAGGTGTGCCTGACCATGCCACTGCTTGAAGGCTTGGACGGTGTACAAAAAATGTCCAAATCGCTTGGTAACTACATTGGCATTGACGAACCTGCGGGCGTGATGTACCAAAAAATCTTATCCATGCCCGACACGCTCATCGCTCGCTATTTTGAGCTTTTGAGCTTTAAGCCGATGAGTGAAGTGAACGCTCTGCTTGATGAAATGGCAAACGGTCGCAACCCCCAAGAATTAAAGAAAATCCTAGCCCATGAGCTGATTGAGCGGTTTCATGACAAAGAGTCTGCCGACAACGCCCACCGCTCGGCAGGCAACCGCTTGGCGGACGGGGAGTTGCCCATTGATTTGCCCGAAGTGTCGCTGTCGCTTGGCGGTGCGGACAAACTCTTTATCACCCAAGTGCTAAATCAAGCCAGCCTTGCCAAAAATTCTGCACAAGCCAAAGATATGCTCTCTCGTGGGGCGGTCAAAGTAGACGGACAAGTCGTGGACGCAAGTTTTGCCCTAAGTGTGGGGCAGACGGTGGTGATACAAGCAGGGAAAAAGGCGTATGCTAGGGTGAGTGTGGTTTAATAAAAATCAGCACAATGAGAGATTATTGTGCTGATGAATATAAATGAACTTTAATGAGTTTTACAACGGCTTAACCTTGTCAACACTCCATAGATAATCTGGATTTTGGGATTTGGCTTGCTCAAGAGCGGTTTGTTTGGCTTCACTCTCGGAAGTGGCGTGGACAAGGAACCATCTATTACCACCACTAGCACCACTTGGTTTTTTAAAGTGTAAATTTACATTATATCTAGCCATAATAAACTCCAAGATTAATAATATTTTTGAAAATACAAATGTATCTTCACTTCTTATTATAGAGTTGCTATACCACCATGTAAATTTACAATTTGGACAATTTTCAATCCATTTTGGACAAAAATAAATCTAGGTAGGTTAAAATGACCATACAAGACAATATCCGCCATATTAGAGAAAGTCACAATCTTACCCAAGAAAATATGGCAGAACTTCTTAATATGACAGCAAGTGGTTACGCAAAAATTGAACGTGGAGCAACACAGTTAAAATTTGAAAAATTAGAAAAAATCGCTCAAATTCTTAATATGGACGTTGTTGAATTATTGGAATTGGGAGATAGTGGCGATGTTGTCATACAGTTGCCAAATAATAGTGGCGATAATGCAACGGCAAATTATTATTTAAATGCCAATGAAAAGCTAGTATCTGAAATAGAAAAGCTTAATTTAAAAATAGAGCATCAAGCCCAATTATTGGTGAGCAAAGATGAATTAATTCTTGAAAAAGATAAACAAATCCAAGCGTTAAAAGATGTAATTGATTTATTGAAACAAGGTAAAAATTAGGCAAACCTACTATGACCCCAAAAACAGGCATCTACCGTCATTACAAAGGCAACCTTTATCAAGTGCTACACACCGCCCGCCATTCTGAAAGTGAAGAATGGCTTGTTGTCTATCGTGCCTTATATGGCGATTATGGGGTGTGGGTACGCCCTTTGGCTATGTTTTGTGAAAGTGTAACGATTGACGGCAAGACCTTGCCACGTTTTGAGCTTGTTAAGGAGCTATCATGAATTTTGAAGTCATCGACCTTGTCATCGGTACAGGCAAAGCGTGCGAGCGTGGGGCGTTAATCACAACTCACTACACAGGCACGCTCACGGACGGCAGTGAGTTTGACTCATCACACAGCCGTGGGCAAGCCTTTGAGACTGTCATTGGGACAAGGCGTGTGATTAAGGGTTGGGATTTGGGTGTATTGGGGAGCGAGATTGGCGAAAAACTGCTTGCCAAATGGGGCGTAAGCGTGGATTTGCCAGCGTGCGAGCCGATGAGAGTTGGCAGAAAAAGACGGCTTATCGTTCCTGCTTTTTTGGGCTATGGCGAGCGTGTGGTGGGTAAGATTCCGCCCAATTCTGATTTGGTATTTGAAATTGAGCTGATTGATGTCAAGACAAGAGACTAAATATTTATAAAAATCAATAACTTATAAATATTTTTAAAAAATTACTACAAAAAGACTTTACAACCAAAAACTATC
>NZ_MXAN01000103.1:0-29049 GCF_002027545.1 Moraxella lacunata
ATTTGGGGGTCGGTTCAAAAACGGCACGTTTTTTGGGTGTGTCTGACCTGCTTTTTTGTGCGATGCGGTGCTGATAAGTGCAGGCGTACTGGGATTTGGCACGCTCATCGGACAGAGCAAGACTGCCTTGCTGAGCCTTGCCGTGGTTGGCGTGCTGTTTTTATTTTGGTATGGCTTGCGTGCGTTCAAATCAGCTTGGCAGGGTGGGGCAAATCTTATGGTGTCGGCTGAAAGTGATGAAGATGGCGGTGGCAAGAGCATCAAGCAGAGCGTGGGCATAACCTTGGCACTGACTCTGCTAAACCCCCATGTCTATTTGGATACGTTGGTGCTTGTCGGGAGTATTGCGTCGCCTTTGACCGCCGACCAAAAACAGTTATTCTTGCTGGGAGCGGTTGGAGCGTCAGGGGTGTGGTTTTTTGGGTTGGGTTATGGGGCAAGGCTGTTGACCCCCATTATTTAGTAAGCCTAAAACATGGCAAATATTAGATGCCATCATTGGTGTCATCATGTGGATAATTGCGTTGGGGCTGATAAAATATGCTTATGGGGTATGGGTGGGTTAAAATTATCATTATGATTTAAAGGTGTTTTAAAATAAAATCGCCTTTTAAATCAACCCAATCTGCCAAACCCAACCACACCATTTGGGATAAAGTCATTTATTTTTGGGCGGTTTTGGGCTAAAATGTGTGAAATTTTTCCCAAAAATCATCATGTCCCTTATCCGTAAACGCAGACTCACCAAAAACCAAACCCGCCAAATTCAAAAAAACCAAGAAACCATCATCGATGACGGCACCTTTGCCACAGGGGTGGTGGTCTCGCATTTTGGCAAACAGTTAGACGTGCAAATCACCGCCTTGCCTGACATCATGCCACAGACAGCGTTGGCACTCGGGCAGATATGGCGGTGTCATGTTCGCACCAATTTGCCCATGCTGACCACAGGCGATACGGTCAAGTTTAGCATTGATGATGTTGCAGGCACAGGACGCATTGAGCAACTCTTGCCACGCACAACCCTAATCACTCGCCCCGACCGTTATCATAAGGTCAAGCCTGTTGCCAGTAACGTGGCGATTTTGGCGATTATTTTTGCCCCCTTGCCAAAGCCTGCCACAGGGCTGATTGACCGTTATATTCTTGTGGCACGGCTGGCTGGCGTTACGCCCCTGCTTGTGCTAAATAAGGCGGATTTGTTAGATGAACACCCCGATGTGGTGCAGATTTATCAAGAATATCAAGCACTTGGGGGGCGATACGGCTTTGATGTTATCCAAAGTTCAAGCATGGATAGGACGGGGCTAGATACCCTGATGTCGCACATCACAGGCAAACTTGCCATTTTTGCAGGGCAGTCAGGGGTGGGTAAATCAAGCCTAATCAACCAAATCCTACCCCATGCCGAGCAGTCCACAAACATCATCTCGGTAGGCTCGCAGTTGGGTCAGCACACCACGACCACCAGTCGCCTTCTCGCCTATGATGTGAGTGATTTGACCCAAGGCGGGATTATTGACACCCCTG
This sequence comes from Moraxella lacunata, assembly GCF_002027545.1. GTDB lineage: Bacteria > Pseudomonadota > Gammaproteobacteria > Pseudomonadales > Moraxellaceae > Moraxella > Moraxella lacunata. The sequence goes on from NZ_MXAN01000103.1 coordinate 1,531, forward strand.
GTATTCGTGAATATGGCATTTGGCATTTGTCGGCAGATGATATCTTAAAGGGGTTTGATGAGTTAAATGATTTGCATGGGGCGTGCCAATTTCGAGATTGTGGCCATGCCCCCAATGCCAAAGGCTGTGCGTTTTGGCAGGCGGTGGCGGACGGGACGGTGCTGTCTCGGCGTGTGGGGAGCTTTAATGAGCTAATCGCAGAAGCCAAGCAAGGGGCAAGTGTGATAAAATAGCCCAAAATAAGTGCATTTATGACAAATAACAGGTATAATATCAGCTTTTGAAATTTTGGAGCAGTCATGGAGCGTTGGTTTGAGTTTATGGGCAATCACCCGTTTTTATTCGGGCTACTCTTTGTCCTTGCCATCATGTTTTTTAGTATTGAAAGTAAACGTAGCGGTAAAAAAATCGCCCCCCAAGCGTTGGGGCTACTGGTCAATAACGACAATGCGACGTTGATTGATATTCGCCCTGCCAATAAATTTGCCACAGGGCACATCGCAGGCTCTCGCAACATTCCTTTTACCGAGCTAAAAAATCATCTGTCCGAGTTACAAGCGATGACCACCCCCATTGTCTTTATTTGTGATATTGGTATGCAGGCAGGCATGGCGGTGCAACTGGTCGCCAAGCCCAATGCCATGCGACTAGAAGGGGGCATTGCCAATTATCAAGCACAAGGCTTGCCATTGGTTGGAGTGACAGACAAAAAAGGCAAAAAATAACCTGTTAGGATGTATCAATACCAAGATGAGTGGTCTTGAAGTTACGCCAATCGCCCCTATTTAAGAATCTGTACTTTTACCAAAAAGAGATAATATGAAACCTGTAACCATTTATGTCAAACAAACCTGCCCCTATTGCATTAACGCCAAGCGACTGCTAGAACACAAGGGCGTGATGTACACCGAGTTTGACGTTACCAAGATGAGCGAGACAGAGCTTGAAGAAGTTGCCGTTAAGACCAATCATTACCGCACCGTGCCAAAGATTTTTATTGGCGACACCTTTATCGGCGGTTTTGATAACCTAAACAAACTAGACAGAGAAGGTAAACTTGACGAGATGTTAAGTGCCTAAATGGTTTAATTTAGTTTTAATGTAAGTTTAATTTTAAATCAGAGGAGGCTATCATGGCTGACGAACAAACCGCCCCACAACTGGGTTTAGAGCGTATCTATGTCAAAGACATCTCACTTGAAGTTCCAAGTGCCGAAGTGTTCACCAAAGAGTGGCAACCTGAGCTGGACATCGGTCTGACCACCACCAGCTCTGACCTAGACGAAGACCACAAAGAAGTGGTATTGACCGTGAGCGTTACCGCCAAAAATGCAGGTAGCACCGCATTCATCGCTGAGGTACAACAAGCAGGTATTTTCTTGCTACGCAATATCCCAGAGGCGGACATGCCACATCTATTGAACGCCTACTGCCCGAACGTGCTGTTCCCTTATGCTCGTGAGGTCATCAGCGACATCATCGCTCGTGGTAGCTTCCCACAACTTCTGCTTGCTCCTGTCAATTTTGACCAAGCGTTCCTACAAAGCCAAGCCCAAGCCGAAGGCAATGCCTAATCGCTAGGCTATTTTATCATTTGATTGATAAAACAAAAACCCAAAAGTCTCATGCTTTTGGGTTTTTTTCGTGCGTGATAATATCAAGCAACAATCTCTACCGCACCGTGGTCATCGCAGTGGTCGCCATGCTGATAGTGCAAACGTCCGTTCACGATATAGCAAATGTGGTCACCATGTGGCACGGCTTCATGTCCACAGCCTTCGCCATGAACGTGACCCGTGCAGTGGTGAGCTTGGTTGCACTCGGCAGGGTTTTGCTCGCTGACTTCTAGGACGTGTTCGTCCACGTGGTCGCCATGCACATGGTGCAAATGTCCGTCATGCAGATAATCTACATGGTCGCCATGACGAATGGCGGTGTGTCCACAGCCTGTGCCGTGAACGTGGTCGTGATTGGCGTGAATGGTGCAAGTCATGATGTATTCCTTAGAGTGATGAAAAATAAACGGTATTGATGATAATCAATGTCAGTATTCTAAGCACATCATGCCACAAAGTAAAGGTTATAGAATTTCAAAAGGGTGAATTTTTGAGATATTCATAATAACTTTTCATGTATTTTTATTTTTAAAAATAAAAAATTATAGCTCTGGTAGTTCCTCGCCAATACTAACAAGTTTTTTTAAAACCTGAATATAATCCTCTTTTTGTTTTAATAATTCATCCCTGTGAGCGATGATTAAATTTAATTTTTCCATTTCTAGTTTTAATTTGTCAATTTCGGTTTGTAGTTTTTCGTTATTATTATAATAATTGTTGTTGCCGTGATAATTTTCGCCAATTTGATAAACGACATTTTGACCATCTAATTTTAATAATTCAAACAATTTCACCCCAAATAAGCCTGCGATTTCATCCAATCGTTCAAGACTGGGCATGCTTTTTCCTGTTTCTATTTTGGCATAGCCGTTGCGAGTTAGCCCCAATTTCTCTGCCATTTGTTCTTGTGTCCATTGGCGTTGTTCTCGAAGTTCACGAATGGTGTCAAAATCAATCATAAAAAACCTATTTTTAATAAAAGACCACTGTCAGTTGGCAGATGTAGAGTGTGGGTTGGTTTAACTTTTTAGTAAATTATTGTAACATAAGGGAAATTTTTTGGCAAATAAATCCTGTATGGATGAATAACGCATCTTAAACCATCACATTGCCGATAAGATATATAAAAGTTAATTACCAGTCAATTGATGATGTCTGGTCATCAAAATATGATGTTTGGTTTTAGGGGGTTATTTTTGGTTGTTTTTAGTCATGTGGTTAGGAGACTTATTGGGGCAGTTTATGAAAAAATTTCGCACGCATTATGACAATCTAAATGTTGCCAGAAATGCTGATATTGCGGTCATCAAAGCAGCGTATAAAGCCCTTGCCCAAAAATATCACCCTGACAAAAACCCCAACAACCCAAATGCCCAAAAGATTATGCAAGTTATCAATAAGGCATATGAAGTTTTATCCGACCCAATTAAGCGAGCAGAGCATGACAGATGGATAGCCGAGCAAGAAAAAAAGGCGGAGCAATCTTATCAAAGTAATCAAAACTCTCATGCTTATGAAAATACAGCCAATGGTTCATCATCTGCCAGCCACTCAAATGAGCGTGCCAGTCAAAACACGCATAATCAAACAAATGGCTACCAAAGATATTATGAATATACTAATGGCAATCAAGACAATCGTAATTATCGTAATGATAAGCCCAACTCAAACAATCGCAAAAAACATCATGACCAACATAATAAACAGACAGTAGATAAACCATCATTTTGGTCTTTTGGGAGAATGAGGCGGACGACTTATATTTTATTGTCTATACCTACAATATTTATTTTAGTGATTGTTCGTATAGGAATTCAGGGTGGTCTTGATTTATCATCATCGTTGCCATCATTTGAATATTTATTACTTGCGACTATGATTGAGTTAGTGCCTTGGTCTTTTTTGGTATTTATTGGTATTAAAAGGTTGCACGATTGCGATTATAAAGGTTGGTGGATTTTAGTACCGTTTGTGGTTGCCGTTATTTGGTTTGTTCGCCCGACACAAGGGACAAATCGCTTTGGTGCTGATCCGAGAGATGGTTATTTTGATGATGAAATAGAAGTAAAAAAAGACAATTCTTTTTGGAGTGTGGTTGTCATTGCATTACTTTATAACTTTGCCTTAATTTCTAAGGTGATTGATAAGCAAAATCAAGCCATTAATTATCAAGATAATACAACTTATCAAGATAATCAGTCTAACAATATACAGACACCGAGCATTTCACCTAATGACATTAAAATACCAAATGTCAATCATCAGCCACCATTAAATCCACAGCTTGTTTTGGCAGAGGCTCAAAAAAGATATGAAAAATCTGTTACCAATATCAATGCGGTATGGAATAGTCTGCACCCTAGCACCCAAGACTTTTTGCGAGCAGAACAGCGAGCGATAAATAAAAAACGAGAGGCTGATTGCACCGCCTACGGCAATAGCCAAAGTAGCGACAAAGATTTGGCAAAGGCTTATCGCTATCTTTGTGAAGTGCTACAACTAAATGAGCGGGCAGAATATCTAAAAACGCAGTTAAATACCGTGGTTACACCGCCTGAGCCTATGATTGAAGTTCAACCGTTGCCAGAGACAGGGGCAACCAACAAACCTAATTTGTATGGCGATTCACCTTTACAAATAAAAACCAACCCAGGAAGCCATTATTGGGTAAAAATTGTCAATGCTTATAATGAGCGAGAAGAGGTGGTGAGTTATTTTATTCGTGGTGGAGAAACATTAGATGTTAATCTGCCCATGGGAAGCTATGTCGTGAAATATGCCTATGGAGATACGTGGTATGGCAGAGAACATTTATTTGGCGAAAATACAGGTTATTCCAAGGCAGATGAAGTATTGGAATTTTATCGCAATCAAGGCTATGTCATTGAGCTTATTCAACAATTAAATGGCAATTTACACACAACCGCAATTGACGAAAGTCAGTTTTAGGAGCTTTTATGAAAAAATTTTCCTTAGTATTAACGGCGTTATTTTTGATAAATAATGCCCACGCCTATGAAGTTAAAAATGTCTGTGCTAAATATATGACCAATTATAGTTGGTCACAGGCATATCAAGTACAGACACAGATTTATACAGGGCAAGAGTTAAATCAAGCCACAGGCAATCCCTATTTTGGCAATTATGACATGTTTAGCCATTATGCCGTCATTTGGTGGGATAGGGGTCAAGCCAGTGTGATTAAAATGGCTTTTCATGTACCAGGCGGCATGCTGATAAATAGCAATGGCACAGACCAAAATGGTCGTCAGTGGCAGTTGTCTGATGACAGTTATGGGTTTTGTTATTAATTTTCACAATTTTTTATTTAGGAGCTTTTATGAAAAAGTTGGTTTTAGCAAGTTTATTTTTGGCAGTTAGTCAAATGGCAATGGCGGTGAATTGGCTTGAAATGCCTAGCGATGGAAGAAATGGCAGGATAATGATAGATGTTGATAGTATGAAAAAACATTATTTTTCCCACAAGAGCAAACGTTTTTATCTTACAGCTTGGATAAAAAGAATTTATCCAAATATACAAATAGCTTCCAATGGAAAGTCTTATAATATAAGTAGAGAGTTTATGTATTTTGATTGTGAAAATAGAAAATCTATGTTAGGAGAAATTATTAATTACTACAACAGTGATAATCAAGCAGTAGAGAGTGGGAGATTTTATGTGAATACGACTTCATCAAGCGATTGGGGTAATGTTGTCCCTGAGACAGCTGGCGAAGCTAGATTGCATTTAGCCTGCGATGCCTATGAAATAGGTACAAAATACGGTTATCAATTTTAAGGAAATATTTTATGAAAAATTTATCAAAAATTAGTTTATTATCTCTACTATTATCCACTCTCACCGCCCATGCCATGTATATCCCCAACTTATTCGGTGCTTATGAGCAAGGGGCGAGCCGTGCCAGATATGAAAATGCCCAAGATGCGTATTATTATGAAGAGTTAAGACGACAGCGGTTAGAAAGGCAAAGGCTAGAACAAGAATTGGGCAGACGACTTGAAAGATATGAGCAGGCACAAGAGCCCAGACTGTATGTGCAAGTCATCAATCAAAAAACAGGCAAACCCAAAGGTCATATGAATCTATCCTTAAAGAAAAATGACATGCTGTGTTGGGCGGTTACCCCTGTCAATGGCTCTCAAACTTATGAAGTCAGCGAGCTATTTACCATGCCAGTTCATGCAAGCTTTACAGGCAATGCAGGACAAAATGACAATAATCAATTAACCAGTAGCGTACAAACAAGCTCAAATACCGCCAAATTTGGCAGACAAATTTACGCCACCCAAAATCAGATAGATGCTTGTTGGTTTTTTGCCGCCAATACCCCAAAAGGCATTTATCATATCCGAGTTGGCGTGAGGGGTGCTGAGTTTGGCACGCAGTCGTTTAAAGTGGTTGATTAAGTGTTGATAAAATAAACGCATTCACATTTTTATCATCTTATTTATATGGTCTATTTGGGTTTTTAGTATGTTTAAGCAGATTTGGTATTTTTTGACCTTTAAGATTTATCAAGGTAATTTATTAACAGCAGGGGGTGCAAATTACCTGACGGTCATCTCGGTGATTGTTTTTTTGGCGGCTCTATCAGAGGGTTTTGCTTGGGGTCATTTTGGCAGTACCTTTACACCTGACAATCCTTATTTGGGGGGTGTGGTACTTGGGTCGTTTATCTTTATGTTGTTTTGGTTTTTTGACCGCACCATGGTAACCCAAGACATGATGACCGAAGAACATGCCAAAACCTTAGACGGTGAAGATTATGTTCCCAATTTTTGGGAAAAATACAAACCTTATTTTGTTTTTATGGCACGCTTGGGCATTGTCATCACATCGCTTTATATCACCGCACCTTTTTTGACGCAGCTTGTGTTTAAAACTGACATTGAAAATGAAATGGCAATCCAATATCAAAATAGCATCAATCAAGCCAAAGATGAAACGCTGGGAAAAATTGAAGGGAAAATTAATGAACAGCAAACCTACATTCAAACCTTGCACGATAAATTACAAAATGAGATTGCAGGTAAAAAAGGTTCAAAATACGGCAAAGGCCCTGTGGCACAAAGCATTCAACAAGAGATTGATGAGGCAAATACACATCTTGATGAATTAAAAACAAATTTTGAAAATGACAAATTAAAACTAGAAACCGCAATTGTCAATAATGATGAGCAAACATTAAAAAGTTTTGGCATTTTAATGGTAAAAGACAGTCCTATTTTTCGTGAAAATGCCATTAATAAATTCAAACAAGAACCTGCCTTTAAAAATACTCAATATGCTGTTGATGGATTTTTGATATTGGTGGGGGTTATTTTGATTTTATCTAAATTGTTGCAGCCAAAATCTTTAAAAATGTATTATTCTTCCAGATTACAAGAGGCGTGGTCAAGTTATGTCGATGGCAACTATGATGATTATCTGCCAGAGAATGAAAAAAGCAGTCATATGGCTCATATGCCAATGCCACAAACTTTTGAAAATATCGCCATTCGCTATGCTAAGACCATTGATGAGAGAGAAAAAGATAATTTGGACAAAAGACAAAAGAAAAAACAAGCCATGTTAGATGAAGAAAATCACATGAAAGCACTAAAAAATGGTGAAAAATCCCATTATGAACGCTATGCCAAAGAAGCTCAAAACTATGAATACCAAAACAAAGTGGTTAAGGATAAAAAACAAAGAATAGAAAAAGCACTCAAAGAAGCCTGTAACCAAAAAGAGCAGTTTTTACAAGAGAGCACACCGCAAAGAGAGCGGCTTAACATAGAAAAAAAGCAGGTTGAAGAGCTGTATTTTGAGGCAGAAAGATTGTATCAAAGTAAAGGAGAGGACAGCGAAGCAAGGCATAAAAGAATGCAGGAGGCCAATAAAAAATTGCTTGAATTACAAGAGATTGTCAATGATTTTGCCAACAAAGACAGAAACAGCCCAGAGCGGGTGCGTGCTTATATTGCCGCAGAGGAGGCGGTATATGCCCAAAGCCAAACCATTAAAAATATGAAAGATAATTATCTAAGTTTTGAGCGAGACATGAATATCCACAAACAAAAGGTAGATGATTTAAAAAAGCAACTCGATGACATCATATCAAAGCTGGATAGAATTTCTCAAATTGAAAAATATTGGAATAAAACCATTTTAAATTTGGAATTAAAGCAGATAGAGTTATTATCAAGTTTTTCTGACATGGAAACGCCTTATATCAAGGGTGATGAGGCAGAGATTGCATTTATCGCCGAACAGCACAAAAAAGAAGGAAAATACAAATACACTTATTATGTCAATAAAGATGATGAACAGGACAAATAAATGATTTATTTTTTAATGCTCATTTTCTTTGCCATCGGAGCATATTGGCAAAGCATCAAAAATAAGCCATTGGCTATTATTGTAATATTGTCTGTATTTTTTGGTTATGTGTTTTTAAATAAAAAAGAAAACCATCAAAGAGACCATTATTATCACACCCAAAAAAATAAAGTAGAAGATACTTCATCAAGTAAGCATTATGGTTATGACAATCAATGTACCGCCATTTGTAATGACGGCACGTGTTCTAAAAGTTTGGGCAGGCGTGGTGTTTGTTCATCACATGGCGGTGTCAAGCATTGGCTTAGATAGGCTTTACATGCGTGGGGATAAAATGCCCCATTTTCGCCCCCTTAATCGCCAAATATTCGGCATTAAACTGATTAACCCCCACCAGTAACGGCACTCGCTCCACCACCTCAATCCCCAACGCCTGCAAATAGGCAAGTTTGTTTGGGTTGTTAGTCAACAGTCTGGCTTTATCAATGCCAACGTGTTTTAGCATAACCTCACACATCTCATAAGTGCGAGCATCCGTTGGCAGATTAAGCATGAGATTGGCATCTAGCGTATCATGTCCTTGGTCTTGTAGGGCATAGGCACGGATTTTATTCACAAGCCCAATGCCACGCCCCTCTTGACGCAGATAGAGTATCGCCCCACATCCGTGGGCTTGTATCATTTGCATGGCGGTATTAAGCTGAGGGCCACAGTCGCATTTTAATGAGCCAAAAGCATCCCCCGTCAGACATTCAGAATGAATGCGAATGAGTGGGATTTTGTCGGGGTCGGTGGACGGCAAGCCGACACTTAGTAAGACGTGTTCTTGACCGTGTTCATTTTCAAACGCATGAATGATAAAATCGCCATGCACGGTAGGCAGATTGGCTTTGCTGATAAATTGGTACAAAATTTTCCCCAAAAATGCAAATTTTTAAAAGTATTGTGGATTATTTGTGAATTAAATGGTGCTACTATGGCAAATTAAAAGGCTATCTTGTAAAATAACCCCTGATTCAAGTTTGGCTTTGCCATTGCCAAGTTTGGCATTATACCGCAAAAATTGTTATAAATTAACATAACTTTTTAAAGACAACTTTTAAAAAATCAAAATCTGGAACACTAGCCCCATGCCAACTTCTGCCCACGCACCACGCACCTTTACGCACCTGCCCACGTCTCGCCCCACGACACCGCTTTTGGATAAGGTTAGCTTGCCCAAAGATTTAAAGACATTAAGCACCGATGAGCTGTGCCAATTATCGGACGAACTCCGTGAATATTTGCTCTACTCGGTCGGTCAAAGTGGCGGACATTTTGGGGCAAATTTGGGCGTGGTGGAGCTGACAGTTGCCCTGCACGTCAGTTATGATACGCCTTATGATAAGCTCGTGTGGGACGTGGGTCATCAGGCGTACGCCCATAAGGTGCTGACGGGTCGGCGTGATGAGCTTGTGCGTATCCGTGCCAAGGGCGGTCTGACGGCATTTCCAGAGCGGGGCGAGAGCGAGTACGACACTTTTGGCGTGGGGCATAGCTCCACGTCCATATCGGCAGGACTCGGCATGAGCCTTGCGAGCCGTATCAAGGGCGAAAACCGCAAGGTCGTGGCGGTCATCGGAGACGGGGCGATGACGGGGGGCATGGCGTTTGAAGCAATGAATGATGCGGTGCAACAAAATGCTGATTTGACGGTGGTGCTAAACGACAATGATATGTCAATCTCGCAAGCGATTGGCGGATTTAGTCGCCATTTGGCACGTTTATGGCAACGTGGGCTTGCCTTTGACATTGACAAACACGGCAATATCTTGATGATAAAGCGTGAGATTAGCCCTGATGACAGGCGGGTTCGCCATTATATACACATGGCAAATGGGGCAAAAGAAACCCTAGAAAAAATCCCTGCCAAACTCGGTGGCAATCTTGTGCAAAACATTGGCAATCTCTTTGGTAAAAATGCCCCGCCCATGCCCTTGTCTGATAAAATCGCTGAAAAAGTGCATGACCATATTTTCCCTGACAATCTATTTAAGGCGATTGGTTTTACTTACCTTGGACCTTTTGACGGGCATGATTTGCCAAAACTTTTACAAGTATTTCGGCGTGCCAAACAGTTAAAAGGGGCGGTGCTGATTCATGTGCATACGGTTAAGGGTAAGGGCTTTTTGCCTGCTGAGGCTGACCCCATTACCTATCATGCCATTGGTAAATTACCCAAAAACGAGCCGCCAAAAACTGATAAAACAGACCCTGCCTCAAAACCCCAAAAGTACTCAGACGTATTTGGGCGGTGGCTTATGGATAACGGCACAGACGAGTGCATGGTTGCCATTACCCCTGCCATGTGCGAAGGCTCGGGCATGGTGGCATTTGCCAAGGCGTATCCTGCCAAGTTTTTTGATGTGGCGATTGCCGAACAGCACGCCGTAACCCTAGCAGGGGGTATGGCGACAGGTGGATTAAAGCCTGTGGTGGCGATTTATTCTACTTTTTTACAACGTGGCTATGACCAACTCATTCATGACATTGCCTTACAAAATCTGGATGTAACTTTTGCCATAGACCGAGCGGGACTTGTGGGCGAAGATGGTGCAACTCATGCAGGCGTGTTTGATTTGGCGTATTTGCGTTGTGTGCCAAATGTTGTCATTGCTGCTCCAAGCGATGAACATGAATGCTATCATTTACTAAATGCTTGTTATGCCTATCAAGGCACAAGTGCCATTCGCTATCCTAGGGGTGTGGGTGTGGGGCGACAGATTATCAAGGACATTGATGAGAGTTTTGCCATTGGTCGGGCGAGGGTGGTATGGCAATCAGACGGTTTTATCGCCAAAGATGAAAAAGCATCAGACAAAAAAATCGCCATGCTTGCCTTTGGTACACGCCTACATGACGCTCTGTCAGCAAGTCAAACATTCGCCCAAACGACAGACACGCCCATGACGGTGGTGGACATGCGGTGGGTCAAACCGCTTGACAATGAGTTGATAGATGAGCTTATCGGGCAGGGCATTACGCATTTTATCACAGTAGAGGAGCATCAGCGTATGGGTGGGGCAGGCTCTGCGGTGGGCGAGTACTTGGCAAGTGTGGGCTATGGTGGTTCTCTTGTGCAGATTGGTATCGATGATGTGTTTGTTGCCCATGGCAGTCATGAAGAGCAGTTGGCACAATGCAGGCTAGATGGGACAGGGATTTTGGAGTGGTTGAATAAACCAAAAAGATAGATTGATTTAAAAATTTTGTATAAAATAGCAATCCAATCAATTTGTTTTACAAAGGTGTGAATAAATGAACTATCCTGAAAAACCTGTAAAGGGCTTTAAGATTGAGCGTGTGTATTAAATGCGATAGCAAAGCAATGATGGAAATTGCGAAATTCAAAAAGAAGTCGGTTAATGCAGATGGTAGCAGTTGCTACACCATTCAAGCCACTTGCCCAAAATGTAACTATGTCAATGGAGAGTGGAAGCCTATGTGGTGGAACTTTTATGAATTAGGTGCAATGCAATGGTAGTTAAAGTATCTGGCATTGTTAATTAACCACGCCCAAAATAGATTTGTCGGGGCAAATCACATTTACCCTGACAAAATATCATCTTTTAAAAAACCACAAAACCCAATCATCTCTTATCGTCTAAATGCTCTTTTGCCATATCACGCATTTGTTGACGTAAATCATCATTATCCAGCACTGATTTGTCAATCAGACCATCCAAGTGTTTTTGATGGGTTTTGTCAAAATGTTGGTCATCATCGTGTTTTTGTACCATAAGGTCAAAGATTTGACGGCGACGTAGGCGTTCTTCTTTGATGATGTGGCGATTTTTTATCCAAGTGGTTGTCAAGACTAACAGCATGAGCATGCCAATATAGCCCAAAATCGGAAATACAGTCGCCACGAGTGTTTTAAAGCCTGCAAAACTTAGCCCAAAACCGACCGCCACAAAGATGACCATGAGCTTTTTAAAGCGAACATCATCCGCTCCTGAAAAACGTTTTGCCAGTGAATAATACAAACTGATGGCGGTATTAAAAATCATGCCAAAAATGATGATTGACATGAATGTGCCAAAGATGGGATGGATTTGGGCGACTAAGGCTTGCATGGGAATGGCAACTTGACTGGCAAGCTCAATGTTGGCAAGTAAGATAAAGGCGGTGCAAGTGGTAATCACGCCAATAATCGCCCCACCAATCAGTCCGCCTCGCCCCGCCTCGCCAACATACATCTCATTACCGCCCAGCACAAAGGACATCGCCGCCGCTGCCATGATACAAATGGCATAGTAGTTGACGACTGACACCCAAATATTTGGCAGAGCCTTTGGCAAGGTTTTGGCAAAACCATCTAAGGCTACCCAATCATAAGATTTTCCCCAAAATGTATAAATGGCAAGCAATACAATAATCCCCACAATGATGGGCGTAAATACACCAATGGCTTGGGTAACACGTTCAAAGTTCATCATACTCACAACGACGACCAACACCGAGCAGAGCAATGCCCCAACCCATGTGGGCAGACCAAACTCTTGGTTTAGATTCGCCCCAGCCCCTGCAATCATCACAAAGCCCAGCACAAATCCACTCAAAATCAGTGAAATATCCAGCAGGCGGTACACCAATTTGCCCGTAATTCGCTCTAAAACCGCACTGTGTTCACGAGCTCGGTAGTATGAGCCGAGTGTCAAAATAATCCGCCCAAAAATGGCGTGTAAAATGCCAACAAGCACCACACCAACCAAACCAATTGTACCAAAATTGACAAAGTACTGAAAAACTTCTTGACCAGATGACAGTCCTGCCCCTGTAACCACACCGACATATGCCAATGCAATCATGATAATGCGTTTGTAATTCATAAAAAACCTTAAAACTTTACATGCCCCAAAACTCTACATAAAACTGTGATAAGCAAAGATTTGCAAAGCGGGTCTGGATTGCAAATCTTGACCAAAATGAGCGTTTTATGGTGGGTTATCTATCATAAAAAAATATGAAATTATAGCATAAAATGATAAAATAGGGCAAATTAAGCATAAATTAGCATCAATCTGTTGCATAAAATGGCATGGGTGCTGGTGTTGAATAAAAGTCTTGGTATTGACGAATAAAGTTTGATAAAATCTGTTGTTATTGGCTGTTTGACTGATTTGGTCATGCCATTTGTACCACGCCACGTTTTATGTACCACGCCACTTTTACGCCACTTTTATGCCACTTTACTCATGTCAATAATCAAACCCCCTTTGCTGTGCCTGCCGATATTTGTTTTGTTAATGCCTGTTTTGGGTGCTTGTCAAATGGCAATGGCTCATGACTGTGTCATGCCCAAAGTTAGCGATGAATATGACGGCGTTGAATGTGTGTTAGATGGGCTCATCAAAGTTGCCCAAAATGGCAAATATGGTATGATGGATGACAGAGGGATTATTATTGTGCCAATCATGTTTGATGAAATTGGTCAATTTAACCATCAACTGGCAAGGGTAAAATACCGAGAAAAATTTGGTTTTATCAATCATCAAGGACTGCTGGTTGTACCACTAAAATATGATGATGTGGGGTTTTTTAAAAATGGCATGGCATTAGTTCGCAAGGAGGATGAGTATTTTATGGTAGATGGGCAAGGTCAAAGGGTGTTAGATGATGCCCCCGCCCCGCCAATGGCAAAGATGGATGTCGCTACCGTGGATTTGGTTCATGAGTTGTTATTTGCTAAGCCTTTGATGCCAGAACCCAACCATTAATAGATGAGTTTTAACCAACTTTGATGGGTGGTAAATTTTGATCGCAATTTTATCCATTTTAGGCTATAATGACAGTCTTTGTATGATGAATACAAAAGCATTATTTACATTATTTAATAAACATTGGTAAGGTATATTATGGAACCTATGGTGGTGATTGCGTCCGAAGTGGCGAAAAAAGTCGGTCATGAGATTTTAAAGGCTCATGAGAACCGTCATCGTATTGATTTGGGTGTTGAGTCCAAAGGTCTGGATGGTTTGGTAACCAAGGTTGACCGTTATGCCGAAGAGCTGACCATTTCTTTGTTAAAAGAGAGTTACCCTAAGCATTCATTTTTGGGTGAAGAGTTTGGCTTGCAAGAGGGTAGGGGGGCAGATGCAGAGTGGTGTTTTGTCATTGACCCGCTAGATGGCACGCAGAATTTTGTGCATGGTGTGCCACATTTTTGTGTGTCTATTGGCATTCAGCATAAAGGTGTAACCGAGCATGGCGTGGTCTATGACCCTATGCGTGATGAACTGTTCACCGCTAGCCGTAATCGTGGAGCAAGACTTAACCAACGTCGTCTGTCAGTCTCGGGGCGTACCACGATAGCGGGCGGACTGTTTACCACAGGGCATCCTTATGAACGTATGATGGGCGAGAATCGCACGAGTTTTATCCGTCAGCATTTTGCCAGTTTGGCGGTGATTTGTGAGCAAGGCGGACAGGTTCGTCGCACAGGCTCAGCAGCACTGGATTTGTGTTATGTGGCAGCAGGACGTTTTGATGGTTATTTTGAGATGAATATTAAGCCGTGGGATGTGTGTGCAGGCGAGCTGATTGCCAGTGAGGCCAAAGCGGTGGTGGTTGACCACAAGGGAGCAAATAACGCCATGCAGACAGGTTCAGTCTTTGCCTGTAATGCCAAACTGCTAAAACCACTCATGCAAGCGGTCATCCCAACGTGGGAAAACGCACTGGCATGATAAGACATTGGTATTGTATTTAAAAATCAAAACCACCAAACAAGGCGTTTGGTGGTTTTTGATTGGGCTTATGCGTGCCTGCCCAAACGGATGAATATTATTTAACCAATTCAATCACGCCTTGGGCTTCATAATTAAGACGACTTTCACCGCCTTCATAGCTTTGGTTGGCAACTGAGCTTTCGGGTGCTGCGACTGCAGCATAACCCATCATGGGACTGACACTAAAACGACCGCCAGCATTATTCAAATTCACTTTTACGATTCTATAATCGCTCGCCCCAAAGGCGGTGCTGATGGTTTTGGCTTCATCGGTGAATTTTTGGATGGTTTGGGCTTTGAGTTCATTCTCTACTGCCTTTTGGGTGGCTTCGGACACGCCAAAGTCAAGACTGCTAAGCGTCATAAAGCCTTGTAGCTCAGCGATGAGTTCACTGGCTTCTTCGAAGTTTTGGCTTTGGATGTTGACTGATGATGAGCCTGTAAAGCCATTGATTTTGCCTTTGTTGTCATAGCGTGGGTAGGTGTGATGGCGACCTGTGGTGACTTTGACATTGGGGTATTTTTGGGCGATGGTTAGGGCTTTGTTGGCGGTGGTGTTTAAGGTATTTGCCAACGTTTTGGCATTGGCGTTGTCCGCTGATTTAGTGAGCGTGGCAGTCAGCTCATCGTTGGCGATGGTTTTAGCAGTCTCGACATTAAAGCTGATTTGGTTGTAGCTTTGAGCGTAGGCGTGAGTGCCTGCCAGTGCCAGACCAAGCAGTAAGGGTGGTGTGAATGCACGCATGAATTACTCCGTGATAGAATATAACATAAGAAAAACCAACTTATTGTAATACAGTTTATTCTTGATTGTTGTGCTAATTTGTATCTGATTATTGCTTTTATTTAACAAATAACATGGATTTATTTTTTAAAATTATTTGTGGGATTTGAGCGTTTTATGGCCACAAAACTTTAAAATTGTTATGAATTTAAATGATGTATGAAGGCTCTACATGTCCTTTGATGGTGTTGTTTTTATAAGGTGTGCACAGCACGCCCCATCAAAGCCTGTGGCAAATATTAAGTTTGTTAGGCGTAAACTGATAAAATCCAGAAAATTTTCTTGCATTTTAAAAAAATTCATGTATAATTACTCTCGGCTTCATCGGTAGCTTCGCAACTTTGATTTATGAACCCCGCCAGGACCGGAAGGTAGCAACGGTAGTAATCCCAAAGTGTGCCGAAGATGTGCTGATGAAGTCATTTTTTTGCCTAAAACTTGGCAACTCTCTTTTTGTACATCTATTCTAATACCATTCTTTTGCTATACTCCTGCGTATAATCTTCACCAATTATTTTTAAATTTCTCAATGTCTCGACGCTGTTTTTTGTCAGGCTTGGTGATTGGTCTGGCAAGGTTTTGTAATTTGCGTTGCTCGGCAAAAAACTCACGGGTGGCAATGCTCTCATCTGTCTCATCGTACAGCGTTTGGGCGATGGTGGCATTGCCCCGATTGTCGGATAAGGCTTTGATAATTATCGTTTTTTGTTCTTGGACGCTGGCATGACCTTGACGAATGGTTAGCGTGTCGCCCACTTGTAGCTCTTTGCTCGTTTTGATTTTTTGACCGTTCATGTGAACCTTTCCGCCTTCTATCGCTTCTTTGGCAAGGGTGCGAGTGCGAAAAAATCGTGCCGCCCATAGCCATTTGTCGGCACGGACTTTATTTAGGGCTTGGGGTTCTTGATTGGTGTTTTTGTTTGTCATAAATTATCTCAACTATTTAAATAGGGCGTGTTGAATATTAGTATTTGCAATGAAAAATGAGANNTGATAGTCATTCTATCAGACAAATTTTATTATGAAAAACAATCCGACCACTTAATTTTAAAAATTAAGTAAAAAATCTTAAAATCACACAGTTAAGTGGTCGGATAGCCATTTTTCATGCAAAAATTGATAAAAGCGTTAAATTTTCATCTTATTTTATAAAATGTTATCAATGTTCAACACGCCCTAAAATGCAGTCCCAATTCTATCATTGTAGAGCGTACATAATCAAGCTCAATAAATTCTTGTTCAAGGCGTATTTGATTATTTTTGAGATGATGAAATAATGCCAACTGTGTGTCATTTAATCCTATTGGTGTATTTTCTATACTTTTTGGCTCGGGAACGATTTTATGGCGATGGGCGTTTAATATATCGTGATCCATCAATATAGGCACGATGTGAGACTGGCAAGTTTGTGCTTTTGCCAATATCGCCATACCCCATGTGTCTATATCGCCCCAATAATAGAGTTTTTTGTGTTGCCATGATTTATTTTTTAACCATGATAGATTATTGCCTGCTCCTAATATCATCAATGTATTTTTTAGTGTTGGCAATTGTTTTAGACTGTGTTTATTTTCAACGATTAAAATATTATCGCAAATAATTTTATCAGGGTCTAATTCATGGTGGGGAGCATAAATCTGTGAAAATGGCAAATACAAAGGCTCATCACAGCATTCGGATAATAACAGCCAATGGGCGTTATTATCCACGCCCAAAAAATGGGCAAGACCCACGCTTTTTACTTCATTGGCAAATCTTAATTCCAATAATTGCTCAAATAGATAAGTATAACGCTCAAAAAATTTACTGTCAAAATGACTTTTGTAAAGATAATGTTTTTCGGATTCTGCACAACGATTGATAATGGTATTGATGTCAAAACTTCTTAATGAATATCCTGCCATGATATGTTTGTCAAGATATTTTGCTAAAATAATAATGCTAACCATGGTGTCCACGGATTCATCATAGTATTTATCAGAAGTGATGATTAAGGTTAATTGATGAAAGGTTAAATCATCATGTTTGGATAAATGATGTTTGATATATTCGTGTTCTAATAAATCAATTACCCATGATAATTGTTTGGCGGTTTCTGTCTGTCTTATTTTTAATAAAAAAAGCCAGTCTTGATAAGAATTAAGTTGTAGATAATCAGGATAATCTACATTGCCTAAGGATTGATATTTTTTATTTTGCCAAATAAGTGCGATATTGCCATGATTTAAGATTTCTTTTTCAAAATTATGCCATATGATAAAATGCTCACGCACCATAGCCAAATGATTTTTTAAATCATTGGCGGTTGGCGTACCAATCTTGATGGTTATGGGATAATGATGATTTAACAGCCTGTCTATTCTTTTGGGTTTATTTTGCCAATCTTTGTGCAGAATATTGATAATATCATCAGGACTTTTTAAGCGTGTCATGATTGTTTTTCCTGATTTATTTTATCGGCTTCTTGTTGTAATCGCTCCCAAGAATAACTTTGAATGCTGGCATATTTACCCAATCTGTGTACCAATATCGCACTTTTGGTATATTGTCTTAATAGTCGCATTTCTTTATTTGGTGTAACAAATAAAGGATGTAAGCCAAATGCCCAAATTGCATTCACAATACGCCCTGCAACCACTTGCGAGCTTTTTGAAAAGGCTTCATCCAAAATAATGGTGGAGAATGTAGGTAGGCTCATGCCTTTTGGGTTTAGAGCATAACTTAAAGATGTGGTCAAAACATAACTGGCGATGATTTCTTTTTCACCGCCACTGCCACGCTGTGAGCCAACAAAACTGCTCAATTCAGTATCATCCATTCTGGATATGACCGAAATAGAAAACTGCAATCTAAACCGTGCGTCCAATAAAGAACGTGCCGATAATGTGTGTTTTTTATCCACGGCTTGACTTAATAAATCAATGAGCTGTTTTAGGGCTAAATAATGCCCTTCGGTATTGTCAGTTTTGATATTTAAATAAAAACCTTCTAATTTCTTTTTGGCTTGTTCAAATTCTAATAAAGACTGATGAATAACGGGTTTGGTATTTAATCTTAAATATTTATTTTTATCAAAATCCACACTTTTTAATACATGATTTAATTTGTCAATACGCTCTTTTATGTTGCCAACTTGATATTCAATGGCTTTTAATAATTGCCCCACGCTGTCAGTAGATGATGACACCAAATATTCATTAAACTTTTTCTCCTGAATAGGCAAGCCTTCGCTTTCTAAATAATCAAGCCGTGTCAAATACTCAGGCAAATCAATCATCTGTGTGCCACATTCGCTAAGACTGCCTGTATCTGCATTTTTGGCTTTTCCCATTTGTGAGACAATGCTTTTTTCATATTCATTTTTTTGTCGTTGATAATCGTCTTTTTGATGATTTAGCTTTTCATAAGATGCCAATCTTTCCTTGTCAATATTGTGAATATTGTCTTTATTGATTGGCGGGCAATACTCTTTTAAGGCGATAAAGTTTTTGTGAGTGATGATTTCTTTCATATTGATGTTATTAAAGAAATGGTTAATTTTATCAATCTCTTGGGTGTATTTTTTGATGTCTTTTTCATTTTCTTTTAACTCTACCATGATGTCTGTAATTAGATTTTATTGGTTGTTAATTTCATGGGCTAAGTCATCAATCTGTCTATTTAATTTTGCCAAATCGCCATCGGGTTTGGTTAATTTTTGATAATGACGATTGAGATTATTAAGTGTGTTTGATAATGAAATAACATCAATATCATCAAATGCCATGTCTTTTAATAATATAATACTTCGCTCTTTATTATTTAATTCTTTGATTATATCGGATAAATTCTGATATTGTTGATCGGCTATTTTGTATTCATCAGTTGATTGTTTTAATTTAGTGCTTAATTGATGAACCAAATTTTTATTATCAAATCCTGTTAGCCAATCATCTTTTAGGGATTTTTGGTCTTGTTTGTCAAAATAATGTTTTTTTATTGGACATCAAGCCTTCTTTAGTCATGGCGTGTGGGGTATGTTGCAGGGCATTGGTATCATTCACACAATGCCTATCAATGTCAGCCAATACATGAAATACTGATAATGACAAAGGATTGTCTTTAACGGTTAATTTATGAATAAAGCTGTCATGAAATATCTCTTTGTGAGTGGGTGTATTTGTGGCACTAAATAAACGCACGTGCAAACGATTTTGGCGATGATTTACCCATGCCAGTGCTGATTGTGTGAGATGTTCTGGCACAAATAATCTTAGGCGATGACTGCCAATGGCTCGCTCAATCGCCCCTTGCCATGCTTTGTCTTGCACTTCTATCAATTCTGCCAAATAATACAATTCATCACAAGCGATATTTAAATGCTCGGCAAGGCTCTCTTTAAATTTGATAAATTCTAAGGGAATATTAGATGTTTGTTTTTTGGCTTCATTTAATTGTGCGTTGATGTTTGTGATGTCATTTTGATGAGAGTGTCTTTTTGCACCGATTTCATGCAATTCTTGGGTTTTATTTTCAATGTTTTGACGAATTTGCTCTTGGATATTGGCTAATTGCTCTTTATTTTTCAAAAAGTCTTGTTGGCTGTCTTGATAAGTCAAACCAAAATAACGAATAAGCGAGAGATATTGCTTATGATATTTAGAAGTTTTATCAAGGTCTTTTTGGGTTTGCTCTATCTGTCTTTTTAGATGAGTAATGTCATTACCGCCTTTTTGATAATATTGGCTTTGTAATAACTCTTTTTGTTGTTTGGTATTTTCTTTTTCTTGTTCGGCGTGATTTAGTGTTATTTTTAATTGCTCATTATCTATTTTTAGTTCTTTTTGAATGTCATCATAAATACCATGAGCGTGATAGTTATACCAAATGGGCAAATAATCAATCAAAGTATTGATGTGCGTTATTCGATTGTCATTTTCTTGCCACTGTTTTTGTAGATTTCTAAGTGGCAATAAAGATTGTTGTTGTTTTTTGGCGGTTTGTACATCTTGGCGTATTTGACTTAAATCATCAAATTGCGTGATGATGTCATTAGCCTTTTCAAATAAAGACTCATCGTCTAATACCAATTCACGAAATATCTCATCAATGCTGTTTAATTGCTTTAAGCCCACGGTGCGATTTAATAATTTAAAGGCATTGTCTGATACATCAAAAAAGCTTTGGACTTTTGATAAATAACTGCTTTTGCTGTCAAATACATGAATATTGTCATGATTTTTAATCCATGCCTTAAAGCCACGTTTGCCACTTTGATGAAATTCTTGAATGTATTCTTTTAAAGAAAAATCATCATGAGAAAATATCCATAAATCATTTCTGTCTTTGGCGTGATTGCTATTACTGTCTATCCAAAAAATGGCGGTTAGTTGGACGGTATTTTTTGGTTGGTTTTGACTAACAAAAGTATCATCGCTAAATAACTCTTGCTGATAAATTTGTGTTGATGAATCTGTCTTAATGGGATAAAAATAAGCACGAATTGCCGTTATGGTTTTGCCTGTGCGATTGGTATCGTCTTTATCATCTGGATTGGCAATGCCACGAATATAACTCATCAAATCCCTATCGCTCTCATGTCCGCCTGTGGACGCAAGATTGTAATAAGGCTTGGCAACTAATAAAGTCATCAAGGCATCAATGAGTGTGGTTTTGCCACTGCCTGTTTGCCCAATAATCGCCGTGCCTTCTTTATCAATATGAGCGGTGTGCAATCCATAAAAACCGCCCCAATTATAGACATCTATTTGATGTAAAAAATAACTGCCATTATTCATCATATGCTCCATTTAGATTTTTTAATTGCATTAAAAACTGACCAAGATTTTCAGGATTTGCCAAATGGGCGATTAGGGGGCGAATGATAATTTTGCCTTGTTCGTCCATATCGCCAATAATGCCATAGTCTTTTAATTGGGATAATAAGCGTTTTAAAGAATCATCATCACTTTTTTCACTGCCACTATGATTGATGTAAGAAAAATATTGGTTTTTTAGGTCATCAAAATCTACCCAAACTGTATT
Source organism: Moraxella lacunata (assembly GCF_002027545.1). Lineage (GTDB taxonomy): Bacteria > Pseudomonadota > Gammaproteobacteria > Pseudomonadales > Moraxellaceae > Moraxella > Moraxella lacunata. The sequence goes on from NZ_MXAN01000103.1 coordinate 23,068, forward strand.
TGTACCAACACCGCTTTGGCTTTCTATTTCCACAAATTTTTGTCTTAAAATTGCTATTAATAAAGACTGGTGCAAGGTTAATCTTTGACGGCGAATAAAAGGGTGCGACCACATTTTATCATAAGATGGTATTGGGCTATGACTATTATTGGTTGGATTGTCATCATGGTTATTTTCATCATGAGTTTCATGATTTGTCGTATCATCAATAATGATATCATAAATTTTTGATAGACACCAACATAAATAACACCACGAATATCGTCAATGTGCATTGATAAATCCATGATGGACAAATAAGCATTGATAAAGTCTATATTGCCAAATAGCTGTTGATAAATATTGGGCTTTTGATGTTTTTCTATATAGCCATGTTTTAATAAATCTTGGATGGCATTTTTTAAGGTTTGGTTGGTATCATAAAGAAATTGCGTATCCATAATAATCCTTTTTTAAATATCATCTAATGATAATTCATCAAAATGGTGCTTTTGCAAGGCGATAACAGGTACTTTAAATTGCCATAATTCATCATGATTTGTATTGCGTTTTAGAATAATATATTCATAAGTGTCCGATATGGATGATGTGCGACACGCCATTTCAATCCATAAAGCAATCGCTTCTAAATCGTAATTATCAGGTATGGGTAATTGTTGGTGTAAATCAGCAATGGATAAGGGTTTGTCTGATTGGGATAATAAGGCTTTGGTTTTATCAAACCAATCTTGCCTGTCTAATCCGTCCAAGGCTTGCCAAAATGATGAATCTACGCTGTTTAAATCAATGCTTTGATTATCTAGATTTAATTGATGATTGTCATCTGTTTTATATTCATGAATTAAAAAACACTCAATACTGGCAATTTTATTTAACTCAATGGCAATGGGTGGTAGATGACTTGGCGTGTGTTTGGTGCTATTATCTTGCCAATCTATATTGAGAGCTTCTTTAAATATTTGATTTAATAAATCGCCAACCCTGTGATGTTCGGTTGCCAAGCCTGTTTGGATAAAACTTCTAACGTCTTTTTCCATATTTTGTTTGGCACGAATGACTTGACTGGCTTCTTTATTTAAAGAGCTAATTAGCGTGGATAAATTGAATAATTGAGTGGGTGTTAGGCTATCTTGGCTAATGCCATATGCTACCAGTTGTTTTATTTGATGATTGAGTTCGTCAATATGATTATGTTGTAAGGCATGATTAAATCCTTGAAATACCCGACCTTCTGGCGTGCTAATTAGTTCATCATGATAATCCAATAACGTGTGAATTACCTGCCCACGATGATATTGTTCACGAATGACTTTTTCTCTTAGTTCTTTATCCATTTGCCGATAAGAATCTTCCACACGGCGAAAATCATGATATAGACTCATGGCAAGTTCATAGATATTTTGGAGTATTTCTTTGGATGAATGCGTATCTAATAATTCAAAATCGCCATTTTTAACATTGGTTAATTCTTGATGTAATAGGTTTATTTGTTTTTGGAGATATTGTTCTCTTTCTTGTTGATTGGGATTTAGGCGGATATAGGCTTTTTCTATTTCTGATTGGACGGTTTGTAATCTTGACGCCGTAGAAGTCATGACGGTATCATCTTCTAAGCCTTTGATAAAATAAATGGCTTTTTGTAGGGCATCGGTTGCAAAAACTTCATTAGACTTCTTTCCAAACCCTGATTTTTATGGATTTTTAAAAACTTCAACCCCAATACTTATAAGGGTTTATTTTTAGTTTGGAAAGAGATTTATTATTTCTTTCTATGATTAAGCCACGTTTTAGCCAATCTCTCTATTCTTGTTTGGCTAATGTGTGTGGGTCTTTATCAATCAATTCCTTGTCATGAATAAATTCATTAAAGCAATTGGTTAATAACTGCACCGCCATATCCATGGTGGGCGTTTGATTTTGGCTCATGAATAATTGTTCGGCACACGCCAAAATAATGGGAGCACGTTTGGCGGTTAATAATCGCCATGTGTCATTTCTTTGGAGTAATAAATGATAACGGCGTGATAGCGTTAAAGTGGGCGTATTCATGATAAGCGGATAATAAATGATTTATTATCATAGCATGATTGCATGATTTTGCAATGGCTAATCAAGGATTTTTATAACATCAAAAGTCTCAAACAATAACCACATTTTATCATCAAATACCCCAAACCGCTCAAAAAATTCTTGATGAGCCGTCCGCCAATAGGCAAGCGATAAATCGCCTTCACCTTCTTGGCGTGCCAACTTTTCGTCCACATCACAAAAGCGAATGATGAATTGGGCGGTGTTTTGGATAATACAGCGTGGGCGGTTTTGTCCGTCTGTGATGACTTGTAGGCTACCAACAGGGCAAACTGGCTCGTCCAAATGCCAATGCAGAGCGGTGCAAGTGGCTCGCTTTTTACCGTCTAGGACAAGCCCTATAAGCTCGTCCACCATTTGTGGACTGTCGCCAAATGACCAATGGGGCAGGGCGGTAATGTCTAAATTGTCGGTGTTGATATTGCCAAATTTGTCAAACATAAGTGCGTCCAATTTAAAAAATTGCCATTAGGACAACCCCGATGGCAATCATGATTTTATCAATTACATCTTCTCAACCGTCTTAATACCGAGTAAATCCAGCCCCGTTTTTAAGGTCTTAGCGGTCAAATCTGCCAGTTGCAGACGGCTATTTTTGGTGTCGTCATCTGCCGACAGTATCGGGCAGGCTTCATAAAACGATGAAAAAATGCCAGCGAGTTCATACAGATAGCCACACAACACATGGGGCGTACCGTCTTTGGCGACTTGGCGTAGGGCTTCTTCAAATTGTAGCAATTTGACCGCCAACGCTCGCTCTTTATCGTCCGTGATGACAATCTTACCTGTTAGCGTGTCAGGATTTACCCCTGCTTTGGCAAAAATAGAACGCACACGGGTGTAAGCGTACTGCATATAAGGGGCGGTGTTGCCTTCAAAGTTTAACATACTGTCCCAGTCAAACACATAATCGGTCGTGCGGTGCTTGGATAGGTCGGCATATTTGACCGCCCCAATGGCAACCGCATCAATAAGTGCCGTCCGCTCATCGGCAGTTACGTCTGGGTTTTTGCTGTCTATCAAGACGGTGGCACGGGCAACCGCTTCATCAAGCAGGTCGGCAAGTTTGACCGTACCGCCTGTGCGAGTTTTGAACGGTTTGCCGTCTTTGCCAAGCATCATGCCAAAATTGTGATGTTCTAATTTGAACGTATCAGGCACAAATCCGCCAAGCCGTGCAATCGCCCACGCCTGTGCCATGTGCTGGGCTTGGCGAGTGTCAGAATAGACAATGGCACGGTCAGCGTGCAAAGTGTGATAGCGGTAGCTTGCGGCGGCGATGTCGGTGGTGGTGTACAAAAATCCGCCGTCTTTTTTCTGAATGATGATACCCAGTGGCTCACCTTCTTTGTTTTTAAATTCAGGCAGATACACCACGGTTGCCCCGTCATCTTCTACCGCCACGCCTTTTTCTTTTAGGGTTTTGACGATATCGGGGAGCATGGGGTTATAAAGGCTCTCGCCCATGATGTCTTTGTCCGTCAAGGTTACGTTTAGGCGTTCGTAACTGGCTTGGTTTTGGCTCATGGTAATGGCAACGAGTTTTTGCCACATGGCAAGGCAATACTCATCGCCACTTTGGAGTTTGACCACATAGCCACGAGCTTTTTCAGCAAAGGCTTCATCATTGTCATAAGTCGCTTTGGCATCACGATAAAAGGCTTCTAGGTCGGATAGCTCCATGCCGGAGGCGTTTTCGTTTTGCATTTTTTCAAGGTAGGCGATGAGCATACCAAACTGCGTCCCCCAGTCGCCCACATGGTTGGCACGAATGACGGTGTCACCCAAAAATTCAAGCACACGCACCGAGCTGTCGCCAATAATGGTAGAACGCAAATGCCCAACGTGCATCTCTTTGGCGACATTTGGCGATGAATAGTCAATGACAACCGTCTCGGTGTGGTCGGACGTAATGCCCAAGCGGTCGGACGTGCGGGCGGTGCGGGCGGATTTGGCAAGAAAATCCTTGTCAAGAAAGATGTTGATAAAGCCCGGCCCTGCGATTTCTAATTTGTCGGCAATACCGCCCAAGGCTTGGCTGTTTGCCAACTCATCAAGCACTTTTTGGGCAAATTCTCGTGGGTTTGTGCCAAGTTTTTTAGCAACGCTCATCACGCCATTGGCTTGGTAGTCGCCAAATTGGGGCTTGCCTGATTGCTTGATGACAGGGTCGGTATCTTTGTTCGCCCCTGCGTTTATCATGGCGGTTTGTAGGTGGGTGTGAAGTAGGGATTGGATAGTCATGACGGCTCTTAAAGTGATGTTAAAATAGGGCGTGCCTACCTTTTGTATTTGCAATGAAAAATGAGAAAAATCGCCCGTTTTTCAAGGAAAAAGTGAGGTTTGATAGTCATTCTATCAAACGAGCTTTTGACGAAGAAAAACAAGATTTAGCCATTTTTCATGCAAAAACAGGGAATTATTTTTAAAATATTTGTAAATTTTAAATTGTGTTATAAAGGGTAGGCATGCCCTATATTATTATACTAAAAATAAAGCGGTTTTGGCAAAAATCATCACAAAAACGCTTGGGGCTAGTCTAGGCGTTTGCCTGTTTTGTCTATATGAAAGATTTCGCCATTTAGTCTCACTAGGGCTTTGCCATTTTTAAAATCCCAAGCATAATCATATTGAATAGGAATAATAACATTGCCTGTGTTATCAATATACCCCCTCTTATAATTTTGTTGTGCGATTGCCAGGCGTTCTAAAAACTCCCCGATATAGTCATATTGAATAGGCACAACCACCCTGCCTGTTTTATTAATATGCCCCCATTTGCCTTCTTGCTCTATATTTGCCAATCCTTCTGAAAAGCTCAAAACATTATCATAATGCATGGGAATAACCACTTCACCTGTTTTGTCAATAAAACCCCATTTGCCGTTTTGCTTTACATTTGCCAATCCTTCTACAAAAGACCAAGCATCATCATATTGAATGGGAATAACCACTTTACCTGTTTTGTCAATAAAGCCATATTTATTATTTTGTTCTACGAGTGCCAAGCCTTCTGAAAAACTGCGAGCATAATCATATTGAACAGGAATAACCACTTTGCCTGTTTTGTCAATAAAACCGTATTTGCTGTTATTTTTTGCAACCGCCAATCCGTCTTGCAAACAACCAGCTCCATCATACCCCGTCACCTGTGGTCTTTCACACGCCAAAGCAGGTAAGGATAAAAGGGATAGGGTGATGATAAGGGGGTTTAGAAATTTTTTCATAATTTTATCCTTTTAAAATAACTTTAAAAAATTGTCTTATTTGATTAGCCTGAACAATGGGTTATTTTGTTAATATTCATGGCGAGATTGCTTGTTGCTGTTTGGATATTTTCTTGATGATGTTGATTGGGGCTAATCTCATTATCCTTGCTGTCAAAATAGCCTGTTTGTATGCCAAATTTACCATTTGATAATTTATACACAATCTTGCTTAAAAAGCCTAAGGTATGTCGCCAAAACACTGCCAAGCCGTCATCATCTTCTGTAATATCATCATACCAAGTGGGTAAAATGGTTTGCTCTGGTTTATAAAACACGCCAAATTTGTCATGGTGCTTGATAATCATGAGCGTATCTGAAAAATCACGAATGTAGTCATATTCAATTGGTAAGACTTCTTTACCCGTGTTGTCAATCATGCCCGATTTGTCATTTTGCTCCACTTCAATCAACTCATCATCAAGACGTTCTGTTTTGTCATAAATGGTAGGAATGACGATACTGCCTGTTTTGTCGATATAGCCGTATTTGCCATTTTGCTTAACTTCTGCCATACCCCTGACAAATTCCCCCGCATAATCAAAGATTAAGGGAATGACCACCTTACCTGATTTGTCAATAGACTTCTTTCCAAACCCCGATTTTTGTGGATTTTTAAAAACCTCAA
>NZ_MXAN01000103.1:29159-29389 GCF_002027545.1 Moraxella lacunata
TTTTATCAATAAATCCCCATGTTTTATCACTTGCCACACCTGCCAAGCCCTCCGAAAAACTGTTGGTGCGTCCATAATCCGTAGAAATAACCACCTTGCCGTTCTTATTGATAGAATTTAGGTTGCCGTGCTGTATCACCCATGCCAAACCTTCTGAAAAATCCCAAGCATCATCATATCCAATGGGGATAACCACTGTGCCTGTTTTATCAATAGACCCCTTTCCAAAC
>NZ_MXAN01000104.1 GCF_002027545.1 Moraxella lacunata
TTGGAAAGAGGTCTAATAAATAATGGTTAAATACCACTTGAACAATAGGGCAATGTGGTTTATAGTGTTATTTTATTTCGTGGTTCATTGGAGCGTACTCATGCGTATTATTTTATTAGGCCCCCCAGGGGCAGGCAAAGGCACACAAGCTCAGTTCATTTCAAAGGAATTTAATATTCCCCAAATCTCCACAGGCGACATGCTTCGTTCTGCCATTAAAAACGGCACAGAGCTTGGCAAACTTGCCAAAAGCGTGATGGACGCAGGTCAGTTGGTCTCTGATGAGCTTATCATTAATCTGGTCAAAGACCGCTTAGCCGAGCCTGATTGTGCTAATGGCTGTATTTTTGACGGTTTTCCACGCACCATTCCCCAAGCCGAAGCGTTGGCAAATGCAGGCGTGGACATTGATTATGTCATTGAGATTAGCGTGCCTGATGATGAGATTGTCAGCCGTATGTCAGGTCGCAGAGCTCACTTGCCGTCAGGTCGCACCTATCACATCATTCACAATCCACCAAAAGTGGACGGTAAAGATGATGTAACGGGCGAAGAGTTGGTACAGCGTGATGACGACAAAGAAGAAGTCGTCAGAGACCGCTTGTCAGTCTATCACACCCAAACTGCCACGCTCGTGGGCCATTATCAAGCGGTGGCTCAGTCAGGCGAGAACGCTCCGTCTTATCATCAGTTTGACGGCACCCAAGCCATTGACATGGTCAAAGAGCAGATTTTTGCGGTGTTAAAAGGTTAATCTAGTATTAGCTGATAAAAGCACGTCCGATGGGGCGTGTTTTTTATGGTTAATTTATTTAATAGACTTCTTTCCAAACCCTGATTTTTATGGATTTTTAAAAACTTCAACCCCAATACTTATAAGGGTTTATTTTTAGTTTGGAAAGAGATTTAATATAATCCTAATATTGTTTTTAAAGGTAATTTTTATATCATCATTTAACGTCAAAACACACCAAATGGCGGTAGGGTGCGTAATACGCACCATTTAATCCAAATAGAATGATGTTTTAAAGCCCCAAAAAATCCACCACAAATTCACTATTAGGACGAGCAAACAGCTCATCAGGCTTACCCATTTGTTCCACCACGCCATGATTCATGATGACCACCGTATCCGACACGGCAACCGCTTCTTCTTGGTCGTGCGTTACCATGATGGATGTGATGCCAATGTCCTTTTGGATTTGGCATAGGGACGTGCGTAGCTCTTTACGCACTTTGGCATCCAACGCCCCAAAAGGCTCATCAAGAAGGAGTAATTTGGGGTTTGTGGCAATCGCCCGAGCCAGTGCCACACGTTGACGCTGACCGCCTGACAGCTCATGCGGATAGCGGTCTTTGGTGTGGGGCAGTTGAATCAAATCAAGAAGTTCCGTCACTCGCTTATCAATCTTATCCCCTGTGGGGCGTTGGTGTTTGGGGAGTAGTTCTAAGCCAAAAGCGATGTTTTGGGCGACTGTTTTGTGGCGAAATAGGGCATAGTTTTGAAAAACAAAACCTATCCCACGCTGCTGCACGGGCGTGTCGGTTACGTCTGTGCCGTCAAAATAAATCCGCCCTGTGTCGGACGTCTCTAACCCTGCAATAATCCGCAAAAGGGTGGTTTTACCACAGCCCGAAGGTCCAAGCAGGGTGGCAAGTTCGCCAGAATTGACCGAGAAACTCACGTCATTTAAGGCGGTAAATTCGCCAAAGCGTTTATGAATGTTTTTAATGTCTATGCTCATGGTGGTATCCGTGTTAATGATGAATTGATTGTACAAGTTAAAAAATATTTGATAAATGGCAATGTAGGGGCGAATTGCAATTCGCCCAATTTTAAATTTTTAATTAAAAAATTACCATATATCTTATCAATTTTTACCTAAATTTTATATATTGGGTTTTTTCAATAACAATTTAAATAAATTATGGGGTAAATTAAATTTGCTCTTTAATAAAGTTTTGATTTTTGGGCGAATGTAATTCGCCCCTTGTATGTCATAAATGGTAGGCTTATTTTAAAAGATTGGCAAAATTATGATACTGACAAAAAGGAATATGAATTTTCGGTTTTGGGATTTGTGCAAAACAGGCATAAAAAAGCCCGTACATGGACGGGCTTTTATCCTTGTATGGGTTAGCGGTATTGGCAGGCTTCTGTATAGCCATTTTCACAGGCTTTGGCAAACCATTGTTTGGCGGTGTTTGGGTCTTGTTTTGCACCTTGTCCATTATGATACATCACTCCAAGATTATATTGGGCTTTGGCATTGTCTTGATTGGCAGACTTGGTAAACCATTCAAGGGCTTTGGTATAATTTTGTTTAACGCCCTGTCCATGAACATACATCGCCCCAAGATTATATTGAGCTTTGGCATTGTCTTGATTGGCAGACTTGGTAAACCATTCAAATGCTTTTTGATAATCTTGTTTTATACCGTGTCCGTTGTCATACATCACACCAAGATTATATTGAGCTTTGGCATCTCCTTGACTGGCGGATTTGGTGTACCATTCAAAGGCTTTTTTATAATCTTGCTTTACACTTTGCCCAAAAGTATACATTGCCCCAAGATTATATTGAGCTTGGGCTAATCCTTGATTGGCGAATTTGGTATACCATTCAAAGGCTTTGGTATAATCTGCTTCCAAATCATAAGCCACACCCAAATAAAGCTGCAATTCGGCATTATTAGGATTTTGTGTTAGCCCATTTTGACAAATAGTAATGGCGGATTGGGGACTAGTGTCATACAGCTCTTGGCAACTTTGGTTTTGAGCTTGGGCTTGGTTTACAAAGCCTGTTAATGTGGTAATTAGGGTAAAAATAATCAATTTGGTTTTCATGGGTTTGTCTTAGGGTTGTCTTAAAAGTTTGGGATATGTTAGCCGAAATTGGTGTGATAGGCAATAGTTAGCCACTTAAAAGACATGCTTAATATTTTGCCATTTTAAACGCAAAAAAGCCCGCAAAACGGGCTTAAAATCATCAATATGCTTTTGAATTATTGCGACACTTGCCCTGTCGCCCCAACCGCCAATGTGTCGTACACGCCACCTTCTTTAAAATAAGTCGTCATGATAGACTGCCAATCGCCAAATACGTCATTGGGGAAAAAGGTCTGCATTTGGGGGAATTTATCGGCGTGCTTGGCAAGAATGTCGGGGTTGCTTGGACGTAAGAAATACTTGACTGCAAGCTCTTGCCCTTCATCGCTGTATAGGTGTTCTAGGTAGGCTTTTGCCACGTCTGTCGTGCCTTTTTTGGCGGTAACTGCGTCCACGACCGCCACAGGGTTTTCGGCATTAATGGTGTAGCTTGGATAGATGATTTGGATGTTGCCAAATTTTTCTTTGATGACGTTGGCTTCATTTTCAAAAGTAATCAGCACATCACCAATCTGACGTTGGGCGAATGTCGTGGTCGCCGCCCGTCCGCCATTTTCAAAAACTTTAACGTTACCCAGTAAGCCCTTGACAAACTCATGCGTTTTGGCTTCGTCCTTATTAAAGGTGTGTAGCCCATAGCCGTAAGCCCCTAAGAACGCATAGCGACCGTTGCCTGAGGTTTTTGGATTAGCAATGACGATGTCAGTGCCACTCTTTGCCAAATCCGCCCAGTCCTTTACGCCCTTAGGGTTGCCGTCTCGCACGATAAAGATAATTGTACTGGTAAAGGGAATGGCGTTGTTGGGGAATTTTTGTCGCCATTTGCCGTCCACAAGCTGACCCTCAGCAAGCAGTTCCACGTCCGAGCCTTGATTCATCGTAACCACGTCCGCTTCTAGTCCGTTTTTGACTGATAGGGCTTGTTTGCTTGACCCGCCATGCGACTGCTTGATATTGACCTTAATGTCAGGATTAACGCCTTGATAATGCTTGATAAATAAAGGATTGTAATCCTTATAAAAATCCCGTGCCACGTCATAGGACACATTTAACAGATCTACTTGACCGCTTGCGTTGCCTGTTGTGGCTTTGTTGTCGGTTTGGGTGTTGGCATTATTGCTGGTTTGATTATTGCCACAAGCGGTTAAGACAAGGGCAGATAGGGCAATACTTAGGGGTAATAGGGTGGTTTTCATGAGATAGTCCAATGTTAGTCCAAGTTAAAAAAGATGAGTTATTGTAAATGACAATGCTTAAAATGATTAGGGTAAAAATGGGAAATCGTTATTCGGTTTGGGAATTTATGGCGGGGAAATTGGTTTAAATCTTGGAAAATTGCCAATGTTAATTTGAATAAAAAAAGGGGCAAGCAAATTGCCCCTATGGTTTAAAAACAAAAAATCACACCCCTTGATAATACCGTTTTAACACCGCCAGTACCTCAGGTCGGCTAAATGTTTCAGGAACTTCATCGCTATTTGATAGGGCGGTTCTTAATGCCGTGCCTGAGATTTTGACGTGGTGGGACGAGTCGTGCGGACAGGTTTTGGTGCTTGCCATACTGCCACAGCCATGACAATAAAACGTCCAGTCAATTTTTAAAGGCTTGGTAATAAGTGCGTCTTTGTTAATGGTGTCAAAAATCTTTTGAGCATCAAACGCCCCATAATAATCGCCCACGCCCGCATGGTCTCGCCCTACGATGAGATGACTGCACCCATAATTTTGGCGGAATAGGGCATGAAGTAAGGCTTCTTTTGGGCCGGCATATCGCATATCTAGGGGGTAGCCTGCCTGAATGACGGTGTCTTTTTTAAAATAGTTGTCAATCAGCACGCCAATGGCTTCTTGGCGGACATCGGCAGGAATGTCGCCTGCTTTTAGCTTGCCAAGTAAGGAATGCACGAGTACACCGTCGCAGATTTCTATGGCGATTTTGGCAAGGTATTCATGCGAGCGGTGCATGGGGTTACGGGTTTGAAAGGCGGAGACGGTTTTCCAACCTTTTTGTTTAAACATCGCCCGAGTTTGGGCAGGGGTTTTGTAAATTTCGGGGTAGTTGGTGGGAAATTCGCCTTGACTAAACACTTGTACTTTTCCGCCCAAATACACATCGCCACTGCCTAGCACCTGTGCCACGCCCACATGGTTGGGGTCGGTCGTGCCAAAGGTGGCTTGGCATTCGGCAGTTTTGTTGGGGGTATAAATGTCGCTAATGGTCAGCACGCCCATGAGTGCGTCCGAGTCGTCCACAAGAGCCACGCTGTCGCCTAGGCTTAGGGTGTTTGCGGTGGCGGTGTCGGTGGATAGGGTAATGGGAATGGGGAAAAACACGCCCTGATAAGTGCCGTCCACACCGCCTTGGGCGAGCGTCATGCTGGCTATCACGCCTTCATAATCGGCTTGCCCCATAAAGCCGTCAAGGGGCGTAAATCCGCCAATGCCAAGCATGATAAGGTCGCCACGCTCACGGCTGGATAGGCGAATCTGGGGCAGGGTCTGGGCGTGGGCGTAAGCGGTTGCCAGAATGTCGCCTGTCAATGCAAGCGGTTTTAGGGTGGGACTGCCGTGCGGTGGCACAAGGTTGGTATAAATGTCGTCCGTGCTAAACGCTTGCTCGTTTTGGGCGGATAGGGTGGATAGGTCGGTCATGGCTAAGTTTCTGTTGGCTAAAAAAGTAGCCATATCTTATAGAATTTTGCCAACTTTTAACTATGCCAAATCATGATAAAGATAGGCGGATTTTTCATGTGTGTCATGTGGTGGGCGTGCCTGTATAAACACACGTTGGCAAATGTCGCCCAATGTCTGCAATATCAGGCGTGGTGCATTGCCAATCAATGTAGCTGTCTTGATGAATGGCGGGCGTAAAAATCAGCACGCCTTTACTTTGGGCGTTGTCAATGGTGATGGTAACGACCGAATGGTTGTCCAATGCAACCGATTTGATTTTACTGCTGGGTGTCCAGTTGGATGGCAAATTAAGCTCGGCAAGTGATGTCGGCAGTTGCCCCCTGTCTATTAGATAGACCTGCATTTCCATTTTTAAATGGCTTATGGCGGACTGGGCAAGCTGTATGCTTTCGTGGTCAAAGGCGATTTGTTTGAGTTCTGCCATTTTTTCATCATTTTTAATGCTTAGCTCTTGTTCGATGTGGTTGATGGCTCGCTTTTCGGCTTGCCCGCTCATCATATAAAACACCAAGCCAATTAAAATGGTTAATAACACAATGATAATGGCAAGTAGGGTGTTGGTTTTCATAAGGTTTCCTGTTTTGGGATTTAAAAAATCCACTCAAAAGAGTGGATTGATAACAATCAGATTTATGACATCTGATGACTGGCACCTTAATAAGCAACAGCAGGTGCTTGTGAAGCTGCAATAGCTACGTAAGCGACAATCAAGATGATATAAGCACCCATTGCCATGAAGTATTTTTTCATGGTGCTAATGTCGCTATCGTCCATCTCATCACGCTTGGTAAAGAAATAGATGATTTGTGGAATGGGCGAGAAAAAGATACCCAACGCCAAAAATAGCGTGTTATCTCTCATAACGATAAGGGATTTTATCCAAAACCAAAGAACTGCAATCGCTACAATTGCCAGTAAGATTAACAAACTCATAGCCATAATAATCTCCTAAGATATACAAACGTTTGCATAATAGCAAAAACTTTATGATAAATCAATACAATTGAAAAATATTGTCAATATTTAATAGGAAATCTTTAATTGTTTTGTAAAAGCTGATGTGTCGTTAGTAAAATAAAATCATAGCTGCATGATAACCAAAAATTATTGCTGTAATTGTCTATTTTTTAAACTTAAACCGTGAAACAAAAAATAGCACCAAAAATAAGAATTATCACAAGACCTTGTATGGAAAGTAGATGATTTTGGTTGCTTTTACCCCAAAGAAGTAAGATAAAGCCAAGTATGACTGATAATCCAGAAATAAAACCCAATAAAACTACTCCTAAGCTTGTTTCATTTTGTGTTGGTATATTTATATCGTCTTCGTGAAGATTAGGGTAATATCTTTTTAGGCTGTAATGGCTTAATAAAGCAAAAATAAGTAACGGCAAATGATATAGGATAAGTGTTAAATAAATATCTTGATAAAATTTCTGCCTTTGTTTTTGATAAAAGTCAAGTTGGCTATCAAAATCATAAATGCTGTAATTGCCCACTTTTAATTCGTATAGAAGCTTGCCATTTTTTGCCCCTGTTTGATACCAAGCGGTAGCGGTTTGACCTTTGTAGTCATAGGCTTTTTTACAGGTGTCAGAAGTATTTTCGGCACAATTTAGATTTTCATCACCTAGTCTAAAATAGTAATCGTGATACTTACCGCTTTGAACCATAAAGCGTTCATTTGGGATAATGCCCGTAACTTGTATAAGTTCATTTTTGCTTTTTGCCAAAGGCTTTTGGTGGATAATATCGACACCATCAAATGCAAAAGAGACAAACATTAAAACAAAACCAATGAGAGCATAATTGGTTGTTAAATTTTTGCCAATATAATGATGATAACAGCCAATAATCAAAATGATATTGGCAATAATGGCAAAAAAGAAGCTCTTGGTAAAGCTATAAAAATAACCAAAACAAAGTGCAAATATGGCGTAGCAAATACTGGCAATCAATAGCCACTTATTAAACTGTATATCTTTATTCATAAAAAACACCATAAAAACACCAAAATACCGCCCCAAAGAGCGGTATTTTTTGATAGCTTATTTAATAATTATACCTAGCGAACTTGATATTTACCACAGCAAGGGTTTGTAGGGGCGTGTTGCACACGCCCTTGATGCTACGTTAATGTTTAGGGCGTGCACAGCACGCCCCTACACCGATGCATCATTGAATTTGTGGTAATTTTAGAGTTCTGCGATTATAACAATCAATCTTCATAATTATCAATGCTTGGGCAAGAACAAATCAAATTCTTATCGCCATACACATCGTCCACACGCCCCACGCTCGGCCAGAATTTGTGAGCCTTGATATAAGGTAGGGGGAACACCGCTTCTTCACGGCTGTAAGGGTGCGTCCATTCGCCTTCCGTTACGACAAAGGCGGTGTGTGGGGCATTGACAAGTGGGTTATCGTCCGCCGTCCAACCGTCTGCCCCTGCCTTAACTTTTAGGGCTTCTTGCTTGATTTGCTTTAATGCCGAGATAAAGCGGTCAAGTTCGTCAATACTTTCGGACTCAGTCGGCTCAATCATGAGCGTACCTGCCACAGGGAACGACATGGTCGGAGCGTGAAAACCATAGTCCATCAAGCGTTTGGCAATGTCGGTTTCGCTAATGCCTGTCTCTTCTTTTAGTGGGCGAATGTCCACGATACATTCGTGAGCGACAAAGCCATTTTTGCCGGTGTACAAAATCGGATAGTCATTTTCTAGCGATTTGGCGACATAGTTGGCGTTCAATAAGGCACGCTTAGTCGCTGACAACAGACCGTCCGCCCCCATCATTGTGATATACATCCACGAGATTGGCAAAATGCTTGCCGAACCATAAGCGGCTGATGACACCGAGCCTTGACCGTCAGGGGCATTCATCACGCCTGTTACGCTGTGGCTTGGCATAAATGGAGCAAGGTGCGATTTTAGACCGATTGGACCCATACCTGGGCCACCGCCACCGTGTGGGATACAGAAGGTTTTGTGCAGGTTCATGTGTAGCACGTCTGCCCCCACGTCCGCAGGTTGCATGATAGCCACTTGGGCGTTCATGTTCGCCCCATCCATGTACACCTGTCCGCCATGCTTGTGGATAAGCTCGCAAATATCACGAATGCCTTCTTCATACACGCCATGCGTGGACGGATAGGTAATCATGAGTGCACCCAAACGCTCGCTGTACTCTTCACATTTGGCTTGTAAATCCGCCACGTCCACATTACCCTTGTCATCGGTTGCCACCACCACGACTTTCATGCCAAGCATTTGAGCGGTTGCAGGGTTGGTGCCGTGTGCCGAGCGTGGGATTAGGCAGACATCACGTCCGCTCTCGCCACGGCTTTCATGATAACGGCGAATGAGTAGTAGTCCTGCATACTCGCCAGACGCACCAGAGTTGGCTTGCATACTAATCTCATCAAAGCCTGTGATTGCTCGCAGTTGGGCTTGTAGGCTTTCAATCATCTCATGATAGCCCGTTACTTGTTCTTTTGGGGCGAATGGGTGAACATTTGCAAACTCATTCCAAGTAATCGGCAACATCTCGCTTGTGGCGTTTAGTTTCATTGTGCAAGAACCAAGTGAAATCATCGAGCGGTTCATCGCCAAATCCTTATCTTCTAAGGATTTTAGATAGCGGAGCATTTCGTGTTCGGTGTGATAGCTGTTAAAGGTGGGGTGCGTGAGAATCTCATCTGTGCGAAGTAGCTCGCCCAAAATCACTTCTGCTTTGTCAAGCTCGCCTGTCGCCCCAAAAATTTTGCACAATTCATCAAATTCATCTCTTTCGGTCAATTCATGAAACGACACAGAAATGCCGTGATTGTCGTGCTTCCATAGGTTGTAGCCTTTTTCGCTGGCAAGGGCGTACACTTTATCGGCTTGTTCTTGATTGTCAAAATCCACAAGTACGGTATCAAAAAACACATCATGGCGTACATTTAGCCCTGCTGATTTTACCGCCTTAGCAAAAGCGACCGCTAGGGCGTGAATGCGTGTGGCAATGCGTTTTAGACCGCTTGCCCCATGATACACCGCATACATACCTGCTAGGTTGGCAAGCAACACTTGGCTTGTGCAAATGTTTGAGTTGGCTTTTTCACGGCGGATATGCTGTTCACGGGTTTGCAATGCCATGCGTAGGGCGGTGTTGCCTTGTGCGTCTTTTGATACGCCGATGATGCGACCAGGGGCGGAGCGTTTGTCCTTGTCTTTAAAGGCAAAATAGGCAGCATGTGGCCCACCAAAACCCATTGGCACGCCAAAACGTTGAGTGCTACCTAGGGCAATGTCCGCCCCCATGTCGGCAGGGGATTTTAGTAGTACAAGGCTCATAATGCCGCTTGCGACAATGGCGTATGCCCCTTTTTCTTTGACGCTTGCGATAATGTCGGTCAAGTCCACCACGTCGCCGTCCCTGCCAACGTATTGGAAAAACGCCCCAAAAAACTCGCCATTTTTGGCAACGTCAAAATCGCCCACCACCACATCAAAACCAAAATATTTGGCACGAGTGCGAATCACATCAAGAGTCTGCGGATAGGTACGTTCGTCCACAAAAAAGGCATTGGATTTTGATTTGCTCACACGTTTTGCCATTGCCATGGCTTCGGCGGCAGCGGTTGCTTCATCAAGCAGACTTGCCCCGGCAAGCTCCATGCCTGTTAGGTCAATGCACACTTGTTGGAAATTTAGCAGGGCTTCTAGGCGACCTTGGGCAATCTCGGCTTGATAAGGGGTGTAAGCGGTGTACCAACCGGGGTTTTCTAGGACATTTCTTTGAATCACGGCAGGCAGGCGAGTGGGCGAGTATCCTTGCCCGATATAGCTTTTGGCAACCGTGATTTTGTCCGCCATGCCACGCAGTTTGGCAAGGGCTTCATGCTCGGTTGTGGCGGTTGGTAAATCAAGCGGACGGTTAATGCATACCGATTGGGGAACGACCGCATCAATAAAGGCATCAAGATTGTCAAAACCAACGGTTTTTAGAAGTTTGGCTTCATCGTCTTGTTTGTTGCCCAAATGACGCTCCACAAAGGCGTTTTGGTTAAACAAATCATTAAAGGTGTTTAAGGTCATGATAAAATCCTTATAATCAAGGTTGGGAATTTAATTTAAAATATGGTTTTAACAATGATATTTTAAATTAAATCGGTGTTTAAATGTGGGATTGTAGGGGTGAATTGCAATTCGCCCTGATATAAAAATTTGATACAGGGTAAATGTAATTTGCCCCTACACATTCATTTAAAGGTATTGCCATTAAGAATAAGTTAAATCTGAAAAAGGGCAAAACGTTACCATTTTGCCCTTGATTTATTATAAAGAGCCTTCGTAATCATCGGCACTCATCAGACCGTCATAATCGGCAGGATTGGCAGGTTTGATTTTAAAGAACCATGCTTTACCATAAGGATCTTCATTGGCAAGCTCTGGGCTGTCTACCAGCTCTTCGTTAATCTCAACGATTTCACCTGCGATTGGGGCATAGACATCGCTCGCTGCTTTAACTGATTCTACAACGGCAATTTCTTCATCGGCAGAGACGGTGCGACCGACTTCTGGCAATTCCACAAATACCACATCGCCAAGCAAATCTTGGGCGTGGTCTGTGATACCAACGGTGATGATACCGTCATCTTCTAGTTTTAGCCATTCGTGGCTGGCAACGTATTTCAAATCGCTTGGGATATTACTCATGGGTTTCTCCTGTGAGTTTGGTGAATTAAATGGGGGTTAATGGGTTAAAAGGGTGTACTTAAAAGCGGTGTACAAGGATTGTCAAGCTATTGATAGACACATTGTTTGCTTGCTTCATCATAACGACCGCCATCATCTAAACATCTGTCTTTGGCATCACAGCCTACCAATAATAAAATAACCAAACCTGCACATAGGTATTTCATATGATTTCAATTCCTAAATCAATTTCTAAACATAATAAAACGAACATAAAGACCCAAAAGCACCTTTGATGCTTTTGGTCAGTTTTTCGGTGTACAATCAATCAAATTGCTTTTTGCCATGTCTGATAAATGGTAATTTGAGTACACGCACATCCATCTCTTTGCCACGCATGACAACTTTGGCATGCTCGCCTGTAAAGCTGGCAGGCACACGAGCGATTGCGATTGATTGGTTAAGACTTGGGGAGAATACGCCACTTGTGGTAATGCCGTTGCCACTATCGGTAACGACTTCCATGCCCGCACGCAGTACACCGCCTTTGGCAAGTAGTAGTCCGACTTGGCGGACTTTGACACCGTCATTTTTTAGGGCGACAAGGGCGGATTTACCGACAAAATCACGGTTTTCATCTTTTAAATCCACCGTCCACGCCATGCCTGCTTCAAGGGGGCTGGTATCATCGTCCATGTCGTTGCCGTATAGGTTCATGCCTGCTTCCATTCTTAGGGTATCTCTTGCCCCAAGTCCACATGGGGCGACACCTGCCTTGACAAGCTCATCAAAAAACAAGGCCGCTTCCCCTGCTGGCATGACCACTTCCACGCCGTCTTCGCCTGTGTAGCCTGTGCGAGCGACAAACCAATCATCGCCTAAGTCCACACCAACAAAGGGTTTTAGGGCGTTTACTTTATCCGCCCACTGGGGCTTGACGGTAAGGAGCTTGGCAATGGCGTTTCGCCCTTGTACGGCAAGCATAGCAACATCATAGCGGGGGGCGAGCGTTACGCCAAAGTCATCGCCAATTTTGGCAAAGTGGGCGGAGTCTTTTTCACGGGTTGCCCCGTTTGAGACGATACGATAAGCGGTCTCATTTTCATTCATGCGATAGACGATTAGGTCATCGATGACACCGCCGTTGTCGTTTAGCATGCCAGAATATAAAGCCTTGCCGACAAAGGATAATTTGGCGACATCGTTGGCGAGCAGTTTTTGTAAAAAGGCTTTGGCGTTGTCGCCCGTTACGTCCGTAACCAGCATGTGCGAGACATCAAACATACCTGCGTCTGTCCGCACGGCGTTGTGTTCGTCAATTTGTGAGCCATAATTGACAGGCAATTCCCAACCACCAAAATCGACAAGTTTGCCATTGTGGGCGGTGTGAGCATCAAATAGGGGGGTGCGTTGTGGGGCGTGTGTGGTCATGGGGTGTCCTTAGTTATTGTCAAAAAACAAAAATATTGTTAAACAACAAAAATCCTATTGGCAAAACTGCCAAAAAACACCCCATCTGTCCTGTTACCTGAGATTTTCGCCAAGTGATTTGTAAGTCGCCAAACCCAAAAACCAAATCACCTGCTTCTTCCCTTCGGTGGTGCAAGCACGCTCTCCAGAGTGGTTAATTTGTGGCACGACCACAAATTAAGTCTTTCAGTCCTTGTTACCTGAGCGATTATAGGGGGTTTCAAATCCCAAAAATGGCTTGGGATTTACAACATTACGCCTTCGGTGATTGCTTTTTTGCAATGCTCTCCTGAAAAACACCCCTATTATGAAAAAAAATGCTACAATTTACAAGTAAAATTTGCAAATTTTATCAAATAATTTACGTTAATCCGAGCCTAAAATATCATAACTTATTGATTATTAAATGGTTGTTGTTTTTTTTGGTAGGGGCGAATCATATTCGCCCGTGGTAAATTAATCACTTATATAAAGTTGAAAATAAGGTATAATTTGTAAAGTTGAGTTTTTTAATTGAGATTAAGGCACAAAAATGCACTGTGATGTTTATAAATTCCCCAAAAGCCCCGACTGGTACGTCTATATTGCCCGCCCAGACTACCCCGATGATACCGATGAGATTCGTGATTGGCTAGGCGTGCTACCGTCTGACATACGAGCCAAATTGGGACTTAGCCAATTTGTCATGCACCTAGATTTGTCAGAACGCACCAAACTTGCCCAAGCGGACATTGAGACCGTCAAAGCCCGCCTTGCCGAGCAGGGCTATTATGTACAAGCTCCGCCAGCAGACGTGCTAGCACAGCAAGCCCTAGCCCGTGCCAAAGCCTTGCAAGACAAAAAATATGATTAAAATTATCAAGTTTTCCAAAAACATGCTAAAATAGGGCGATTATTTTTGTGATTGATAAATTATGGAATGGTTAAAAGAGCTTATCAAAAGTCTGCCCTTAGATGTCATTAGTGAGTACATTGCCGAGCTTGTATTTTGGTGGTCAAATCTGGTCAAAGACGTGCCGGATAATGATTTGCCGTTTTTGGCATATGTGGGTGCTTCCATTTTGGTGCTACTTTTGCTTATCTTTGTCGTGCGTGTTATTCCACGCCCCATTGGCGGTATGTTGTGGGCATTGGCGGTGGCGGTGCTTTTGACCCCCGGTGATACATTGACAGGCACAGGGCAGATTGCTCCTGCGGTTGCAAATGTGGCTCACAGCATTTTGATGGGCGACACAGCAGGAGCTAAAAGTGCCTTTTTGCCGATTTTGGTGGTGTTTATTGTCCTGCTTTTTGTCGGGGCGATTTGGCAAATTTTGCGTGGTGTGATTGAAGTGAACATCGCCAAAGCCAAAGAAAAAGCCCGTATCAAAGAAGAAAAACGCCTGCTCGAAGAAGCTGAGAAAAACGCCCAAAAATCTTAAACCCCCCCTTTTCTTTATAAAAAAGTTCGTGTATAATAACGCACTTTGTTAAATGATTGGTCTATATCAATCAATTTTCAATCTCCTTGCTATTATCTATGATAATGGCTGTTTTAATCCGTAGGGAGTCCTTATGAGACATTATGAAGTGGTGCTGCTGGTACACCCAGACCAAAGCAACCAAGTTGCCGACATGGTAACCAAATACCGTTCTATCGTCGAAGACAATGGCGGTAATAACCATCGTCTAGAAGATTGGGGTCGTCGCCAATTAGCCTACCCAATCAACAAAATCCACAAAGCACACTATGTTCTATTGAACATCGAGTGTAACGATGAGACGTTGGCACAGCTAGAAGAGCTGTTCAAATACAATGATGCCATCATTCGTAGCCTAATCATTCGCCGTGATGAAGCGATTACCGAGCAATCTCCTTTGGCAAAAGAAGCTGAAGACAAGCGTACTCGCAAAGCCAACCGCCGTAATGATGTCCGCCCTCAGGAAACTGAGAGTGAAGACAATGCAAGCGAATAATTAAGGAGATTACTCATGGCACGTTTCTATCGTCGTCGTAAATTCTGCCGTTTCACCGCAGAAGGCATTACCCACATTGATTATAAAGATGTAGAACTTCTAAAACAATACATCAGCGAAAATGGCAAAATCACGCCAAGCCGTATCACGGGTACTTCTACTAAGTATCAACGTCAGCTTGCGGTTGCCATCAAACAAGCTCGTTATTTGGCTCTATTGCCATATACCGACAACCACAAGTAATTAGGAGACCATCATGCAAGTTATTCTATTACAGCGTGTCGTTAATCTTGGTAAACTTGGCGAGACTGTTGATGTAAAAGCAGGTTACGGTCGTAACTTCCTAATCCCACAAGGCAAAGCACTGCCTGCCAACGAAGCAAACATTGCTAAGTTTGAGGCACGCCGTGCCGAGCTAGAAGCACAAGAAGCCAAAGAGCTACAAGAAGCTCAAAAACGTGCTGACGCTCTATCAGACGTGAATGTCATCATGCGTGCTAAAGCAGGCGATGAAGGCAAGCTATTTGGCTCTATCGGTACTCGTGACATCGCTGACGCACTGACCGCTTCTGGCTTGCCAGTTGATCGTGCAGAAGTGAAGTTGCCAGAAGGTACACTACGTCAAGTGGGCGAATACAAAGTTACCATTCAGCTACACCATGACATCACTGCTGACATTTTGGTTACCATTTTGTCAGAAGACGGTGAGAACAAAACTGATGAAGATGATGAATAATTAATCATCATTCAGAAGATAATCCCCGAACTGTTTGGTTTGGGGGTTTTATTTTGGCTTGATAAATTACCCATCAAACAAATCAAGCTGTTCTACCATGTCATCAAGATGAGTTAGATTTGAGAACGTAACCCCGACCAAGCGAATTGGGAGTTCTCTGGGAATGTGGTGAAATAAATCAGTCAGATAAGGTTTGACGCCGTCACTGTGCTTAAAAGGGGATTTGACAGAGACCGAGCGTGTAATTTGGCTAAAATCGCTGTATTTGATTTTTAGGGTGACAGTATGGGCGGTTAATTCTCGTTTGATAAGGTCGGCAAAGGCACTCTCATTTTCCCCGAAAATCTGAGCTAGGATAAAATCATCATCATTAGAATTGTGCAAAAAAGTAATCTCTGTGCCGATGGATTTACGCACACGTTCGGGTTTGACTGCTCGCTCGTCCTTGCCGTGAGCAATGTCATGATAAAACTGCCCCCGCTTGTTGCCAAACAGTTGAAGTAGCTCATTAAGTGGGAGTTTACGAAGCTCGCCCCCTGTGCTGACTCCCATCTCATGCAGGCGTTTGGCACTTGCCTTGCCGATACCAAAAAACCGCTCAATGGGCAACTCCGACAAAAACTCATCCGCCATGTCAGGCGTGATGACGGCAATACCGTTAGGCTTATTGATGTCGCTTGCGATTTTGGCAAGCATTTTGTTAAAAGACACTCCTGCTGATGCCGTCAGTCCCGTCTCATCAAAAATCGCCTGACGGAGCCAGTTTGCCATGAGTGTGGCTGACCCACCACAATGGGGCTGACCCGTGACATCCAGATAGGCTTCATCGAGTGATAATGGCTCGACAAGGTCGGTCAGTCGCCCCATGATGTCTCGAATCTGAGTGCTGATACCACGATAGACATCAAAACGGGGATGGACAAAAATGGCGTGGGGACAGCGTTTTTTGGCTTCATAACAGCTCATTGCCGAATGCACGCCAAAGGAGCGAATCTCATAACTTGCCGCCGCGACCACACCACGTCCATTAGGGTCACCACCCACCACAAGGGGCTTGCCACGATAGGCGGGATTATCCCTTTGCTCAACGCTGGCAAAAAAAGCGTCCATGTCTAGGTGGATGATTTTTCTGGTCATTTCATGACATCAATCGGCATTTGGTAGGGGCGGACAAAATAAAAATTCATGTTCTTGTTTTATTAAGTCCAGTTCGTGTAACTCACGACGGACAAAAAGGATAAAGCAGTCATGGTTTTGATGGGTTTCATCGATGAGTTCGTCAGGTAGGCTTTTGCTTAACAGTTGCCAAAAATCAAGCGTGTTAAGTTGGACATATTTTGACAATAATTCTTTGATTTTGTTGTTAATTTTGTCTTTGTTTTTAAGCAGTAATTGATACAGTTTAGTATCGGTTAAGTTGTCATCATCGGACGAGTTGAGATTGTTGTGTGTTATAGGTTTTATTTGTGATTTATCACTCAAAGAAAAATAATCGCCGTGATTGATTTTTTGATGTATCACGCCATCAGTGTTTAGCAGGAGTTGCCCAAAGGTTTTAAAGCCAAAATCTTTTGGATTGTAGCTTTTATTTTTTAATTGACCACCCAAATAGCCGATATGTACCCACTCATCGTCTCTACGGTTATTTTCATTGATGATGGTTAGGATGTCATCAAGCAGTTTTTTATCAGAAACCTTGTTGTGAATTTTGGGCGAAGAATTAGTATTGTTACTGACTTGCTTTTCACGAATAAATAACGTAGTGGGACTGGCTTGATTAACTTCAAACAGACCGATTTTTTCAACCAATGCCCGCCATTTGGAATGCCCATAGTGACTGGGTTTAATGTTGGGAAAATTTTTGTGTAGATATAGAGTAAATGCTGAGAAATTTGCCCAGCCATTTTGTAGATTGTGGTTAATACTTTCTTTGATGGCATGGATAAGTGGTTGGTGTTGTGCCAGTTTGTCAGCTGTCCATGGTAGGTTGTGCGTTGGTTGAGTGCTTTGAGTGGTTTTGATTCTAACAAAAATGGTGGTATTTTCTTTTTTAACGTCAAAGATATCTATGACATCAATCAGCTCATAAAGTTTGCCATAACCATAACCATCAGAGTTAATGGCTGGATAATTTTTTTGAAAATAAGATGAAAATACGGCATAATTTACCCAACCGTCATTATCCGCTTTGTTATTTATCACACCATCTTTTAGAGCATTTAATAGCTTGGTGTCGCATTTTAATTGATTGGCAGGAATTTTTGTTGTTGGTGTGGTGCGTGAATTTTGCGGTGAGACATGAGTAGATGGCGTGTGTGGCACTTCAAAAAATTCTGAGCATACTTGGCGAAATTCTTTGATGGTTTTATGTTCGCCAAAACCAAACACTTGAATATTACCCTGTCTTAGGCGTAATGCCAAACCAATAAAATCGCTGTCTGACGAGATGATACAAAAGGCATCATGTCTGCCTGTATGCCATAAATCAATCGCATCAATGGCAAGAGCAAGGTCGCTAGAATTCTTACCTGTGCTATAACTGGTCTGATGTTTTTTCTCAATGGCGTATTTTAAAATGGCACTTTCCCAAGATGACAGATGTGGCTTGGTAAAATCGCCATAAATGCGTTTGGCGGTAATTGTGCCAAGTGTGCCAATTTTATCAAAAATCCAATCAATCTTTTGATGACTGACATTATCCGCATCAATAAGAATGGCGATATTTTTTAACATATTAATTCCATTTTTGCCATTAAATTGCCACTACAACATAGTGGCAATTTTTAAATGTTTTAATTTACGCCAAAGTCGCCCCTGCCACCATGCTATCAGGCAGTAGCACAACGGTTAATTGCCCGTCTTTTTCCGCCGATAAAATCATGCCTTCTGATATGCCAAATTTCATTTTACGGGGGGCAAGGTTGGTTACACAAATCACCGTTTTGCCTTGCAACTCTTCGGGCTGATAAAACTTAGCAATACCGCTAAATACATTGCGGGTTTGCTTTTCGCCTTGCTCGTTCACATCGCCCACATCAAGGGTAAATTGCAAGAGTTTATCCGCCCCTTCAACGTGATTACATTCCAGCACTTTGGCGACTTTCATCTCAACTTTGGCAAAATCATCAATGCCGATAAAGGCGTTTTGGTCGGTGGTTTCCACAGGCTTACTCTCTTTTTTGGATTTTTGGGCTTTTTTGGTGTCGGTTGGTTGTAGGTTTTCTTTTGAGTCATCAACCATGGCTTGCACTTTTTTGGGGTCAATGCGTTGCAAAAGTGGCTTAAATTCATTGATAGAGTGCGTTAAGACGTTAAAACGTTCATCAAAATTCATCGTCTCAACATTTAAGAATGAGCGAGATTGCTCGGCAAGCGTTGGCAACACAGGCGATAAATAGACCATGATTTTGTGAAATAGGTTTAGCCCCACCGAACAGATGTCTTGGACTTCTTGGCTGTTTGGATTTTCTTTGGCAACCGCCCACGGTTTTTTGTCGTCAATGTACTGATTGGCAAGGTCGGCAAGTGCCATAATCTCACGAATGGCACTGCTAAATTCACGGCTTTCGTAGTGCTTGATGATGCTATCGCCAGCTTGGATAAATTTGTTTACCAATTCAGGCTCGGCACAAGTGGCGGAGAGTTTATTATCAAATTGGGTGTTGATAAATTTAGCACAGCGACTGGCGATGTTCACGACTTTACCAACAAGGTCTGAGTTTACTTTGGCAATAAAATCATCAAGATTTAAATCGCTGTCTTCTACTTTGTCCGACAATTTGGACGCAAAATAATAACGCAAATATTCAGGGTTTAGGTGGTTGAGATACGTTTCGGCTTTGATAAATGTGCCACGAGATTTGCTCATTTTTTCGCCATTGACGGTCAAAAAGCCATTGACAAATAGGCTGGTGGGCGTGCGGTAATTCGCCCCTGAGAGCATGGCAGGCCAAAATAAGGCGTGGAAATAGACAATGTCTTTGCCAATAAAATGATACACTTCGGCGGTACTGTCGGGACTCCAATAATCATCAAATGACAAATCAGGGCGGTGGGCGGTCAAGTAATTTTCAAAACTTGCCATATAGCCAATCGGAGCGTCCACCCACACATAAAAGTATTTGTCGTCCGTGTCGGGGATTTTAAAGCCAAAATACGGTGCGTCTCGGCTGATGTCCCAGTCGGCAAGACCTGCGTCAAACCATTCGTCCAGTTTGTTGGCGATAGAAACGGGCAGTCGTCCGTCATCTCGTGTCCATTTTTGCAAAAATTCGGTGAAGTTTGGCAATTTAAAAAAGTAATGGTCGGACGTTTTTTCCACAGGCGTTGCACCGCTTAGGGTGGAGCGTGGATTGATAAGCTCGGTGGCGTTGTAAGTCGTGCCACACACTTCGCACGAGTCGCCATATTGGTCGTCCGCCTTGCATTTTGGGCAGGTGCCTTTGATAAAGCGGTCGGATAGGAACATCTGTTTTTCGGGGTCAAATAGCTGAGTTACGGGTTTGACAGCGATGTTGCCTGCCTTGTGATTGGCAAGGTAAATGGCTTCGCTGTGCTTGCGGTTAGTGTCCGAGTGTGTGCTGTCATAATGGTCAAAGGACACGCCAAAACGGTCAAAATCTCGTTTATGCTCCACTTGTACGCTCTGGATTAGCTCTTCGGGCGTGATGCCGTTTGCTTCGGCACGGAGCATAATCGCCGTCCCGTGAGCGTCATCGGCACAGACATAAATCACGTCATGCCCCATAGACCGCATGGCACGCACCCAAATGTCGGCTTGGATATAGCCCAAAAGATGCCCCATATGGATAGAGCCGTTGGCGTAGGGTAGGGCGTTGGTAACAAGAATTTGGCGTTTGGCTGTCATGATGTACCTGTTTTAAAAATAATAAAATGGCGATTATTATAGCGTAAAAGCCGTGATAAAACCATGACAAAATGGGGTATAATGGGGCAAATTTCTGGGACAGTCCTATGCAAAAGATTATTTCACTAAAACAAGAATTACTGGACATTGTTGATAGTATCACGCCAATCATGTTCTTTTGGTTAAATGCGGTTGTGTGGTCGCTATTGCTGATTTGTGGGTATTGGCTATTGGGTTTTTGGCACATATTCGTGGTAATCATCATGGTGGTGTTGATTTTATCTTCGGTATATCATTACAGAAATCCGCCCATTAGAAATAATCAATTTATCTTTACCACGCCCATTTTTGCTTTGGCGTATGGTTTTGTCATTAATTCAGGCATATTATTCCAAGATGACTTTATCACGGATAAATCACAATTATCCAGCGTTATTGCCACCGTACCTGCCGAATATGAATATGTACGAATAGGTGGTGGTAAATACTCTCGCACGCATCATTATTTTGTCATTGGCGATGTTAAATTACACTGCTCTGATGATAATTATGATGAATGTGAAAAAGCGTATGCCTATAAAGAAAAAACAGCAACGGTATTATATGCTGATGGACTATTATA
Organism: Moraxella lacunata; assembly: GCF_002027545.1. Classification (GTDB taxonomy): domain Bacteria; phylum Pseudomonadota; class Gammaproteobacteria; order Pseudomonadales; family Moraxellaceae; genus Moraxella; species Moraxella lacunata. The sequence continues at coordinate 20,919 of NZ_MXAN01000104.1, forward strand.
TGATATGGAAGTGGATGGAAAAAAGATATATGAATTTAATGAACAACTTGCCAAATTCCAACATGACAGACAAAAGAAAATCTATGAATTTATCACGTCATTGGTATTATTTGGTATTCCGTCTTTGGTGTTTTTCTTTTTAAATAAACGGGTCATTCGAGATATTGAAATCATCGAAGATGATAAAAAAGAAAAAACCAAAAAGCCTTTAAATATTAAATTTAAAAATGCCAATAATACCGACAAATCATTAGATGAAACAAGGCAACAAGATTTAAGCCATAATAGATTTAATAAAAAGAATGCTGATTATAAACAGCGATTACATGATAAATTGTCTGCTCAAAGATTAAAACAACAGCAAATCAAGGCACGCATTGGTGGGGGTGGTATTGCTTGGTCGATGTTATGTATTTTATTAGCGGTGGTAACATTTTTATTGGCTTTTGTGATGCTTGTTATGGACTCTTATGTGGGCGTGGTTATTTATCTATTGTTGGTGGTGGGTTTTGCTTATTTAACAAAGTTACCTAGCAGGCATGCCAAAGCAGAAGTGGACGATTATTATGAGATGAGTGAATATGAAGAATTGGCGGATTTGGAAGAATATGATTTAACAGGTATTTATCATTATATTAGTGTGATTGGCTGGTTTGGGCTGTATATATTTTCTCCGATTGCGTTATTTTTATTGGTTTTTGTTTTTGAATATATCAAGAGCGGTGATATTAATGTGGCGATTGTGGTGGGGGTTTTTGTGTTATTAGTGGTGGGTATGCTTTATGTGATTATCAAAAGGGCAAAAAATATGAGAGATTGGGCGTTGGAATAAATTAAATTATAGCCAATTAACCCCAATTTACACCGATGCTAAATTTTAAAATTTATTTGTCATATGGTAGTCGTATGGTAAGGTGCGTACCACGCACCTTTTAAATGCAAAATCTTATTGGTGTATAATACGCACCTTACTACCAATGGGTGTGTTTTGAAGTTAAATGATTATAAGATAAATTGATTTAGAATAAAATAAGGGCAGTAATGAACCGACCCCCAAAT
>NZ_MXAN01000105.1 GCF_002027545.1 Moraxella lacunata
ATTAGAGCTTTTTCCAAACTAAACGTAAACCCTTATAAATACCAGGGTTGAAGTTTTTAAAAATCCAAAAAAATCTTGGTTTGGAAAGAAGTCTATTAGCATACTTTTTGAACCAAAACCCATTTTTTAATAAATCTCTTTCCAAACTAAAAATAAACCCTTATAAGTATTGGGGTTGAAGTTTTTAAAAATCCATAAAAATCAGGGTTTGGAAAGAAGTCTAATCAATTTTATGGCATATTTTTGCCATGCTTTTCCAATACCTTTTGTAGGACTAATTTTTTGACATTTTGACTTAATGTGCCGTCATGACTTTCCCAACAACCAAACAATTCCTTACCATGTTCCCATGCCAAATTTTCATGGGGGTCTTGGTTGGATTGGTCGGCTTTTGGCAATAGGTTTTGGACGTATTGGCTTACGCTTAAATCTTGGGCGTGAGCGTGGGCGATGAGCGTTTGTTCTACGCTGGGCGGTAGGTCTAAAATCAGCATGGCATATCCTAATTGCATTTTGCCCCATTATAACAAAATTTTTACCCAAACCGACATTCTCCCTTGAAATTTTGCCCCATAACCTTTATCAATAAGGGGAATTTTATCCCATTTGGAGAACACCATGAGCGAACAAGAGCCAATCCTAAACGAAAATGAGCAAACCGAACAGGCAGAGACGGACGAGCTTACCAAACTGATTGCTACCATTGAAACGCTTGAAGCCGAAGTCAAAGAAGCCAAAGAAGCACAGGCTCGTGCCAATGCCGAGAGCTACAACACCCAACGCCGTATGGAGCAAGAAACCGAAAAGGCAAAAAAATTCGCCCTACAAAAGTTCGCCAAAGAACTGCTTGACGTGGTGGATAACTTGGAGCGTGGTCTAGAAGCTAGCGAAAAAGCAGGGGCAGATGAGAGCGTTTTGGAAGGCTTACGCTTAACCCACAAATCTTTGCTTAGCGTCCTAGAACGTAATGGCGTGGTTGCCGTGGGCGAGATTGGCGAGAGTTTCAACCCTGATTTGCACGAAGCGGTGGGTATTTTCCCTGATGCCGAAAAGGACACCATTGGGCAAGTATTGCAAAAGGGTTATACGCTAAATGAACGTACGTTACGCCCTGCAATGGTATTGGTGGGGGCATAGCCTTGCCCTTAAACGTTTGATGGCTCTGGTTCAAAAAGTATGCTACAAGGAAAACCGTTCGTGGTGAGCTTGTCGAACCATAACGGTTTTCCTACCCTTCGACAAGCTCAGGGTGAACGGAAAACCTAGTTCAGCATACTTTCTAGACTACTACCACATTTGATTTTGTGCCTATGTGGGCGAATTGCAATTCGCCCCTACTGGGAAAATCATAAAAAACACATAGGTAAAATTTTATCAACGCCTATGGATTTTGTTTTAAATTTCAATGGCTTAAAACAAAATTTTTACAAAAAATTTTTTAAAAAATTTGTCAAATTTTCTCTTGAAAATCCAAATTTGACACAAATATAACACAGCAAGTTTGGCAAAACCAAATTTAAAACCAACAAGCTTAACAAGCTCACTTGAACAGTTTTTAATTTATCAACTTGCCAAAAATTCACTTAACAAATCGGAGAAAAATCATGGGTAAAGTTATCGGTATTGACTTAGGTACAACCAACTCTTGTGTGGCAGTCCTAGAAAATGGCAACGTCAAAGTCATTGAGAACGCAGAAGGTGCCAGAACCACGCCTTCTATCGTGGCATTCAAAGACGGTGAGACCCTAGTTGGTCAATCTGCCAAACGCCAAGCAGTTACCAACCCACAAAACACCCTATTTGCCGTAAAACGTCTTATCGGTCGCCGTTATGACGAACAAGCGGTTCAAAAAGACATCGGTCTTGTGCCTTACAAAATCGTCAAGGCCGACAATGGCGATGCGTGGGTGGAAGTGAACGGTAAAAAACAAGCACCGCCACAAATCTCTGCTGAAGTTTTGAAAAAAATGAAAAAAACCGCCGAAGATTATCTTGGCGAAACCGTAACCGAAGCGGTGGTTACCGTCCCTGCTTACTTTAACGATGCCCAGCGTCAAGCCACAAAAGACGCAGGACGTATCGCAGGGCTTGATGTTAAGCGTATCATCAACGAGCCAACCGCTGCCGCCCTTGCCTTTGGTCTTGACAAAAAAGAAGGCGACCGCACCATTGCTGTCTATGACTTAGGTGGTGGTACCTTTGACGTGTCTATCATTGAGATTGCGGACGTGGACGGCGAACAGCAGTTTGAAGTGCTATCTACCAACGGCGATACGTTCCTAGGCGGTGAAGACTTTGACATTGCTTTGATTGACTACCTTGTGGACGAGTTCAAAAAAGAGCAAAACGTCAATCTAAAAGGCGACCCGCTAGCCATGCAACGCCTAAAAGAAGCTGCCGAAAAAGCCAAAATTGAACTGTCAAGCTCAACATCTACCGAAGTAAACTTGCCGTACATCACCGCAGATGCCACAGGCCCTAAGCACTTGGTGGTAACAATCAGCCGTGCCAAACTAGAAGCCTTGACCGAAGAGCTGGTGGCTCGCACGATTGCCCCATGTAAAATCGCCCTAGAAGACGCAGGTCTGTCGGCTTCCGACATTGATGACGTGATTTTGGTGGGTGGTCAAAGCCGTATGCCACTGGTTCAGCAAAAAGTGCAAGAATTTTTTGGCAAAGAGCCAAGAAAAGACGTGAACCCTGATGAAGCGGTGGCAATCGGTGCTGCTATCCAAGGTGCAGTACTCTCTGGCGACAAAAAAGACGTGTTGCTACTTGACGTAACTCCATTGACCCTAGGCATTGAGACCATGGGTGGCGTGATGACGGCAATCATTGAGAAAAACACGATGATTCCTACCAAAAAATCACAAGTGTTCTCAACCGCTGCCGACAACCAACCTGCCGTCAGCATTCAGGTGTATCAAGGCGAGCGTAAGATTGCCAACCAAAACAAACTTTTGGGCAACTTTGACCTAACCGACATTCCGCCTGCACCCCGTGGCGTGCCACAGATTGAAGTTACCTTTGACATCAACGCAGACGGTATCATGAACATCTCTGCTAAGGACAAGGGAACGGGCAAATCACAATCTATCCAAATCAAAGCCGACAGCGGTTTGACGGACGAAGAGATTGAACAAATGGTGCGTGATGCCGAAGCCAATGCCGAAGCGGATAAGAAGTTTGCCGAGCTTGCGGGCGTGCGTAACGAAGCGGACGGACGTATCGCAGGGGTACAAAAAGCCCTAAAAGAAAACGGCGATAAAGCGACCGATGAAGAAAAACAAGCGGTAGAAACGGCAATCAGTGAGCTAGAACTTGCGACCAAAGAAGATGACGTGGACGCAATCAAAGCCAAGCTAGAAGCCCTTGATAACGCATTCTTGCCAATCGGCACCAAGATTTATAGCCAAGAGCAAGGCGGTGCAGACGCAGGTCAAGCACAGCAAGCCAAACCTGCCGATGACGGCGTGGTAGATGCTGAGTTTACCGAAGTGAAAAATGATAAATAATCTTTGATTGGTAAATACTGGAAAGAGAGCACCGCTCACCTTGAACCGACCCCCAAATCTTAGACATAAGATTAAAGGTTAGGTTGTTGCAAGTGGTTGTATTAACCCTAAT
>NZ_MXAN01000106.1 GCF_002027545.1 Moraxella lacunata
CCCCATTATGGTTGCTTATAATGGGGTTTTGTTTTAGGTATTATAATACAAGGGGCGAATTGCAATTCGCCCTTGATAAACCAATCACTTATATAAAGTTGAGAGTGGGGCGTTGGGTGTATTTACCAATAAAATCGGTTAAGGCATTGCATTTTTATAAAAAGATTTGTTATACTCATGCCTTTATTTTTCCATAATTGCAATAAGGATTTTTATGAGCGTTCGCCATTTTTTAACATTACTTGACCTATCCAAAGACGAACTTCGCACGGTCATCAATCGTGCCAGTGAACTTCGCCAAATGCAACACAAAGGCGAGATTTATCGTCCTTTTGTTGGTCGTACTCTTGCCATGATTTTTGAAAAATCTAGCACTCGTACCCGCATCTCCTTTGAGACAGGCATGGGGCAATTTGGTGGTCAAGCACTTTTTTTGTCACCCAATGATACTCAGCTTGGGCGTGGCGAACCGATAGAAGATTCGGCACGTGTGATTAGCTCCATGACCGACATTGTGATGATTCGCACATTTGCCCATGAGCGTGTGCAGACCTTTGCCAAACACTCGTCCGTGCCAGTCATCAACGCCTTGACCGACGATTACCACCCCTGCCAACTGCTTGCCGACATGCAGACCTTTTTTGAACACAAAGGCGACATCAAAGGCAAAACGGTAACATGGGTTGGCGACGGTAATAATATGTGCAACTCATACATCTTAGCGTCCGAGCAGTTTGATTTTCATCTTAACATCGCCACACCAAAAGGCTATGAGCCAAATAATGAACTTACCACCCGATACGCTCATCGCTTGACTTTGACCAATAGTGTTGCCGATGCGGTTAAAGGTTCGCACCTTGTGGTTACAGACGTATGGGCAAGCATGGGACAAGAAGCTGAGCAGAAAAAACGTGAAGCCGATTTTACAGGCTTTCAAATCACGCCTAAGCTACTAGATACCGCCGATAAAGACATGCTATTTATGCACTGCCTGCCTGCTCATCGTGGCGAAGAGATAAGCCATGACCTACTAGATGACCCCCGTTCGGTCGTGTGGGACGAAGCAGAAAACCGCTTGCACGCCCAAAAAGCACTGATGGAGTTTTTGTTAAAAGACAAGATTAAATTGGCTTAATACTGATTGTCCGCCATCAAGGGGTGTGCCTAGCATGCCCCTATTCCCACACGTCATTGAATTTATACCCCAATCTCAACTTAAAATTACAACCTATTGATTATTCAATAAATTATTTTTGAGTGGTAGAGGCGAATTGCAATTCGCCCTTGACAAATCAGTCGCTTATATACATCCAAGAAACTTTAAAATTACTACAAACACAATGATGTTTGGATATAGGGGCGTACTGTGCACGCCTTGTGTAGTAATGTCATCAAAGGGTGTGCTCAGCACACCCCTACAAACCCGTGGTAGATATCAAGTTGGCTGGATGTAAGTTGGGACTAGGGTATTTACAGCCAACAAAATTGAATTTTACTACAAAAACCGTTCGCCCTTGTATCAACCCAACACCAAACCTAGATTATCTGCTAGAATGTTGTTGGGTTATACAAGCAAAGAGAACACGGGTTCGCCCTTAGTGTCTTAACACTGGTGCTCAGATGGTGTCCTTTGCTTGTCATCTTAAACTCTAAATGGTATCTAAGTGCGTTTATTAAAACAGACACTGCATAAACAAGGCAAGAGACAGATGATACACTATATTGGCATAGACATCAGCAAAGCAAAGTTTGATGTTGCATTTATAAACCCAAGCACCA
>NZ_MXAN01000107.1 GCF_002027545.1 Moraxella lacunata
TCAATCAATTTTTGCATGAAAAATGGCTAAATCTTGTTTTTTGCGTCAAAAACTTGTCTGATAGAATAACTATCAACCTGCGTTTTTTCCTTGAAAAACGTGCGATTTCCCCTATTTTTCATGGCAAATACCAAAGTTCAACACGCCCAAATTGTATTGTAAAGGACAGGCACGCCCTATTTAAAATACAAATCATAAATGCATTATCATAACAAAACACTTATCACACCACCAAAATCACACGCTCTATTTTTATCCATCACAAACCATCATAAAAAATTTTGATAAACCCTGCCATTATCCGATATAATAGACGGCTTAAAATCCAAGCCATCCTAGCTCTAAACCCAATCATGAAAAAAATACTACAAAATCAAAAAATCGCCGAGTTCATCAGCCAAATGCCCATCATCAAACGTCTGTTTTTTAGCGTGTTTGGCACGATGGTACTTGGGTTTTTGTTTTTGTCTTTGTTATCATACAACACCCTAGACCCCGCATGGTCACATGTCGGCACACGAGAGCAAATCACCAACGTCGGTGGTCGTCTTGGGGCTTGGGTCGCGGATATTTTACATGTGTTTTTTGGTCATGGGGCATGGTGGCTGGTGCCGGTCATGGTCTACGAACTGGCACTTTTGTGGTGGCGACAGTCGCAGGTCATGTGGCAACTTCGGGTACTTGCGTATGGCTTTTTGCTTGTTTGCATCAGTGGATTATTGGCAAGCTACGGGGTGGCAGGTGAGCACAACACTGGGCTGACGACGGGGGGTGTGGTCGGTTTTGAGTTGTATCAAGGCTTGGTGTTTCAATTTGGCAACATCGTCAGTGTCTTATTTTTACTTATCATCACCACCATCGTGACGACATTGGTCTTTGAAGTGCGTCCTGCGTTGCTATTTGGTCATTTCATGAATTGGCTGGACAACAACAAGTCCCCCACTCACACCAAGCCCGCCGAGCCATCTGGAGACAATGATGCACTCTTTGAAGTCATAGAAAATGACACGCCTGCACACACGTCCACTCACCTGCCCAACGACAACTTATCAGAGTTTTTGCAGACATCAGGACTGCGTGATGAGATATTAGCAAACATCCAACAGGACAAGCAAGACAAAGAACCACAAGCAAATCGTGTGGAGATTCATGCCGATGAAGTGGTGCTAAAAGTGGACAATCTTACGCTGGATGTCAATCAGCCAAGCAGTCAGCCATCGGATGATTTTTACAAAAATCACACAAAGCCGTTAGAATCCATGAATGACGATGAACTCATTGACATTTTAAATCATGATTCTGATGATATTGCCAAGATCCCACCCAAAAGCAAACTCACCATCATCAACACGGCTGACAACACCAGCACGCTTGATACACTTCCATCACAACCACCATCAGTCAAACCAACTGAAAGTGGTAACACCAACAAGGCCCATCACGGCGATGTGACAGATTTTGATGTGGCACTTGACGATGAAGATGAGATTGATTTTGTTTATCAAAATAGCCAAACCAATCAAACCAAACACATCAGCCGTGATGACGTGTTCGCTGATGATTGGGCGGATTTGTCCGAGAGCCTACTGGACTTGGGGGGCACCAATGACAAGTCCCTTGATGATAACGAAAACAACAAGGATGATAAAGCAAATGCCAAAAGCGAAGATGGCTTGGACAATAAGACAGGGCATGTGACATCAAGGCATACAACAGACAGCACAACTCCCCCGCTACACCCTGATAACTTTACCCCCAAAAGACCCTTGCCTGTGGCACAGACCCCAAAACAGGCACATTTTAAAGGCACGGATAAGGACACCGACATAAGCACGGACAAAGACGTGGACACGTCAGCTCCGCCACGCTCACGAGCGATGGACACGCTCACCCATCGCATGAGCCTATCGCCCATCCCTGAGCTGTCCATCCTAGACAAACCCGATGCAAATAAGCAGCCTAGCTATACTGAGCGAGAGCTACAACAGTTATCTGAGCTTTTGGAGATTAAATTAAGAGAGTTTAACATCAAGGCAACCGTGGTCAGTGCCATGGTCGGACCCGTGGTAACTCGCTTTGAAGTGGAGCTGGCGGCAGGGATTAAGGCAAGCCGAGTCACAGGAGCGGCACAGGATTTGGCACGGTCGCTTTCTATGGCGAGCCTGCGTGTGGTCGAAGTCATACCAGGCAAGCCTTATATCGGCATTGAAGTGCCCAACAAAAAGCGAGAGATGGTGCGACTCATCGAACTGCTAGATACGCCTGATTATAAAAACCCTGACAAGCAAATCGGTGTCGCCATCGGCAAAGACATCGGCGGTAAGGTGGTCATTGCCGACCTTGCCAAAGCCCCGCACATGCTGGTGGCAGGCACGACAGGCTCGGGCAAATCAGTTTTTGTAAACTCCATCTTACTCTCCATGCTCTTTAAGTACACCCCTGATGAGCTAAAACTGGTCATGATTGACCCCAAGCAGCTAGAACTTGCCAACTATGGCGACATACCGCACCTGCTTACGCCTGTGATTACTGACATGACCGAAGCGACCGCCGCCCTGACGTGGTGTGTGAGCGAGATGGAACGGCGTTATCAGCTCATGAGCTTACTGCGTGTGCGTAAAATCTCAGAATTTAACAAAAAAGTGGTGCAAGCTGAGATGTCAGGCGAGCCGATATTTGACCCCTTGTGGCGAGCGGACGAAAATGTCAGCATCAAGACCGCCCCTAAACTCAAACCTTTGCCACTCATCGTCATCGTGGCGGATGAATTTGCTGACATGATTATGCAACTGGGCAAAACTGCCGAAGAGCCGATTGTCCGCCTTGCCCAAAAGGCTCGTGCCGCTGGCATTCACCTGGTGCTTGCCACTCAGCGTCCAACGGTAAATGTCGTTACAGGTCTGATTAAGGCGAATATCCCGTCCCGTGTCGCCCTACGAGTGAACTCAAAGGTGGACAGTCGTACCATCATCGAAGAAGGTGGAGCTGAGAACATGCTGGGCAATGGCGACATGATGTTCATCGGGCCAGGCGAGAACACCCCACGCCGTGTACATGGGGCGTATGTGGATGATGATGAAGTGAACCGTGTTTGTGATGCGTGGCGTGAGCGTGGCAGCCCTGACTATATCGACCTGTCAAACAGCTACACTTTTGAAGGCGAAGGGTCGGGCGATGGACTGGGCAAGGGCGGTGATGATGAATATTATCATCAGGCAGTGACTTTTGTCATGGAAAGTCGTAAAGTCTCCATATCCAGCATTCAGCGTAAGCTGGGCATTGGCTACAACCGTGCTGCTCGTATCGTGGACATGATGGAAGAAGCAGGATTGGTCAGTCCAATGGATAATGGCGGTAAACGGCAGATTTTGATGTGATAAGATGACAATCTGCCTTGATTGTAATATAAAAAAGAGCCTAGACATAGGCTCTTTTAATAGCACTTACGGTAGCTTTCACCAATTACGTAGCACTGGGTAGCTGACACCAGCCCCATTCCAGAAATGATGAGAGATACCCAACAAGAGCTATCGCAACATCGGCACAATGGGGATTTTGGTATTATACCCTTATTTTTAACTAGTTGCAAATAATCATTTAGGGTGCATTCGATTTTTCTCATTTTTAATTACAAATAACAAAAGGCAGGCACGCCCTAAAAAGAGAGTAAACCTAAATTTACTCTCTTAATGGATTAATCTGCCCAATCAACCCTTAACAGTCTTGCCTTTTAATTGCATAAAGGCTTGTTCTACACGTTCGCTGTGGTTACGGATTTTTTGTTCCACTTGGGCGAACTGTTCTTTTAGGTATTCATCAGCTTCATGCAAGCGGTTAGCAAATTCGGTGCGTTTTAGCTCCATGGATTTGGCTTTTAGGGCGTGCCATTCTTCCACGGTATTGGTAAAGGCGTCGTATTCGGCACTGATTTTATCTTTAAATAACATGAGCTTGTCATCCAAGGACAAATCCCCACCTGCAATGCGGGCTTCGGCACGTTTAAACTGCATGGTGACTTCAGCATGTTTGATGGTTAGGTCATCGACGGTTTTTAGCTCTTTGGCAAGACCGATTTTGGATAAGCCGGCGATGAGCCATTTGGTTGGGTCGTATTGCCACCATTTAACCCCATTGCGATAGTCGTATTGGAAATAATGATGGTAGTTATGATAGCCTTCACCCCAAGTAAAAATCGCTAAAATCGGGTTGTCACGGGCGGTGTTTTCATCGGTATAAGGGCGTGTGCCGAACATGTGGCATAGCGAGTTGATAAAAAAGGTAAAATGATGGGTCAGCACCATACGCAGTAGCCCCACGATGATAAACGCCCCAAGCATGTCGCCAATGATAAGCCCGACAGCACTTAGGATGATGACATTGGTCAGTAGCACCCACAGCCCATAATGCTCATGTTGGTGTACCAGTACCTTGTCTTTTTTTAGGTCGGGGATGTTTTTGTAGTCGTATTGACCGCTGGGGTATTTTTTTAACATCCACTGCATGTGGCTAAACCAAAAACCACGACGTGCCGAGTAGGGGTCATCATATTCATCATCGACATGGCGGTGATGGACACGGTGCCCTGAACACCAGTCAAAGGCAGAGCTTTGCACCGCCAACGTCGCTCCGATAAGCAAAAAATATTTGACAACGGGGTGAGCTTCATAGGATTTATGGGCAAATAAGCGATGATAGCCTGCGGTAATAGACAGCCCTGTCCATGCCATAAACAGCGAAAAGGCAATCCACAGAGCAGGGCTGGTGTCATGCGTCCACAGATACCACGGCACCAAAATCAAGGCGAGCAAGGGTGTGCTGATGAGAAAGACAGCAGGCACCCAGTTAATGGGGGGATTTTCAAAATCTTGGGGGTTATGTTTGGCAGTCATGGTGTTTTCCTGTGTTGCCTGTTTTGGTGCACTATTATACATGAATTTACCAAGGATGTGAACACCCATACACAAAAATTTATTAAAAATGAACATTTGTTAAGCAATAAGAAGTGATTGTTTTTTAATAATTTTTTATCAAAATTTTGGGAATGAATGGCGCTAGATGGGATGGATGGTTTTAAAATATTTCACAATGTTTAAAATTTTGTTATAATTGAGAAGATTTTACATTTTTTGCCCACTCAGGGAATAAAGACATGAGCAGTCGTAAAGAACAGTTTGAGCACCGAGAACGGCAGATTTTGGCGACTGCTGAACAGTTGTTATTAGAATCAGGCGATTATGATTTGACCTTGGACAGTTTGGCACGTCATTTGGATTTGGCAAAGGGGACGTTGTACAAGCATTTTGTGAGTAAGGATGAACTACTGCTACGACTGCTCATAGAGTACGAAAAACGCCTGTATGAGATGAATGCCATTGATGATGGGGCGGGGGCAGGCGTGGCTCGCATGGTATTGCAACTGCTTTTGCGCCCACAGCGAGCGATGATGTTTCACCACCTAGAAGACAAATTGTCATCAACAGCGTCGGGGCTAAACCGCCTGTTCGGTGAGCTGTATAAGATTCGCCGTGAACGCATGAAACGCATTTATGAGATTGCCGAGCGATATCTGTCCGAGCAGAACAGCACCATGGCGACCCGAGATTTTTTGGCAAGTATTTGGGCGTTGGGGCAAGGCGGGGCAGGGCTGTTAAATTCTAGCTTTTATCAGCGTTATCTGGGCGACAGAAACACCTTAAAATATGCCTTTGTCGTGCAAATGCTAGACTTGCCAAAACTCTACACCCTAGATGTTACCCTAGATACTGACAAAAATACCAACCAAGACATCAACAAAGACACTGCGGTCAAGTCATCGCCACAGACAGACGACGAGACAGACATCGTCCCCGCTAGCGATGAGCAAGCTCCCACTCTCACGCCCAAGCTGATTAAGCCATTAACACCGCCTTTGGTGTGATGTTATTGGGTTTATTATCCTATTCTTGCATTGCATTTACCCCTAATTTTCGGTACAATCATTCATCACTAATAACCACACGACAATTAAGGATTAATGCATGCTCACCATTCTCACCGCCAACCAAAAAGGGGGCTGTGGCAAGACGTCAATCAGTCTGACCCTTGCTGTCGTTTTGGCTCATGAAGGCTATCGGGTCGCCATCGCAGACGCTGACCCCCAAAAATCTGCCTTACGTTTTTTAAAATATCGCCCCAATGACGTCATGCCCATCATAGGCATTGACTGGCGAGACAGTGACGACATCGGCGATTTGCCCAAAAAGATAGATAAAGCCAAGCCCGATGTTCTCATCATCGACGCCCCAGGGGCGGTGGCAGGTGAGCGTGCCGAACGGCTTATTGGTGAGTGTGATTTGATGTTTGTGCCAGTATTGCCGTCCTTTTTTGACATAGACAGCACCAAGCGATTTTTAAAAAATATCGCCGACATCAAGCGAATCAGAAAAGGCAAAGTGGACGTTCATCTCATCGCCAACCGCATACGTCCACAGCTCATGGATGGGAGCGTGCCGAGCGATAAACTGTTGGCGATATTTGATGAGATAGGGCAACGTCCTTTGGCTTATATCAGTGAAAAAAGTGCCTATGCTCAGCTTGCCGATGACGCCCTGACCATTTTTGACAAAACGCAAAAGCCCTACCAAGACGCCAAAGGGCAATGGCAACCGATATTGGCACTTATCAAAAATAAGCTGTCAGACAACGGCAAATGTGCAGGCATGAGTACGGACGGCAGTTGGTTTTAGGTTTTGCCCCAAACCTGCCTAGCATAATGACTGCTAGATAATACTGATTAAATTACGATAACAAAAAATCCCGCCATAAGACGGGATTTTATAATTAACCAAAGAATTATACATCTTCTTCTTTGTATTGTGGCATGGGCTTTTTAAAACCACTTGTCTTAATACCAAGCCAGATAAAACCCAGCAACGCCCAAAACAGACCCACAGCAAAGGTAATGCCATCCACTTCCAACCACATCAGAAAAATGCTGATAAAGCCAATCACAGGCACAACAACATAGCTGATGATTTGTTTGGGTGTTTTAACCATTTTATCACGCAGTGCATAGCGAAAAATGACCGATAAGTTAACAAAGCTAAATGCCGTCAATGCACCAAAACTGATCAAATTAACAACGGTCTCTAATTTGATAAAACCTGCGGTCAAAGCCACACCACCTGCAATTAGAATGTTATTAACAGGCGTTAAAAATTTGGGGCTTAGCTGACCAAAGACTTTTTTACTAATCACGCCATCACGACCCATCACATACATAAGGCGAGACACGCCAGCATGGGCAGAGATGCCAGATGCCATCACTGTTACAATAGCAAAGCCTAACACAATCGATTGAAATGCCGAACCGCCCACAAGCAACAATATTTCTGCTTGGGTCTCATCCACCGCTTCAAAATACAGCTTAGGGTCGCTCGGTAAATAGGTTTGCATAAAGTAAGCACTGACAACGAACACCGCACCTGCAATTAGCGTTGTCAAAATCATCGCTTTTGGCAAGGTATTTTTAACATCTTTGGTTTCCTCAGCAAGACTAGAAATAGAATCAAAGCCTGTGAATGAGAAACATAAAATGGTCGCACCTGTAATTAACGCCCCCACCGAAGTCATCTCACTCCAAAATGGCTTTAAACTCCAAAGTTCATAGATATCCTCTGGGTTAGTATTGGCGGCATACTGTGCCATTTGTAATTTGCTATAAATCAGATAGGTAAAAACAGCGATTACCAATAACTGTACCGCCACAATCCAACTGTTAAAGTAGGCGACGGTTTTTGAGCCAAAGATATTAACCACCGTCATCAGCCCTGTTAGACCAATCACCCAAACCCAATGATTGACCATCGGAAATAACGCCTCAAGATACAGCACAGCAAGGATGATATTTACCATAGGCGAGAGCAAATAATCAAGCCAACTTGACCAGCCAACCATAAACCCCATGGATGGGTTAATTGATTTTTGTGTATAAGTATATGCTGAACCTGATGATGGATAGGCACGAATCATATGCCCATAGCTGATTGATGTAAGCAAGATGGCAAATAATGCAAAAAGATAAGACATCGGCACATGTCCACCGCTATCACGGGAAACCATACCAAAAGTGTCAAGCAATGTCATCGGCTGAATATAAGCCAAACCAATGATGATGACGTGCCACAGACCAAGATTTCGCCGCAATTTTGCAGCTTGGGTAGTAACAGGTGTACTCAACGTAGAGTCCTCCAAAAGCGTGCGTAAACGCAAAACAGAGAAAAGGCGTTGGGGTGCTAATACTGTTATCAAACGTACTTTTGGCAGATAAAATCTGTTAGCGGGCGTGTTTGAGATTTGATTAAGCTATCAACTCCGAATTAAAATATGATTGACCGAAATGGCAATCTTTGGATGATTTTTACAGACGTAAAAAAATGGATAATTTTACCCCAAAAATTGACCCATGCCAATCAATTTTTTAAAAATCCAGCCATATTTAACAAGATTTTTGTAACATTGATGAGTTTTTAATCAAAAAAATCCCCATAAAAAATAAGGCTTTATTCTTCATAAAGATGGCTCAACAAACACATTAAAGGCTAAAAGGGTCTGTTTTGGACGCTTTGCAATACATTGGGAAAATTAGGAAAGTTGGGAAAATTACCTATTATCAAAAAGGGAATGCAAAAACTGAACCGCACCCCAAAAG
>NZ_MXAN01000108.1 GCF_002027545.1 Moraxella lacunata
TGGAATACAGTTGCTACAAAACACGCAAGGTTATTGAGCTGTGGCGGTTGCCGAACCTGAATTTGCCCCTGCTGTTGCCGAACCTGTATTGGCATTATTGCTATTATTGCCAAAATTGACCGTTGGGGCGGTGCTAATGGCTTGCTCATTTTCCACGCTAAAATTGGCTTTGGTCTGCATACCAAACACTTTGGCGGTTAGGTTGGTTGGGAACTGGCGAACCGTTGTGTTATAGCCTTGCACGCTTTGAATATAGTTGTTACGAGCGACCGTAATGCGGTTTTCGGTGCCTTCTAGCTGAGCTTGTAGGTCTTGGAACATACCGTCCGCTTTGAGCTGTGGGTAGTTTTCGGTGACCATCATCAG
This sequence comes from Moraxella lacunata, assembly GCF_002027545.1. Taxonomy (GTDB): domain Bacteria; phylum Pseudomonadota; class Gammaproteobacteria; order Pseudomonadales; family Moraxellaceae; genus Moraxella; species Moraxella lacunata. Next base: position 367 of record NZ_MXAN01000108.1, read on the forward strand.
CCGTGATAAGGCAGATGTCATGCCTGCTTGGGCTTCTTGGTATTGTTTCATGGCGTTGGGGTCGTTTAGGGTCTCAGGGGTCAGCTGAACGCTACCAACACGAGAGCGGGCTTGGGCGACTTCGGTCAAGACTTCTTTTTCGTGTTCGGCATAACGCTCCACCACCGCCACAAGGTTTGGCACAAGGTCGGCACGGCGTTGGTATTGGTTCACCACTTCCGACCATTTGGCGTTAGTGTCTTCGTCTAGGGCTTGCAAGTTATTATAACCACAACCTGATAGGGTCAAAGTACTGGCAAGCAGGGCTGATGTGATGAGTTTTTTCATAAATTGCCTTTTGAATATAAAATAAAAAGTTATGCTTATAATAAAGATTTGTCTGTCAAATGCAAGTAAAAAAATGTAGCTTGCCTTTAAATAGTTGGAATTTACAAAGTTTTTTGCCGTCATTTTATATTAAATTTATCTTAAAAATAGCAACAAAAAAACTTAATAAAACCAAAAAATTGTAAAAAACATTAAAAAATTGTAGATTTTTTTAAAAAAGTATGGCAAATTGTGAACACTTAAATTTTTTGGCTCTGGTTCAAAAAGTATGCTACAAGGAAAACCGTTCGTGGTGAGCTTGGGAAACCTAACGGTTTTCCTACCCTTCGACAGGCTCAGGGCGAACGGAAAACCTAGTTCAGCATACTTTTTAGACTACTACCAATTTTTTATTTAACGTATCTTAGCTCGGCTTAAAATGTTCATTGATTGATAATTTTTGATTTTTCAACGAGACAGACAAAATGCTTGCGGTTTGTTCTACCAAATCAATCAATCGGCTAAGCTGAGAGTTAATTTTATTTTACTTTTTATTTGTCATGATTGCAAACGCATAGGGAGCGATGACTATGAATGAGATTGTTAATTGGCTAAACGGGATTATTTGGAGTCCTGCCTTGATTTATCTGTGTCTTGGGGCAGGGCTATTTTATTCCATCATGACCCGTTTTGTGCAGTTGCGTCTGTTTGGCGAGATGGTACGCCTTGTATTTAACAAAACCAAAAGCGATGACGGGATTTCGTCCTTTCAGGCATTTGTGGTGGCACTTGCCAACCGTGTGGGCGTGGGTAACATTGCAGGGGTGGCGGCTGCCATCGGCTTTGGTGGTCCTTCGGCGGTATTTTGGATGTGGGTGGTGGCATTTTTGGGAGCGTCCACCGCTTACGCTGAGAGTACATTATCACAAATCTACAAAGAGCGAGACCCCATCACAGGGCAATACCGTGGCGGCCCTGCCTATTATTTTGAAAAAGGCTTGGGACAAAAATGGTACGCCATACTCTTTGCCGTGGCGATGATTATCTCCTGTGGCGTGTTTTTGCCAGGGGTGCAAGCCAATGGCGTTGCCAGTGCGGTAACTCGCATCACAGGCGAAGGCAATTTGGTTAATTTCTTAGGGCTAGAAGTCGGCACGCTACGCATCGCTGTCATGGCGGTTGTTGTTGTGGCGGTGGGCGTGATTATCCTAGGCGGTATCAAGCGTATTGCAAGCTTTGCTGAGATTGTCGTGCCATTTATGGCGGTCGGCTACATTGTGCTTGCCCTGCTTATCATGGTCATGAACCTTGACAAAATCCCTGCGGTCTTTGGGCTTATCATGGGCGATATCTTCAACCCAATGGCAGGTTTTGGGGCGGCGATTGGCTGGGGTGTCAAGCGTGGCGTTTATTCCAACGAAGCTGGTCAAGGTACAGGCCCACACCACTCGGGGGCTGCCGAAGTAGACCACCCATCTCAGCAAGGTCTTGTACAGGCGTTCTCTGTTTATGTGGATACGCTTATTGTGTGTACGGCAACTGCCTTTATGATTTTGACCATGGGAACTTACAACGTCCAAGGCACGCTTGAAACAGGGCAGTTCATCGTCCAAAATATCGATGCTGGCGTTGAGATTGGCACACCTGCCTTTACTCAGATGGCACTCGAGACGACTTTTGGGGCGTTTGGTAATTACTTTATTGCTGTTGCCATCTTCTTCTTCGCCTTTACCACGATTTTGGCATACTATCACATTGCTGAGATTAACGTGGTGTATTTGTCAAGATTTTTGGGCAAACAAGCTCAAAAAACAGGGTTAATGATTGCCAAAATCATCATTCTTATCATGGTGGGCTATGGTGCGTTGAACAGTGCTGGTGCTATTTGGGCATGGGGCGATGTGGGCGTGGGCATGACTGCATGGCTGAACATCATCGGTATCTTGATTATGTTCTTTATGGGGTCTCGGGTTACCATGCGAATGCTTGCCGACTATGAAGCACAGCGTAAATCGGGTCAGCGTATTACCTTTGACCCTGCCAAATTTGGTATCAAAAATGCCACATTCTGGGAAGAGCGTCTGCGTCAAAATGACAGACAAGACAGCTAACATCCATACAAACAAAACCGCTCAGCTTGGGCGGTTTTGTCATTTTATGGCAAATCTTACAGACTTAGCCTTAACTATGATAAAATTTGGACTGTGTTCTATCTAATTGACAAACATGCTTAAACTGCTTTATGCCATTTTCCGCTTAATTATCATTATCAGTCATTGCTTTGTGTTTACTGATTATTAGGGCGTGCCTGCCCTTTATAACACAATTTAAATTTAGAAATACTGCAAAAATAAAATGATGTTTTTGCATGAAAAATTGATTAAAGCTACTTCACGCTCAACTTAAAATGATAACTTATTGATTATTTGATAATTATTTTTTGGATTATGGGGGTAAATTATAATTTTTCCCTTGACAAATCAATCACTTGCATAAAGTTAAGAGTGGGGTTTGAAGTTTTAAACTTTCATCTTATTTTATAAAAATGCTGTCAATGTTCAACATGCCCCAGCGATAAATCCATTTAAAAAGGCAAAAATATGCACCTATATATGATAAAACTCGGAGCAACCCCAAAAGGGCGACTCATAGAACAGCACGACATCTTTTTTGGTATTGGCAAGAGTGTGGCAGAGCTGATTCCCCATTTTGAAAAGGCATGGGCGGACATCAAGGATATTTGGCACATTGACGCTTATCGTACAGTGAGCCGTGTCGGTGGCTATCGGGTGCGAGTGGTGGAGCGTGAGACGTTTGTGGATAATGGGCTACACTTGTACTTTATTAACATGGGTGGTTATAAGGCAGGCGAATTTGAAGAGTTTCATCACAAACTTTTGGTGGTCGCTCATGACATAGCAGGGGCGATAAGCCTTGCCAAACAAAGCACTTTTTATCAAGAATTTGATGCAGGTGGGCGTGCGGTGTCGCACATTGATGACAAACATGGCGTGGACATTGACGACATTCACAAGGTGTCGGACGTGTTAAATGACGAGTTTAAAGCCAAATACGCCCTACAAATAGAGCCGTGCGATGATGATGTGGCGGACGAGATTGTGATTGGTTATTTGCCAAAAAAGCTGTTTTATCATTCATGATTTTTATAAATAATTGATATATAGTAACATTTTTACCTCTATTTATTGCTATAAAGTTACGAGATGTCTTTTTTATGGGTTAAACGGAACATACAGGCAAAATTTGGGCTATAATGCCATTTAGCATTTTAATGCACGACTGTTTATTCCCTTAATTTCATCTCATAGGACACATCATGTTAAGCCTACTCTTGCCATCAGCGTACTTGCCTTAGCTCTGTCTGCTTGTACCACCACCCAACACGCACAGCACGACCACCACACTCATGGGCACGCTCATCATGACCACCATCACGGGCACGACCACCATCATCACGACCACGCACATTGGGGCTATGCTGTCAGTAGCGTACCACCAGAGAACTGGGGCGACATCGAAGTAAACCGCCTATGTAAAACAGGTTAAGAACAATCACCCATCAACATCGACACCGTGGTTAAGCCACGCCCTGATGGCGACGGCAACTTTAACTTAGCGCCTAACTACACCGCCAGCGACTTTGAAGTGGTCAATAACGGTCACACCATCTCTTTTAATGCCAAAGACGACAAAAACACCCTAAACGTCAATGGCGTAGACTATAAATTACTACAATTCCACTACCACGTACCCAGCGAACACACTGTGATGAATGCGTTTTATCCATTAGAGATTCACTTTGTTCATCAAAATGCCAATGGCGGTCTGGCGGTGATTGGCGTATTGGTAGAAAAAGGAGCAACCAACATCAACCTTGGCAAAATCCTAACCGACCTACCCAAAGATGGTAAATACACAGGCACATTATCATTCTTTAATATCGCCACCATCATGCCCACCAACAGCCCCACCTATGCCTATAACGGCTCACTCACCACCCCACCTTGCTCAGAGCAAGTACAATGGCTACTACAAGCCAAGCCAATCACTGCTGACAGCGAACAGCTAAATACCCTTGCCAAGCTCTACAACGGCAACAACCGCCCTGTACAGCCCCAAGGCGACCGCACGGTTCATATCGTAGAATAACAACTGCAGGGCAATCGCACTACAAAATTTTACATGAAATTGATTAAAAATCAAGCAAATTTAGTATTTATAGTTAATTTTATCTAAATATATTTTTAATAAATTATTCAAAATATAATTGGTTTGGTGAGTTTTTAAATAATTTGTGTCTAAAAATTGCCAATTTCTTCAAAAACATAATTTTATTTGCTAGAAATTAAATATAGTGCGATTGCCCTGATAACAATTGGCAAAATGATTGGCAATACTCGCCAAACATGCTACAATACCAACGCCCGAGTTTTTACTTGGGCGTTTTTAATTTATCATTATTAAAGAACACCATCATGACTCATCACGCCCCACGTCGTCCTTTTACCCCTGCCATCATCTCGGCTGATTTTAAGGCTTATCCTGCTGATTTTATCGTCAAAGAGCTGATGGATGTTGATTTTAGTGGTCAAGGCGAACATTTGTGGGTGCATGTCTGTAAAGTCGGCATGAATACCGCTTTTGTCGCCAAACTGCTAGCAAACTGGGCAAATATTTCCATACGTGATGTTGGCTACTCGGGATTAAAAGACCGTCATGCCCAAACGTACCAATGGTTTAGCCTAAGACTGCCTAAGCGTGGTCTGCCCACAACAGATTTTGATGAATTCATCAAGGAGTATCTAAAAGAGGGTGAATGTCTGACACTCATTGTCCATCATTGGCATGACAAAAAACTACACCGTGGCACGCACAAGGCAAATGCCTTTACCATCACGCTAAGACAAGTGACAGGCGAGATATCCGCCATCAATGCACAGCTTACTCACATCAGGCAGGCAGGCGTACCCAACTATTTTGGCGAGCAACGCTTTGGGCGTGATGGCGATAACATCAATCAAGCCAAAGCCTTTTTTGAAAAAATACTCTCATCTGCCAAGCCTTACAAGCCCTTTAAAAAAGACATGGACAAGCACAGCCTATATGTGTCATCCGCCAGAAGTGTGCTGTTTAATGCCCTACTTAGTGAGCGAGTACGGCTTGGCAGTTGGGATAAGGCGGTGGCAGGCGATGTGTTTAACCTAGACGGCACAGGTTCTATTTTTTGTGCTGACATTGACAATGAAATCATCAGACGAGTGACAGAGCAGGACATTCACCCCACTGCCCCACTTTTTGGAGTGGGCGAGCCAAAAAATACCGATGAGAGCCTACGCATTTATCAGGCGGTATTGGCACAAGATGAATTTGAGCTTATCAAAAATGGACTGTTAAAAGTCGGGGTCAAACTTGCTCAACGTCCTTTACGCCTAAGGGTTCATGAGTTAAATTGGCAATGGCATGATGACAGTCTAACGCTAAACTTTGAGTTGCCCACTGGCAGTTTTGCCACCAGCGTGCTGTTTGCCTTGTGTGAGAATTTGACTAAAAATCATTAAAACCGCTCCCACACCCCCACCTGCTCTGCTCTGGGTGTGGCGACTTGTCCGAGCTTTCGCCATGGCATGTTTGCCCCGTGAAAATCCGACCCCACCGACACCATGAGCCCATGCCCTGCCACACATCTGTCTATCATCGCTCGGGTAGCTGTCGGCTCGCTAGGACTGGGTAGTTCAACCGCATGCCCGCCCAGCATGGCAAAGTCAGCAATGAGCTTACGCACACGAGTGGCGGATAAGTGATAACGAGTGGGGTGAGCCAATACCGAGATGCCACCACACTCATGAATGAGTGCAATCGTCTGTGCCATGCTTAGGCTATCAATGGCAACGTAGGCAGGCTTATTGTCCGCCAGATATTTATCAAAAGCCTCCTGAACCGTCTTTACCACATCCATCTCAAAGAGTACGCAAGCGATATGAGCCCGTCCTACCGCTTTGGCATTGCCGTTTGCCTTATCTAACACCGCTTGCCATAATGCTTGCTCATCAATATGGGCAAAATCCGCCATATCTGTCAATATCCCTACCATCTTTACCACAATGGCATGACCACGAGTTTCCCGAGAGTTTTGTAAATGGTTAAGTTTGTGATTTAATCGTTCTTTATCCTTAAAATCAAGAGCGACCACATGAATGGTCTTGGTTGTGGATTTATTTTTGCCATAGCCACTATTCATCTGATGATGACAACTAATCTCCACCCCATCAATCAAACGCATGCCCAGCTCATCCGCCATCTGCCATGCTTCATCAATGCCAGCGGTGGTGTCATGGTCGGTCAAGGCAAAAATCTCAATGCCCATCTCATGAGCCAATTTGACTACATGGGCAGGGGTCAATGTCCCATCAGAGCAGGTGCTGTGACTGTGTAAGTCCACTTTTATCATAGATTATTTATCTCATTTTACCGTCAAACAAAACAAAACCCCACCAATGGCAGGGTTTACACAAAGAGCATATTACTTATTGTGCTGTTGTGATTTTAGGTAGCTATTCACATCAATACGTGTTTTAACCTGTGGGGCGGTCTGTGGCTGAGCCTGTGCTTGCACCGACTGGGGAGCTTGCTGTGGCTGAGCCTGCTGTGCTTGTTGCTGACTCTCTAAAGCACTGACATGACCTGCCGGAGCAGTTTGTAAGTTCTGAATCGGGGCTTGTTGTATGGTCACTTTTGGACGGTCATCCAAGGTCAAGCCTGTGGCAATGACCGTGACATGAATCTCATCGCCCATGCTCTCATCTTGGACATAGCCATAGAAGATATTGCCTTCTTCTAGGTCAGCAATCGATGACAACGCTTCGGCAATCTCTTCGGGTTCACTCATCATCAGCTCAGCTGCGGTAATGTTCACCAACAGCCCTTTGGCGTTTTCAAGGCGAATGTCATCAAGCAGTGGCGAGCGAATGGCTTTCTCGGCAGCTTGTCTGGCACGGTCATCACCACTGGCACGACCGATACCCATCATCGCATAGCCTTTGGCAGTCATGGCAGTACGCACGTCTCTAAAATCGGTGTTAATCACTACGTTATCCGCCGTATCCACGATTTGTACCAAGCCACTCACCGCATGCAGAAGCACATCATCGGCTTTTTTAAGGGCATCTGTAAAAGAGATTTGCTTATAAATCTTTAACAGTTTTTGGTTGGGAATGGTGATGATGGCATCAACCAACTCTGTCAGCTGGCTAACACCATCTTTGGCAGACTTCATGCGTTTTTTGCCTTCAAAGTCAAAGGGCGTGGTCACCACAGCAACGGTCAAAATACCCATCTCTTTGGCAATGCGAGCCACCACAGGAGCAGCACCTGTACCTGTGCCACCGCCCATGCCTGCGGTAATAAACACCATGTTGTAGCCATCTAACATTGAGTGGATTTCGTCTTCGTCTTCTTCGGCGTAACGGCGACCTTCTTCGGGGTTGCCACCTGCACCCAGACCTTCTGAACCAAGCTGAATCTTATGTGGCACGGTCAGATTATCAAGGGCAGTACGGTCAGTATTGGCAGCAACAAACGTCACGCCATTAATACCTTCTTGCACCATATGTTCCACGGCATTACCGCCACCACCGCCCACACCAAACACGATAAAACGGGCTTTACCGTAATTTACTTGACCATCATCTGTGTCAAGACCATATTTAGACATTTGTTTCTCCGAATTCTTTTATCATAGTGACATAGAAAATATTTTGACATTATAACACCAATTCACCCCATATTAAATAGCAGGGTGAGTGATTGGCTTGAAATAAGCCTTTAATGGACAACGGTTGGAAGTTTTATAACAATTCTTTTAACTTATCAAGCCATGATTGACATCTTTTTCCGATACGCCCAAACAATCCAAGCCCGTCCATCTCACCAAATTGCCCACGCTCATCACGAGCATACTGCTCACTTTGATAATACATGAGTGCTCCCAAAATGCTGTGCAACTTAGGGTCGGACAGGTGTGTTTTTAATAAACCAATATTTTCATCACTCATCATCTGTGTATGTACTGATACTTTGGTGTTAATATCCATTTGACGCACGCTCACGCCAAACTGCCTTTCTATCAAGCTGGACAAATCTCTCATGTCCGCCCCACCGCCAGCCAACACCACGCCCATATCCATGAACTGGTCTAGTCCCCTGTCGGTCAGCTCATCAAAAATCTCATGTAGCAGTGCCAGATAGCGTGCTTCAATAACGCTGGCAAGTTTGTACAAATGCACGGTCAGTTCACTGTCATGATGGCGTTTTTTTAGGGTAATAAAATCGCTTTTGCTTTGCTTAGTGGCGTTCGCTGAGCCGTGATGTTTCTTTAAAGATTCTGCTTCAAGCAAGGTCAGCCCAAGCGTGCTGGCGATGTCCATGTCCACCAGTTGCCCACCCACGGGCAGACAGCGACTATATAACAACACACCTTCTTGATACAAACACACCTTGGTCAGTGCCGCACCGATGTCAATAAAGCACACGCCACGCTGTTTTTCATCAGCACTTAACGCATACTCACTACTGGCTATCCCATCAAAGAACATGGGGTGGACTTCCAAGCTGTTAGATGTCAGCAAATCCTTGATTTGGGCATAGAACATGCTAGGCACGCTGACGAGATGATAGCTTGCCGTCAATTTACTGGCGAGCATGCCCACCACTTCTTTGGCATCTTGGTCGTCATTGAGCCAAAAACGTTGCTGGCACAGCTGAACGTCTTTATGCTCTTTTTGACCCAATCTTGCTTTGGCTTCATTTAAAATATCTCGGACATCATCATGCGTTATCTTACGCCCAAGTTTGCCCCCACCTGTGGGCTGTTGTCCTGTGATGATTTTATCATGAATGCCATTTTCGCCTTTCATGGAAGGGCTAGCAAAGGACAGACCCACATAAGAAACTTGTACGCCTGCCATGTCAATGGCTTCACGCACAGATTTGTGGATGGCACTTAGCAAATGCTCCCGATTGACGATTTGACCACCAAAAAAAGCATCCGTTTTGGCGATACCCAAGCCCATGACCTGAGTTTTTTTGTGATGCACGTCAAAATAGCCCACAATGGTATAAACCGCCGTGGAACTAAGATGAATCACCGCATGAATGTCAGAATCGGGTATCATATATCAAATTGGGGAAATCCCCGCCCTAAAAACAAGTAAAATAGATTGCCAAAACACTTGCCTTAAAAATCTATCAAAAATAAATCAAATCTTAAAAACACAAAGTTAAATACGCCCCAAATCAGCCTTTACTTTTTATTTCGCCACGCAATGGAAAACCCATTTTTATAACGCAAATCCACCGACTGCATTTCATGAATGCGGTTGGCAAATCGCTCTTTTAACACCACCGCCAAATGATACAGTTTTTGCTCGGTATTTTCATCATCCACAACCACCCGAAGACCGTTATGAAAACGAATAATCCAAGTGTTACGAGATGTCAAAATCAAATCATTAACTGTCAGACCAAGGGGAGCAAAACGCTCATTGACATAACGCATTTTGTGCATGATGGCATTTACATGAGCGACCGACCCATGCACAGTCACCAAATCTTCATTCATGAGTTCGCTTGTATTGGCGGGCTTGAAAACCACACCATTAGCATCTAATAAATCCTGACTGCCAAAATTAGCAATGGGCTTACGTGGCACAACTTCCACGACGATACCACGGTGCCAATCTCGCTTGACTTTGGCATACTCCACCCATGACAGCTTCATCAATTCATCATGAATCTGATGTAAATTACCCCCAAAAAAAGGAAAATCACCCAAAGGTAAAACCGCACCTGTCAGCGACTGACGCTCAAAGGCGTTTAGATTTGATGACATGATGTAAATGGGCTTAGCAGGGCTTTTGCCAATGGTCTGCATGGTAAAAAAACCGATGATAAATAGCAAAACAAGCGTCACAAAAGCAGATTGCCATGATTTTGACAAGTATTTATCATCATGTTCTGCACGCTTATCATCAATACGATTAATACGGTTTGATGCCATCTCTGTCACGGTTCTGCCCACCAAAAAACCCATCCACACTAAAACCTAACCCATTATGTTCATCATATGCACATTTGACAGATTTTAATCAAGCAAGGCTAAAATTTGTGTATTTTACCTTATTTTAATGTGCTTTGAAAGTAAAATTCATCGCTAGGTAGCTGTTTTTATATGAAGTCACTATTTATCTTGTTGTTTGTATTGCCTAACAAGATTATCATTGCAAGGTTTGTGCCAAAATCTTCACACACAAATCCGCAAATTCAATCCCTGCCTGCTTGGCTGCCATCGGCACCAGACTGTGGTCGGTCATACCAGGGACGGTGTTGATTTCTAGGACATATAGCTTGCCGTCATCGGATTTTAAGAAATCCACCCGAGACCAGCCACGCCCACCCATGGCAGAAAAGGCACGTTTGGCAAGCTCGCCCATTTCACGCTCTTGCTCAGGCGTCAAGTCAGACGGGCATTGATACACGGTGTCATCACGCAGGTATTTGGCTTCATAATCATAAAATTTGCCCTTAGGGATGATACGGATACTGGGCAGAACATGTTCACCAAGCAGTGATATGGCATACTCTCCGCCCATCATTGCTTTTTCTGCCAAAATCTCGCCATGATATTGCTTTAATTTGGGATAAATCTTTGCCAAATCACCTGCTTGCTCAACCATAAACACACCCACGCTAGACCCTTCGGCAGCAGGTTTGACAAATAGCGGTAAACCAAATTCACGCTCCACGGCAGCAAAATCGCTGTCATCGTGCAAAACCACATAAGGCACATTTGGTAGCCCGAGCGACTGCCACAGCAAACGACAGCGAAATTTATCCATGGCGATGGCAGATGCCAAGACACCACACCCTGTATAAGGCAGATTAAAGCCATCAAGCACCCCTTGTAAACTGCCATCTTCGCCAAAAGTGCCATGCAACACATTAAACACACGGTCATAGGCACGCAAATGAGATATGTCGGTATCAGCAGGGTCAAAATGATGGGCATCCACCCCTTTTGATAATAAGGCATTTAGCACTGCCATGCCACTATTTAGCGACACTTCACGCTCGCTACTAAACCCACCGCAAACCACGGCAACTTTACCAAATTTTGTTACATCGTTCATAAGTTTTTCCAAAATTAAATCAAACTGTAAGATGCGTACAACGCACCATTATTTAAAAATATGCCATTAAGGGTGCGTAATACGCACCTTACTCAAATTGCACAAAGTTAATTGTTGGTTAATTATCAAACCAATTTTCAATCATCAAACCGTCAATCGCCTTAAAATCGTCCACATTGCGAGTTACCAAAATGGCGTTATTAGCCAAGGCAATGGACGCAATTTGACTGTCGGCAAAAGACAAAGTTTTGCCTTTTGCTCGGCATTCGGCACGGATTTTGGCATGAATGTCGGCACATTTTGGCGTATATTCATACATTGGCATGAGTGCGACTTGTTTTTTAATAAAAAACTCAACGTCTTTTTTGCGTTTGCCGTCTGGCATACAATAAAGCCCATATAGCAATTCATGCCAAACGGTAATTGCCAAAATCATCTCATCTAAATGCGTACGGTATTTTTGCACCACATTTTCACAGCGATCGACTTTGGTAATTTCAGACAAAATATTATTATCGGGCAAAATTAACTGTTTCATTCAAAACTCACTTCTCGCCCAATATCATTTTTGTCTCTTAAACTTGCCAAAAATTTATCATAATCATCATCGCTCATTTCATCATCATCAAATTCACCAATCATTTTTTGATGAAATTTTTCATATTCCAAAAAACTTTTTTGCAACTCGGATAATTCATTTTTTTGAATGACGGCTTGCTCTTTTGTATGTTGAAAAGTCGCTATCCAGTCAATCATTTCTTGTTGCATGGATATTGGCAATGATTGGATATAATTGACCGCTTGATTGATACTGGTAATAGGCTGTGTTTGCATATTCACCCCCTTGTATTATAATACCT
>NZ_MXAN01000109.1 GCF_002027545.1 Moraxella lacunata
TTTGTGTCAAGCAGTTTTTTTAATTTTTTTGAAAGTTTTAGAAGTTTGTTTTTAACTTAACTTTTAAATTCTTTCAAAACCATTCAAACTTCGTTTTGTTGGTGTTTTGTAACCAGTCGTTGTTTGAATGAGTGCGTATTATACAGGGTTTTTGGTGGGGGTCAAGGGGTTTTTTGAATATTTTTAGGGAAAGTATGTAAGGTGTTGATTTTTAAGTGGACTTTATAAAAAAGACAGCCTTGCGACTGCCTTTTTATGGATAACCCTTGTATGACTTAAAAGATTAGCCTTTTACTTTTTTGGTGTAAACCACACGGCAATCTTTATAAGAGATTTGTGATTCTGGATCTTGGATGATGATGTCTGATCTGTGGTAATTACCCAAGGTCAGTGCATCAGTACCTAGCATCCAGCTGTTTTCATCGCCAAAGAGTGTGCCTGCAACGTCAGAGCGGTTTAGGTTGATTGGCAAGAAACGAGTTTTACCGCCTAAGTTAACCTTGGCATAAGTTGGCAACTTTTGCTTATTAAAGCCATAAGTGACTTTGACCGCACCGCCTATACCACAGCTGTATGATACCTGTCTTACTTTCGTGGCGGTTTTGTCAGCTTTTGCCGCATCCATGGTCGCTTCTGCATGAGCCACACCTGTAAAGGCAACGCCAAGAACGAAGATTGGGGCGATAAATTTAACCGCTTTCATAAGAACTCCTTAAAATAAGGTAAACAAAACAAAATATGATAATCAAATCAAACAATCCTAACTTCATTAAGAAGTAAGACTGCTTCATCTTGATTGGTATTATATAAGAAGAAAATCAAACTTGATACTGTATAACGGTAAAGAATTATTGCTGATTTGGCGTTTGTGGTAACATAATGGTTATTTTGAAATGATTTGTTACATTTTAGAAAAAATTAGGTTTATCAATGATTTATAATTACAACCGTATTTGCATTTGTACTTTATTCTCATTAAAAAATTATCAAAAACACTTCATGCCACCCTGCTTAAATGGTAAAATACACCAAATCTCCCATTTTGTACCTTTATTGAGAATTATCATGCAAATTACCGTCATTGACCACCCCCTTGTCCGTCACAAATTATCGCTCATGCGAGAAAAAAACTGCTCTACCTATAAATTTCGCACGCTCACCAACGAGCTTGGACGGCTGATGGCATATGAAGCGAGCCGTGATTTTGAGACCGAAGATTTTGACATGGACGGCTGGGATGGTAGCACCATCAAAGGCACGCAGGTCAAGGGCAAGACGGTAACGCTGGTGCCGATTTTGCGAGCGGGGCTTGGTATGTTAGATGGCGTGCTTGACTTGTTGCCCACCGCCAAAATCTCATTTGTCGGCTTACAACGTGATGAAGAGACACTTGAACCTGTGCCATTTTTTGAAAAATTTGTCAAAGACATTCACAAACGCCCTGCCCTAATCCTAGACCCCATGCTTGCCACGGGCGGTAGCATGGTTGCCACCATTGATATGCTAAAAAAACACGGCTGTCAAAGCATTAAAGCCCTTGTGCTGGTCGCCGCCCCTGAAGGTGTGAAACTTGTCAATGACGCTCACCCTGACGTACAGATTTTTACCGCATCGCTTGACAGTCATCTCAACGAAGACGGCTATATCATCCCCGGTCTTGGGGATGCTGGCGATAAGATTTTTGGCACTCGCTAAACTACCCTACGCCAGTCGTCATGATTGGCGTTTTTCTTTTATTTTTGAGATGACAACTGCCAATATAAACACCACCGCCTGCAATAGCACAATCGTCGCCCCCGTTGCCGAATCCAAATGAAAACTTAAAATCACGCCTATGAAACTCGTCAAACACGAACTTACCACCGCCACAGCCAGCATGGTATGAAATCGCCTGCATAAGACAAATGCCGTAATGCCAGGGGAGATGAGCATCGCCACCACCAAAATCACGCCAACCGCTTGCATGGCAACCACAATCGTGGCAGACAGCAGGATAAGCAGCCCATAATGCAAAACTTTGGGCGACAGTCCTGCCACACGGGCATGACTTGGGTCAAAGCAGTACAACAATAAATCCTTACCCTTTAACAATACCGCCCCCAAAATCGCCCCACAAATTATCATGGTCTGGATAAGCATTTCACGGCTGATACCAAGCAGATTGCCAAACAAAATATGCTTTAAATGCTGGTCGGTGTCTATTTTGGTAAACATAACAAGCCCCACCGCAAACATGCCTGCAAAGACAATGCCCATGAGCGTGTCTTCCTTGATACGGGTGTTGTTTTTTAAAAATCCCACCGATATGGCACAAAATAGCCCTGCCACAAACGCCCCAAGCGACATCGGTAGTCCAAGCCAAAATGCCACAATCACCCCCGGAAACACCGCATGGCTAATCGCATCGCCCATGAGCGACCAGCCCTTTAACACCACATAGCACGACAGCACCGCACACACCGCCCCAACCACGACCGATGACAATAGGGCGTGTTGCATAAAGGGATAAGATAGGGGGGTTAGGAGAAGGTCGGTTGGGGTCATTTTTCACCTTTAAAAACTGCAACCAATGGTTGCAAAATTAAGCTTTGTCCAAAAGTTTTCTTAAAAGTTCAATTTCTTTGTCTTTTTGGGCGATGATTTCGTCTTTGTGCGATGCGGTTAATTTTAATTTTTCAATTTCAGAAATTAAATTTTGGTCATTATTATAGTAATTATTGCTATAATTTTCACTAATTTGACAAACAACATTTTTATTATCTAATTTCAATAACTCAATTACTTTAACACCCAATAATTCGGCAATTTCGTCCAATCTTTCTAAATTAGGCATACTTTCACCACGCTCTATTTTGGCATAGCCGTTTCTTGTAAGACCTAATTTGTCCGCCATTTGTTCTTGTGTCCAATGGCGTTCTTCTCGCAATTCACGAATGGCGACAAAATCAATCATAAAATACCTATTATCAGTTGTCAAATGACAAGTTTAAGTTGGTTGCAATTTAAGAAAAATTATTGTAACATAAGGACGATTATTTGGCAAATTAAATATGGGTAAATTTTATGAAAAAGCTAATATTATTAGGTCTATTATTATCAAGCAGTCAAATTGCAATGGCGGTAAATTGGGTATATATCGGTCAAAATAATAGAAGTTTATTAGGAATGAGTCAAAATGGGGAGATAGTGTACGGAACATATCACAGTTATATTGATAAAGACAGCGTTTTGATTAAGAAAATGCCTAATGGAAATCCATACATTTCTGTGTGGACAAACACAAGATACCCAAAACCATTTTTGGGAATTCAAGGATACGAAATGGAGGCATACCAATTTAAATCCCTAATTTATTTTGATTGCAATAACCGCTCTGTCGCTACTGGATATATGTCTGCTTATGATAAAGGCGGAAACTTAATTACTCCCAACTCATTAGATTTTATTATGAGAAATAATAATAGGTTAAAAAGTGATTTTATCCCAAACGACTGGGAAAAAGTTGTTCCTGATACAATAACGGAAAGAGAATTAAATACTGTATGTTCTTGGATAAAATAACAGAGCATACTTCCTGCGATACTGGCAATAAATCCAATAAGTAATATTTTTACAGCACATAAGAGTTGGAATATTTATGAAAGACAATAGTTTTGCAAATCTTATTGTAGCTTGTATATATGCCCCTTTTATTATTGGTTTTTTGTATCTTGTTATTGGCGTACCGCTCAATGACAAAAACAACTTTGATAAAAAAGTGCAACAATATGAAAATATGGCGAAAAGTGGCGATGTGTTAGCACAATCAGATTTAGCCAAATTATATAAAAATGGAAATGGTATTTTATTTGATATAGATTATGGCGTGGATTTACAAAAATCCGCTTACTGGTACGAACAATTAGCGTTACAAGGCAATGCAGAAGCTCAATACAAAATTGCTGAAATCTATCAAAATGGTATTGGTATTCCAGTAAATTTACAAAACGCAAGTTATTGGTATGAACAATCCGCCCTACAAAATAATAGCTATGCACAATTTCAACTTGCTGAAAATTGGAAAAATGGTGCTGGTGTTCCGAAAAATAACAACAATGCAATTTATTGGTACACAAAATCAGCCGAAAATAACAATACTCAGGCAATGGAAAAAATCGGCATCATTTATCACGACGGTTTATTGGGTGTGGCGAAAAATAAGGAATTGGCACTAAGTTGGTTTCAAAAACTTAGAGATATGCCCAATTACATAATAAATAGCGATATAAATGCGAGATTATATTTTCTTGAAAACCCAATAGAGATTGCAAAACCACAGCAACCAGAATTACAAATCCCCCAACAACAATACACCAATACAAACAAATACTATCCATCAGAACATTATGGGTATAGCAAAGAGCCTACCGCTCAATGTTGGGACGGTACTTATAGTTATAGTTTAGGTAGGCGAGGCGTTTGCTCTGGACACGGCGGTGTCAAATATTGGTTTTAATTTTGCAACAGCCTGTTGCATTATTCCACTTTCCTTTTTCTCAAAACCCCAAACTTCCCCGAAAACAAAAATGCCCCAACAAAACACAGCGTTTGAAGTAGCACAATCACACCGCCTGTCGCCCCGTCTAGGTAGTAGCTTAGATACACGCCAAGCCCGCTTGTGGCTACGCCCAAAAATCCTGCGATGAGGATAAGCGGACGAAATCTATCGGTAAGCTGATAAGCCGTTGCCCCTGGGGTGATGACCATCGCAATCACCAAAATCGCCCCCACCGTTTGTAGTGCCGACACCACGCACGCAGACAGTAGGCTAAAAAACAGTGCTTGATACACTTTGGGAGACAGTCCCACCGATTTGGCGTGAATCTCATCAAAAAAGACAAGCAATAAATCTTTCCAAAAAACGAGCAAAAAACTAAGCGACACCGCCATGACAATACCCACTTGTATCATGTCGGTATCGCTAATGCCCAAAATATTGCCAAAAATAATCTCTTGAACATTAACAGACGTGGGATTGATAGAAATAATAAACAGCCCCAACGCAAAAAACGTGGTAAAAATAAAGCCAATCACCGCATCTTCTTTTAGATTGGTCAAAGACTTAACCCACAAAATTGCCAAAGATGCCAATATCCCCGAAAAAAACGCCCCAATCGCATAGGGCAAGCCGAGTGCATACGCAATCGCCACCCCCGGCACGACCGCATGGGACAAGGCATCGCCAATCAGCGACCACCCCTTTAACATCAAATATGCCGACAAAAACGCACACACGCCACCGACCACGGACGACAACACCATCGCTTTGACCATATATTCATAAGCAAACGGCTCGGCAAGCAGGGCAAACAGCTCACTCATGGCGTATCCTTATTTGGGTTTGGATTTGAATTTGGCGTAAGGCTGGGCGTTGTGGTGTCGGTTTTTGGGTTGTACAGTTGCACGCCGTCATTTTTTGCCCGTTTTTGGTTCATATTGACCTGCCCCACACGGCTTGCCTGTGCGGTCTCATCGCAGTGGCTACGCTCGGGTGTGCCGTCATGCACCCCATAAAACACCGCAGGCACTTCATCGTCCGCCAAAATCGTAACGGCACGACTGTCATCGTCATCGTGCAAGTCCTTGCCTGCCAAGCGAATTTGTCGTAACACGCCCTCAAACACCTTCTCCAAATTCTCTTGGGTAAAGGTCTCTTTGGTCGTACCGCTCGCCAGCACGGTGCGATTTATCATCACCACTTGGTCGCAAAATTCTGGAATCGTCCCCAGATTGTGTGTGGAGATTAAAATCAAATGCCCTTCGCTTCGCAAATCGTCAAGCAACGCCATAATCGCCTTTTCGGTCTTGACATCAACGCCTGTAAACGGCTCATCAAGCAGAATGATTTTGCTTTCTTGGGCGAGCGAGCGAGCCAAAAACACTCGTTTTTTTTGACCACCTGACAGTTCGCTGATTTGCCTATCTTTTAGATGAGAAATATCCACCCGAGCCATGGCGTCCGCTACCTTTTGGCGGTCGGTTGCCTTAGGCAGTCGCAAAAAATTCATATAGCCATACCGCCCCATCATCACGACATCATAGACCGACACGGGAAATTGCCAGTCCACTTCTTCGGCTTGGGGAACGTAGGCGACTAGGTTTTGTTTTAGGGCGGTGTTAATGGGTAAACCAGAGAGCAAAATCTGCCCTGATTGGGGCTTAATCAGTCCCATAATGGACTTAAACAGCGTGGATTTGCCAGAGCCGTTTACCCCAACCAAGGCACAAGTCGTCCCGCCTGTTAAGGCAAAATTCATGTCAAAAAGGGCGTGATGACCGTTGGCGTAACGCACGGACAACTCCTGAACGCTAATGCTGGCGGTTAAATCGTGAATGTGTGTCATAACTGTAAAAAACTGATTTAAAAAATATAGAAATTTTATAAAATTCCCATATTTTTTAAATCAAAAATTTGGCAAGATACCGTATTTTATCTTGCCAAATTGCCTTGTCAATTATTTTTGGGTTTTTGCGTCTTCAAACCCTTTAACCACCGTACTTGCCGTTACATTCAGTAGGTCAAGATAGGTTGGCACCGCCCCGTCTTTTTCGCTTAGGCTATCCACATACAGCACACCGCCATAATACGCCCCTGCCTCTTTGGCGACTTGTTTGGCAGGTTTGTCCGATATGGTGCTTTCGCTAAATACCACAGGGATTTTGTTGGTTTTGACCGTGTCAATCAGAGCCTTGACCTGCTGGGGCGTGCCTTGTTGCTCGGCGTTAATGTCCCACAGATAGGCTTCTTTTAACCCATAATCTTTGGCAAGGTAGCTAAACGCCCCTTCTGACGTAACCAGCCAACGCTCATTTTCAGGAATCTGGGCAAGTTTGGCACGCAGTGGCTCGTCCATGGCTTTGATTTTTTGGGCGTACGCTTCGGCATTTTTGATGTACACGTCTTTGTTTTTTGGGTCGTGTTTGATGAATGCGTTTTTGATATTTTCCACATAAATCAAGGCGTTAGACGTGGACATCCAAGCGTGCGGATTTGGCAAATCCTTATACGAGCCTGCCTTAATGGGTATGGGCGTGATGCCGTCCGTTACCACCACCGCAGGAATGTCTTTGGCATCGGCATAGAATTTTTCAAACCAACGCTCCAAATTCATGCCGTTCCACAAAATCAAATCGGCTTCTTTGACCTTAGCAATGTCCTTTGGGGTCGGCTCATAGTCATGAATCTCTGCCCCTGCCTTGGTAATGGACTCAACGTCTGCTGCGTCTCCTGCGACATTTTGGGCAATGTCTTCAATAATGGTAAAGGTCGTTACCACCGTCATTTTGTCGGTTTGGGCGGTGGGCGTGGGGGCTTGTTCGGTTTTTTGTTCGGCAGGCTTGTCGTTGCCACAGCCGATGAGAGCAAGGCTAAGTCCCAAGCAGGTCGCCCATTTTTTTAACTCAAAAGAAGGTATCATCATAAAATTTCCAACCACATCAATAAATTGAAATTACCCTTATTAGGGCGTGCCTGCCCTTTATAACACTATTTACAATATAGAAATATTTTAGAAATAAGCTGGTCGTTTTTGCATGAAAAATGGCTAAATCTTGTGACTCGAAGTCAAAAGCTCGTTTGGTAGAACGACTATCAAACTTCACTTTTTCCTTGAAAAACGTGCGATTTTTCGTGATTTTCATTGCAAATACAAAAGGCAGGCACGCCCTAACTATATAACTGGTTTAAGATACGCCTTAAACGTACATCAAAAAAACATGTTATAAATAAGGAATTTGGATGATAATAATACTCATTAATCGTTAAAAAATCAAGGGGTTTGACAAAAAATATACAAAAAACCCTGCCAATATCATAGCAAGGTTTTTGTCAAATCAACATTTAACATTTTAAAATGTCAATATTCTTTGATTAAATTATTTTTAATTATTTCAAACGCTTTTTACCCGTGGCAAACTCATAGACGAACAGCACGATGATGGCACCAATGACTGACAGCACCAAGCCACCAAAACCGCCATTGGCCGACAAATTCAAGGCACTCGCCAAGAATCCACCGACGACCGCCCCGACAATACCCAAAATAATGGTCATAACCCAACCCATTGGGTTCGCCCCTGGTTTGATGGCACGAGCCAACAGCCCAACGATAAAGCCTACGATAATCGTCCAAATAATACCCATGATGTCTCTCCTATAACTGCCTAGCTCATAAATGCTTTGGCAAATCAATTAACCGTGGTTACAAGATGGTCTTAGCACTTGTCTTTGCTAATTTATCAACTTAACCAATTTATTTTGTGTGCTTTTTACTTGATGCAAAAGTTAAATGAATTGTAAGCCAATCTGCCCGCCCACACCACCCCAAAAACGTTAATAACGTAGGACGAATGTCAAATTTTAGGCAGATTCTTGATGATTTGGTTAAGATCTTAGCAAATATGCAATGATTGTGAGTGGTTTTTGTAAAAAAGACCTGCCTAAGCAAGTCTTTGTGATGGCGGTTATGGTTCAAAAAGTTATGCTACAAAGAAAACTTTTCGTGGTGAGCTTATCAAACCATGACGGTTTTCCTACCCGTAGGCATAGCTCAGGGCGAACGGAAAACCTAGTTTGGCATACTTTTTAGATTACCACCGTATGGTTAAGCCAGTATTTCCAAAATTCGCCCATGTATCCCCTCAAACCCGCCATTACTCATAACAACGATGGCATCGCCTGAGCGGACATTTGCCTTGATAAATGCCAAAATCTCATCAATACTGTCAAGTACGACTTGCCCGCCTGTCTCACCAATGGCTTCTTTTAGTCCCCATGCCAGCCCTTTTGGCTCATACCAAATCACACCGTCCGCCAATGATGCAGACGGAGCAAGCTGTGCTTTATAAACACCGAGCTTCATGGTGTTAGAACGTGGCTCGATGACCGCCCAAATCTTGCGACCCGAAAGTTTCTTTTTGACACCGTCAAGCGTGGTCGTGATGGCGGTTGGGTGGTGGGCAAAGTCATCATACACCTGCACGCCACCGACATCGCCGATGAACTCCATACGGCGTTTTATCCCTGCAAAGTTTGATAGAGCCTTGCACGCTGTTGCCACACTCACGCCCACGCTGTACGCCCCTGCGATGGCTACCAGAGCATTATTAACATTATGCACGCCACTCATGCCCCACGTTACTGTGCCTGTTTCATCGCCTGTTTGTCCGATATGTTTCACGTGGAACACTGAACCGTCCACTTGCTCCAAGCTTGCTTGCCAGTCCGCCTCATCGCCGACGCTTGTCCGCCACACAGGCGTCCATACGCCCATTTGTAGGGTGTCTTCTAGGCTTTCCACGCCTTTTGGCATGATGATTTGACCGCTTGGCGGTATCATACGAATCATATGATGAAACTGGGTTTGGATTGCCTTTAAATCAGGGAAAATATCGGCATGGTCATATTCTAGATTATTTAAAATGGCAGTCGTAGGGCGATAATGGACAAATTTTGAGCGTTTGTCAAAAAAAGCACTGTCATACTCGTCCGCTTCAATGACAAAATAACCTTCTTGATTTTCAGTGGTATTTTGACCCAAATGCGAACTGTGGGCAAAGGCAGATTTTAAGCGTTCGTCATCGGTAGCCACAAGTGGCACGCCACCAATCAAAAACCCGGTATCAATCCCTGCATATTGCAAAATCCAAGCGAGCATGGTGGTGGTCGTGGTCTTGCCGTGCGTGCCTGCCACCGCTAGGACGTGGCGGTCTTGTAGGATGTGTTCGGACAAAAATTGCGGTGCGGACGTGTAGCGAAGTCGCTTATCCAGCATATATTCCACCGCTTCCATACCACGTTTGCAGACGTTGCCCACCACCACCAAATCAGGAGCGGGGTCTAGGTGGGTGGATTTGTACCCCTCCAAAATCTCAACGCCAGCGTTGTGAAGTTGTGTGCTCATGGGGGGATAAATGGCGGTGTCCGAGCCTGTAACGGCATGCCCAAGCGAACGTGCAATCAGGGCAAGCGACCCCATAAACGTCCCACAAATACCCAAAAAATGAATGTGCATGATAGTGCCTTACTATGATAATTTGGCAAATTATAGCAAATTTTGGCAATGGGCGGTTTTTTATTTTAAAAATAAAAAAGGCAGAAAATTTTTCCGCCTTTACCTTTACATTTGTCGTTTTAAGAGCTTAGCAAGCCCAACACCTAATATCACCAAAAACACTGCAAACATGGCAAGGGTCAATTCAGGTATGCTAAACCCTGCCATTTGCCAGTCCATCAGAGCACATTCACCCGAACCTTTTAGTACTTCTTGGAACACCTGCAAAATCGGCAGGGTATCCACCCAGTAGTTCAGCCCAGGGCCACAGGCAGGCACTTCATCAGCAGGTAAGTGCTGTAACCACACATGACGAGCCGCCACCCCAAACCCCCACAGCGTGCCGATCGCCATGCCACCCCATAGGGTAAGTTTACCCCAAAGTTTTTTGGGGTTTACAAGCATGCCAACAAAGGCAAATACCCCCATGACCCACACACCAACCCGTTGAAAGATACACAAAGGGCACGGGTCAAGCCCCAAATGACGCTGAAAATAAAAAATCGCCACAAGGGTCGCCACAACCGACAAGGCAAATAAGCACGCACACAGCGTGCGAAAAGTTAGGTGTTTTAACATGGTGTTACCTGTATTGTTGTAAATATTCATAAAAATCTTGGGTTTCTTCTCGCTCTAACTGCTGTTGGTCGGCAAAGGACTGTATGGCAATGTTGGCATAATAGAACGCATCTTCATTGCTAAGGGCGTGAGCAAGCAAGGACTTATGATGTTTTTGGGCGAGCATTTGCCCAAGTTTCCACGTACTGCCCAGTCTTTGACTGTCTGAGATGACCTGAGCTGATGGCGTGAAGTTGGGATTGGTCGCCATGCCTTGCATGAGCGAGAGTGCCAAACGGTAGTCGTTACCGCCATGATGTTCATCAAAAGCGTCAGCGATGGCTTGCATTTGCCCAAGCGTCTGCACTATCCATTCCCCCAAGGATTGCTCGCCATGGGATGTGATGATGGTTGCATTGGCGTCTCGCCCGTCATTGACCACCTTATCAACATTTGATGACAGCTGTTTTTCTTCATCAGGCAGTAGCTCAGGCGAGTCTGACAGCAAGCAATACAATGCCAAAATCTCCAAAAAGCACGCCGTGGCGGTCGTGATACCGATGTCGCTGTATGGGTCTAGGTCAATGGCACGAAACTCGACATAAGCGATACCCCGAGACTCTAAGGCTTGGGTTGGTGTCTCGCCTGAGCGGGTGACTTGTTTTGGGCGGATGGGGCTGTAAAACTCATTTTCAATTTGCAAAATATGGTCGTTAATCTGCACAGGATTGCCGTCTTGGTCGTCTACGCCAATGTTCGTAAAGTCGGCAAAGGGCGTGCCAATGGCTCGGCGTAGCCCCTTGATGTATTCACCTAGGTCGTTATAACGAATGTCCAAATCTTCCTGCACGCTGTTGGTATAGCCTAATTTGCCCATTCTAAGGCTGGTCGCATTGGGTTTATAATAGGTACAGCCCCCATCGCAGTCGCTAAGCGGTGTTAAATCATGCGTGCGACCTGTCAAAAAGCACCCACACACGCTCGGACTTGCCCCAAGTAGATACAGGACGAGTGGGGTTAGGCGTTTGAAGTTGCGAATCAGTCCTAGATATTTTTCATTTTTAAACGTTTGTAAGTCGTCTCGACTCTCACTCTTTGCCCACACCCCGAATAAATCATCGCCGATGGATAGGTTATAGTGCAGTCCTGCGATGGTCTGCATTTTACGACCGTATCGCACGCCAAGCCCTGAGCGGTATAAGGTTTTGAGTCGTCCGATGTTAGATGTGCCATAATTGGCAAGGGGGATGTCTTCGTCATCATCCGAGAGCATACACGGCATGGAGAGTGGCCACACCATCTCATCATTTTCTAATGAACGATGCACCAACACATGCAAGGTGCGAAGCATGTCTAAGGCATCTTTGATGGTCGCCTTGGGTTCGGTGATGAGTTCGAGCAGGTTCTCAGAGTAGTCGGTGGTGATATAAGGGTGGGTCAGCTTCGATCCGAGACGGGCAGGGTGAAAGGTCTTGGCTGAGTAGCCATCAGGTTGCATACGCAGACCTTCTTTTTCAATACCACGTTTCATGCCTGCCACAAGAGCCGAGCCAAACCACGTGGGCAAGGTAAAATGCAAAGATGAGTTCATTGTATTAGCCATATTAAAGTATTTAATATGGCTATTATAATAGAGATGAGTGCATGACTGCAAAGAGTTTTTGGAAAAGGTGTTTATTGGCTTGGTAAAATGTGTTAACAAATAACCAAACTGAGAAATTTAACTGATAAATATTTGACAAACAAAAAAACACCTGCCAAGGACAGGTGTTTTTGAATGATTATCTTAATTAAGAATTAAGAGAAATCTAGTTCAGTTTCAAAACCTTTTAGGCTGTGACGAGCCATTGCTAGGTTTGATTTTTGACGGTCAAGTACTAGGTACAAGAATAGGTTCTCGTTACGAACCAATGGACGAAGTAAATGGTATTGACCGCTTAGCGTGATTAAGATGTCTTCAATAGAATCGTTAAGGCTCAACGCTTTTGCAGTTTTACGCTTGGCACGTACCACCTCAGTGTTACCAGCAGATGCCAATTCTAGGTCAAGACCGCTACCCAAAGTCGCCAAAGCAAGACCTGATTCGCTGTCAACCAATGCCGCTGCGATGAAACCGTCGATGTCGCTTAGACCGTCAAGAGATAATTTAGCCATGATGCTATTCCTTAAAAAGTAAATTAATGTTGAAATTAATGACGATTTAAGTAATAGTTATCAATAATTAAAGATTTTAAAATTAACAAGTTAATTTAAAACTTTAATGACTATTAACAAATTTCTAAAAATCGTCATATCATAACAAAATCATGTATTAGCATTTTGTTATGTGTGTATTAAACCACACCAAGAAATAAAATGCAAGCATTATTTTGAAATTTTGTGCGGAAAAATTTGTGCGGAAAAAATAGAAAAATCAATTTTTTAATAAAAATTTATATAAAAATCAATTACTTTTATAATGTATAGTTTTTTAAAAGATTATTTTTAATTTTTAAAACTATTGATTTAAGCAAACACCCAATATGGCTCAAGACATGCCTAATATAATAAATGATAATCATATACAATATCTTACCATCAATCCACCCTAACCCAAATCGGCATGGTCTGTGAATATTGGCTCGTGCCATAGCTCCCACTTGTGATGCTGTCGGTGCGAATGTCGCCGATTTTTGTCCATTGTCCACGGTGTAGCATGATGTCGCTTGATAGATTTTGGGTGCTAAGCGTGCCTGTGCGTGCCGACTGGTGCAGACTTAGGCGGATTTGACCGTTTGGCGAGACGGTCGCTTTGGCAGAAAAACCATCTGTGAGTGCCACCCAAGACGCACCAAAACTCACCCACACCTTGCCACATCGCTGATGAGCTTGCCAGCCTACAAGCCCGATGAGCGTACTTTGAGTGATAGACACAGGCGAGCCTGATAGGGTTTGCACGGTGTAGTGCTGATTTGTGGTGCTTTGGCTTTGGGTGTTGTGATATTGCCCGTTTATCCACACCTGCCGAGAGATGCCGACATTGACATGACCGCCTTGACTGCTTTGGGAGGTTTGGTTGTTTAGGGCAAGCGAGATGTTAAGCTGGGTGGGGGCAACATCCACTTGACGGACAAGGGCGGAGATACGCTCATAGTCGGCAGGGGTCGCCTTGATGATGAGCTTGTCTTGGTATAGCCGTGCCGTGCCACGATTGCCAAGCTCATCTTGGACGATGTCAAGCAGGGCAGGGTCGCCATAGGTGTGAATGACGTACATTTAGGTGTTGGCGTGGGCGAGCGTGGCAAGAAAGCTTAAAATGATGAGTGGTTTTTTCATGATGATAAAAGGTTAAAATAGCTTTTTAAACATTCGGCTATTTTAACCTTTTTTAGAAAGGAGCTTGTAGGTTTATTGTGTGCAAAAATTACCAGTTAAACCATTTAATAAGCCATTTATTTTAACCCAAGCACGTCCTGCATGTCATACAGCTGTGCAGGTTGCTCATGTAGCCACAAGCTAGCTCGTACTGCCCCATTGGCAAAGGCCATACGGCTTTGGGCTTTGTGGGTAATCTCGATAATCTCGCCATTCATGATAAATTCCACGGTATGTTCACCGACAATCTCACCTCCACGCACCGCATGAATGCCAATCTCGCCATCGGCGCGTTTGGCTTGCCCTTGTCTGCCATAGATGGCGGATGTTTTAATCGTTTGCCCACGGGCATCTGCCACCGCATTTGCCATCATCAGAGCCGTGCCAGACGGTGCGTCTAACTTATGTTTGTGATGATGTTCGATGATTTCGACATCCGCATCCATGCCCAGTACTTTGGCGGTGATGGCAAGTAGGTTGAGCGACAAATTCACCCCTGTGGAGTAGTTGCCAGCATAGACGATAGGGATGTGTTTGCTTACCTCATGCAGTTTGGCTTCTTGGGCTTCGTCAAGCCCTGTTACTCCCATGACAAGGGCGACTTTGTTGGCGATACACGCCTCTAACACCTCATCTAAGGCATCGGGCAAACTAAAATCGATGAGCACGTCCACCCCTGACAAATCTAGCGTGGAGAGTGTAACCCCACATTTACCCATGCCCACAAACTCGCCTGCGTCCACGCCGATAAGGCTAGATATAGAACGGACAAATGCTCCTGCTAGGTTGGCTTTGGGGTTGTCTAGTGTGGACTGGATGAGCATACGCCCCATGCGACCTGACGCACCCATGATTGCGATGTTTAGTGCCATGATAGTTTCCTTAGGATTAAGTTTAAGATGATTTGATGATAACCAAAAATTTGCCAAAAGTAAATTTAAAAAATAAGATTTTGGCTCAAAAAGCATGCTACAAGGGTATTTTCAGCAAGACTAT
>NZ_MXAN01000110.1 GCF_002027545.1 Moraxella lacunata
TTTTGGGGTGCGGTTCAGTGTTGGACATATTATTTTTTAAGTATCTGAAATTAAGTTGATTTATTGTAATGGATTTTTATGATATTTTAAAGTGTTCAGCCAGCCTGAAAACCTGATGTATCATTTTAATTAATACCCACCTATCACAATTATCAATTAGCCAAAATATCTATAACGCCTTATAATAGTTGCCATTTTCACAATCAGATATCCATTATGAACACCATTAAATCTCGTGCAGCGGTGGCATTTGCCCCCAACGAACCCTTAAAAATTGTAGAAATTGACGTAGAACGCCCCAAAAAAGGTGAGGTTTTGGTCAAAATCACTCACACAGGCGTGTGCCATACAGATGCCTTTACCTTATCAGGTGCTGACCCAGAAGGGCTATTTCCTGCCGTACTTGGGCATGAAGGAGCGGGCGTGGTGGTAGAGGTAGGAGAGGGTGTAACAAGTGTTGCCGTTGGCGACCACGTCATTCCGCTTTATACAGCAGAATGTGGTGAGTGTCTGTTTTGCCAGTCTGACAAAACCAACCTATGTGTTTCTGTGCGAGCCACACAAGGCAAGGGCGTGATGCCAGACGGTACCAGCCGTTTTTCATATGAGGGCAAACCGATTTATCATTATATGGGCTGTTCTACATTTAGCGAGTACACGGTGGTTGCTGATGTATCACTTGCCAAAATCAACCCCGATGCCAACCCCCAAGAAGTCTGTTTGCTAGGGTGTGGGGTAACAACAGGCATTGGTGCGGTGCATAACACCGCCAAAGTGCAGGCAGGCGACTCTGTGGCAGTGTTTGGCTTGGGTGGTATTGGTTTGGCAGTCATTCAAGGGGCAAAACAAGCGAGTGCTGGGCGGATTTTTGCCATTGACACCAACCCTGAAAAATTTGCGTTGGCAAAAGAATTTGGGGCAACCGACTGCCTAAACCCAAAAGATTTTGACAAACCAATCCAAGAGGTACTCATTGAGATGACCAAATGGGGCGTTGACCACACTTTTGAATGTATTGGTAATGTGAATGTCATGCGTGCAGCGTTGGAGTCGGCTCATCGTGGTTGGGGGCAGTCGGTGATTATTGGTGTGGCAGGGGCAGGAGAGGAGATTTCCACCCGTCCTTTCCAACTTGTTACAGGCAGAACATGGAAAGGCACGGCATTTGGTGGCGTCAAAGGTCGCAGCCAATTACCCCAAATGGTAGAGGACGCCATGAGTGGCAAAATCCGCTTATCGCCTTTTGTTACGCACACCATGCCATTAGAGCAAATCAATGATGCGTTTGATTTAATGCACCAAGGTGAGTCAATCCGTTCGGTGGTGCATTATTCTTAACTCTTAAATGCTGGTTTGGTAAAAAGACTGTCTTTATGGGCGGTCTTTTTTGTGTAAATGATACTAATTCCTAAGCAAATTTTATTTTTTGGCTAAATTGTGTTACAATCTTTCGGATATTAACAAATTTTGGACAGATTTTGTTCAAGATGAACGTCATTGGTGCAATCAAATATGAATAGGACTGATGTATCTCAAATAGGACTGATGTATCTCATCAGTCTTTTTACTGGGTTATTGTTTATCCATATTTTATTGCACTACCATATCATAGGAGTGTAATATGAGTACGTCTACACCCAAAAAACACAAACATGGACTGAACATGCCTGTGTTTTTGACATCAGCAGGATTGATTACCTTTATTAGCTTGTTTGCTGTTTTATTGCCTGAGCTTGCAGATAAGACCTTTAAAGCGGTGCAATCGGTGATTGTAGATAATGCCAGTTGGTACTATGTGCTGACGGTGGCGATTATTTTATTGTTTAGCGTGTATTTGGGATTGTCAAAACTTGGTAACATCAAGCTAGGCCCTGACCATTCTCGCCCTGATTATAGCAATTTTTCATGGTTTGCCATGCTCTTTTCGGCAGGCATGGGCATTGGGCTTATGTTTTTTGGTGTGGCAGAACCTGTCATGCATTTTTTAAACCCACCACATGGGGATGGCAGTACGGTAGATGCTGCTCGTCAAGCCATGCGACTTACCTTTTTTCATTGGGGCTTGCATGCTTGGGCGGTGTATGCGGTGGTGGCTCTGATTTTGGCGTTTTTTGCCTATCGGCATAATTTGCCATTGACCTTGCGTTCGGCTTTGTATCCACTCATCGGCGATAAAATCTACGGCCCCATTGGTCATGCGGTAGATGTGTTTGCGGTGGTAGGGACGCTCTTTGGTTTGGCAACGTCGTTAGGCTATGGTGCGTTACAGGTCAATACAGGGTTAAATCATATGTTCTCATCCATCCCTGTGGGGACAACCAGTCAGGTGATTTTGATTGCCATCATTTGTGCACTGGCAACAGTATCGGTCATCTCAGGGCTTGATAAGGGCGTAAAAATGCTCTCTGAGCTTAATCTGGGTTTGGCGGTTGTGTTGCTGCTCTTTGTGTTATTGGGTGGCTCAACGGTATTTTTGATGCAAGCCTATGTTCAAAATGTTGGCTCATACATCTCAAATATTGTTGGCTTAACTTTTAATTTATATGCCTATAACAAAACCGATTGGCTCGGTGGTTGGACGATTTTGTATTGGGGTTGGTGGCTAAGTTGGGCACCGTTTGTGGGTTTGTTCATCGCTCGTGTCTCTCGTGGGCGTACCATTCGTGAATTCATACTTGGGGTGCTGTTTGTTCCTGCGGGGTTTACTTTTTTGTGGATGACCGTATTTGGCAACTCCGCCATTGACATGATTTTAAATCAAGGCAACACCATACTGGGCGATGTGATTAATAAAGATGTGTCGCTGTCTTTGTTTGCCTTTTTAGAACAGCTTCCCATGTCAGGATTGTTTAGCCATGTGGCACTTGCCATGATTATCGTGTTTTTTATCACATCAGCAGACTCTGGGGCGCTCGTCATGGACATGCTTTGTTCACATGGTAAGGGCAGTCGTGGGGTGCGTTATCGCCTGTTTTGGTCAATCGGGGCGGGCGTGGTGGCCATCGCTTTACTGCTCGCTGGCGGTCTTGGGGCACTACAAACCATGGCAATCGCCAGTGCATTGCCCTTTGTTACGGTGCTGATGATTGCCATGTATGGGCTGTTAAAGGCTCTAAACGTGGACGCCCAAAAACAAGAAATCCTACAACAAAATCTAAGCCTGCCCTTACCTGCCCAAGGCAGTGGTGTGTGGCGTGAAAGATTGCATGTCATTATGAATTTTCCAAGTCGCTCTGCGGTGAGCCGTTTTATTGACACCACCGTCAAAGAGGCGTGTCAAGACGTGGCAGAAGAGCTACGGGGCTTGGGCGTGGATGCTCGGGTATTAAATGAAAAATCAGGCAGTGTGGTGCTGCTGACCAATCACGGCAGTGAGATTGACTTTGTTTATAAAGTCAGTCTATCAAGCCACGCCCAACCTGAATTTGTCCACAGCGATGATGACACAACCAGTACCGCAAGTGATGACGATACCCAGACCTATTACCGTGCCGAGGTGCATTTGGGCGAAGGTGGGCAGGATTATGACATTATGGGATGGAGCAGTGAAGGGGTCATCAATGACATTGTGAGCCAGTATCATCGCCACATGCACTTTTTGCACAGTTTGCGTTAAAAATTTTGTATTCTTAGGATAATAAAAAAGGTGCGAAGTTGAACCGCACCCCAAAAG
>NZ_MXAN01000111.1 GCF_002027545.1 Moraxella lacunata
TTTTGGGGTGCGGTTCACAAGGGGGATTAAAATTTGGATATTTAGATTCATTAATTTTCCCCTTGTTTGTCATT
The DNA here is from genome assembly GCF_002027545.1 of Moraxella lacunata. GTDB lineage: Bacteria > Pseudomonadota > Gammaproteobacteria > Pseudomonadales > Moraxellaceae > Moraxella > Moraxella lacunata. Next base: position 75 of record NZ_MXAN01000111.1, read on the forward strand.
GTGATTTAACTCGTTGCTTAATTCACCGTCCAAATCCACTTCCTGATAAACCGCCTTTAATACCGCCATGCTGATTAAAATAAAAACAAACGGCAAAAAAACACAGCTTAGCTCAAACCAAAGTGGCAAGCCTAAAAGCCCCGTCCCAGTTGGCACAAAATAGGCAAAAATCACCCAACCTGCCAAATACAGCAAGGTCAGGTATATCGACCATTTGGCTTCACGGTTGAGTTGATGGGTGAGTGGGGTGGGTGTAGGAGATTGATTAGGGGTGGGGTGGTTGGCTTGGGGTGGGGTGTCTGACATGGTGCGTCCTTGAAAATTCTTATAAAACCCTTTAAATAAGGGCAAGATAAAAGCAAAATAAAGGCGAAAAAACGTGCAAATTTTAGCACAAAATCTGCCACTTTAAAATAAAAAAGACCTTAATTAATATTAAGGTCTTTTTAAGTCTGTTGCCAAAACTAGTATGCGTGCCGATTAAGCTTTTAGAGCTTTGATAGCTTTGTTTAGACGGCTCTTATGACGAGCAGCTTTGTTTTTGTGAATGATGCCTTTGTCAGCCATGCGGTCAATCACAGGAACGGCTTTGGCATAGGCTTCGGTTGCTAGGTCATAAGACTTAGATTCGATGGCAGATACCACACGTTTGATGTAGGTGCGAACCATAGAACGTTGAGAAGCGTTTTGGGCACGGCGTTTTACGTTTTGGCGTGCACGTTTACGAGCTTGGGCTGAGTTTGCCATGATAATTTTCCTTACAAAAAGTAAAAATGGATAAAAGTAACTTAGTGTAGGCGATAATTCAGGCAGCCACCGAATTACCCAATAAAATAAAGGAGACACGTTGCCTAACACAATAAAGCCGATATATTAGCAAATTTTTGGGATTTATTCAAGTGCCTTATTAGGTTTTTAAAAATTCTAAAAAACCGCCAAACCATAAAGTTTTAACATATTGATTTTTAATAATTTTTTAAAATAAAAAGCTCATATTTTATGGCGTAAAATTCGCCATTTTTGCCATTTTGTGCTATAATGTCGCCTTTATGTGTGTTCCTTGGAAAAATTATGACCGATAGCGTAACCCCCGTTGGGATTGTTGATGAATTAAAGCAGTCCTACCTTGACTATGCGATGAGCGTCATCGTCTCTCGTGCCTTGCCTGATGTGCGAGATGGCTTAAAGCCTGTTCACCGCCGTGTGATGTACGCCATGCACGAGCTGTCCAACGATTATAACAAACCCTACAAAAAATCCGCTCGTGTCGTGGGCGATGTTATCGGTAAATATCACCCCCACGGCGACACTGCCGTGTATGATGCCATTGTGCGTCTTGCCCAGCCGTTTTCTATGCGGTATATGATGGTGGATGGACAAGGTAACTTCGGTTCGGTGGACGGCGACCCGCCTGCCGCCATGCGTTATACCGAAGTGCGTATGCAAAAACTCACGCACCAAATGCTTGCCGACCTTGACAAAGACACGGTGGACTGGGAAGACAACTATGACGGCTCCGAAAAAATGCCGTCTGTGCTACCTGCTCGTGTACCAAACCTGCTTGTCAATGGGGCAACGGGCATTGCGGTGGGTATGGCGACCAACATGGCACCGCACAACTTGACCGAAGTCGTGAACGCTTGTCTTGCCTATGCCGACAACCCCATGATTACGGGCGATGAACTGGCAAGCCACATCAGTGGACCTGATTTTCCCACAGGTGGTATCATCTATGGGCGTAGTGGCATTTCGGACGCTTATCGCACAGGCAAAGGGCGACTGCACATTCGTGGGCGTTATGTCATTGAAAACATGGAAGGGGCGAGCAAAGACCGTGAACGCATTGTCTTTACCGAGATTCCTTATCAAGTCAATAAAGCCAAACTCATCGAGCAAATCGCCCAACTTGTCAATGACAAAAAATTAGACGGTATCACAGGCGTGCGTGATGAGTCCGACAAAGAGGGTATGCGGATTGCCATTGACCTAAGACGTGGCGAAAATGCCGAAGTCGTGGTAAATAACTTATTTTTGCAAACGCCCTTGGAGTCCAGTTTTAGCATTAACATGGTTGCCCTTGACAACGGACAGCCACGCCTTATGACCTTGCATGACTTGATTGCTAGCTTTATCCGTCATCGCCAAGAGGTTGTTACACGCCGTACCATTTTTGAGCTTAATAAAGCCAAAGCTCGTGGGCATCTGCTTGAGGGCTTGACCATTGCCCTTGCCAATATTGACGACATCATTGAGACCATTAAAAAGTCCGCCAACCGCTCTGAGGCTCGTGAAAACCTGCTTGGGCGTATCTGGCAGGCGGGTAATGTGGTTGCCATGCTAAAAAATGCAGGGGCAACGTCTATCCGCCCTGACATCATCGAAGGCGAGGACTTAAACGCACCGTTTGGGCTTATCAATGATGACAAAGAATACCGCCTATCGCCCGACCAAGTGAACGCCATTTTGGATATGCAACTGCACCGCTTGACAGGCTTGGAGCAGGACAAATTATCCAAAGAATACCAAGAGATTTTGGGCGAGATTGCACGCTTACAGATGATTTTGGCGGATTTTGACAAACTCATGGGCGTGATTAAGGCGGAGCTTATCCAAATCCGTGATGATTTTGGCGATGAGCGTAAAACCGATATTGTGGACGCACGAGCCGATTTTAGCCGTGAAGATTTAATCCCAGAGCAGACGGTGGTCATGACCGTGTCGCATACAGGCTATGCCAAAACCCAAGCCGTGAGCGACTACCAAGCCCAAAAACGTGGCGGAAAAGGCAAATCAGCGACCGCCATGAAAGAAGATGACGTGATTGAGCATTTACTCGTTACCAGTACGCACGCCCATATTTTGTGCTTTACCAACACAGGGCGAGTGTTTGGCTTGCGTGGTTTTGAAGTGCCGATTGCGTCTCGTGGCTCAAAGGGCAGACCGCTTGTCAATCTGATTAACATTGACCCAAGCGAGAGCGTAACCGCCATTTTGCCGGTGGAGAGCCTAGCCGATGACGGTAAATTTGTGTTTTTTGCCACGGCAAGCGGTACGGTCAAGCGTGTGGCGTTGTCGCAATTTGCCAATTTGCGTGCCAACGGGCTAAGAGCCATTGACCTTGTGGACGGCGATACCTTGATTGGCGTGGCGATTACGGACGGGGAGCAGGAGATTATGCTGTTCTCCAACGAAGGTAAAGCCATTCGCTTTAAAGAATCCGCCATTCGTACCATGGGACGTACCGCCAAGGGCGTGCGTGGCATCCGTGTCAATCTGCTCGCCAGTCTCGGCTTAGACGATGACGAGCCGACCGATGATGATACCGATGACAGTGATAATGACAGCGTGGTGTCGGTCAGTCGTGTGGTGTCGCTCGTGGTTGCCCCACAGGCAGGCGAGATTTTGACAGCGTGCGAAAACGGCTACGGCAAACGTACTCCGATTGACGACTATCCGACCAAAGGGCGTGGCGGTCAAGGCGTGATTGCCATTAAGACATCAGAGCGTAACGGTCAGCTTGTCAAGGCGGTGGCGGTAACAGGCGATGAAGACGTGATTTTAATCTCTGATAAAGGCACGCTTGTCCGCACGCCTGTCGCCCAAATCGCAACCGCAGGACGTAACGCCCAAGGGGTTAAGCTCATTCGCATTGGCGAGAGTGAAACGCTGGTGGGACTTGCCTGTGTGGAGCATGAAGAGCCAAGCGATGATGACAGCGACAGCGAACATGGCGAGATGATAGAAACGAGCCAAGACAGCGAATGATAAAAAAGACGGATTGATGTCCGCCTTTTTGTTGGGGGGGGTGAGGTTATTGTTTTTTGAATTAATCCATTATCTTATTTTTCAGAAAAAAACAAGATAGTATTTTTGGTATTTTGTTTTGGTAGTAGTCCAAAAAGTATGCTGTAACAAAAACTAAAAAGACAACTTGCACAAAAGTTGGTAATTTACGGTTATGAAGACACAAATTACCATTACTTGCCCAAGTTGCCTATCGGTTAGTATAAAGAAAAATGGCATAAAAAGCTATGGCAAGCAGAACTATTTTTGTAAACACTGCCACAGACAGTTTGTTCATCATTTACAGCTTACTTACAAAGGTTGTCAATCTTACATCGATGGCAAAATACGCTTAATGTTAGCTCGTGGTTGTAGTATTGTTGACATTATGATACTTGAAGAAGTTAGTAAGGGTAAAGTACTTAGCGTGCTTGCAAACAGTAATCACCAAATCAAACCAAGACAAAAGCATTACAATACCTTAGAGATAGATGAGTTTTGGACTTACGTGGGTAACAAGAAAAACAAAGTTTGGCTCATCTATGCGTATGATAGACACACAGGTGAGATTGTTGCCTATGTATGGGGCAGACGAAACCTTGCTACTGCCAAACAGTTAAGGTCAAAACTTCTAAGTTTAGGTATAAGTTTTAACAAAATTGCTTGTGATAACTGGGAGAGCTTTCTTGTTGCTTTTAAGCACTCTATCAAAAAAGTTGGCAAACGCTTTACCGTTGGTATTGAAGGCAATAACACAAGGCTTAGAACCTTTGCTAGGCGAGCATTTAGAAAAACGTGTTGTTTCTCTAAAAACCTAACCAATCATCTTAAAGCATTTGACTTGGTGTTTCATTATATCAACTATGGGTGGGTGTAGCATACTTTTTGAATCAGAACCTTTGTTTTTATAATGACGGCAGAATAGCAAACCGTTAAGAGATGACATGAATTTTAGTAATTATATTAGACCTCTTGCGAAACTAAATCATCTTATTCACAATCCCCGCAATCAAATTCACCCTTAGGTTAAACCTTCTTTGGTGGTTGCGGTAAGTGGTGCTTAGGATTTTAAATACTTTTAGTTTGCCATTGATGTGTTCTATGATGATACGTCTTTTACCAATGGCTTTGTTAATCTGTGTTATCTCTTTGTCTTGGTGCTTGTTTTTGTGCTTTTTGATAGGGGTGATAAGCCCTGTATGTTCAAGACCTATGTAGCCTTTATCAGCGATGACAAACTGATAGCTTGCTAAGTCTTTGATGTGTTGTCTTGCCAGTCTTACATCATGAATACTGCCTTTACTGGTGTGTATGCTCACAATCTGTTTGATGTTTGGGTTATAGATGACTTGTATTTTTAAGGTGTGCTGTTTTTGTTTGCCACTGTATGAGTATCTTTGCTTTTTTTGGGTTTTTGACAAGCAACTTCGGTGGCATCAATAAGCACATATTCAAAGACAGTATCATCAGTTTGGTTTGTTGGTTTATGTATGCGTTTGGGTAGGTTAAACTGTCCTGATTTTATGAGTGCGTTTTCTACCTTAATGATGGTACGGTTGATGTTGCTTTCACTAATGCCATAATCTGCTGACAGTTCAAGCTGTGTTTTGTAGGCACGCAAATACTCTAATGTGAGCAGTACTTGGTCTTCAAAACTCAAACTGCGTGGTCTGCCTGTCTTTTTGTTTTGTGCGACAATACTGACCATTGTGTCAAACACAGAACGGGTAACACCACTTAGTCTTTTAAACACATCATCAGGCTTTTGGCAAAGGTGTTTGTATCTCATGACTTATCAAAGGTTGTTGTTTGGTGTTGATTTTAAGGGGTTTGGGGGAGTTTTGTGAGGGGTTTATTGTTTATGTAGATGAAAGTGGCGACCATAATTTGGATAACATCAATTCAAAATACCCTATTTTTGTTTTGGCATTTTGTATTTTTAATAAAAGGGGCGAATTACATTCGCCCAAAAATCAACACTTTATCACAGGGCAAATGTAATTTGCCCCTACAAATCCGTCCAAAGGTATGGTTAATTAACAACGCCAAATAATCCAAATAAAAGTTATGTTAATTTCTTTTCTAAAAAATCTTACCGCCTATGGCATTCAATATAGCCTGATTATCCTATTGCTTATTATTTGGCAAATGGTCATTGGGTTTGGTTTTATTCCTGATTATTTATTGCCATCGCCCATACAAATCATTAAGGCGTTTATTGATGATTTTTATTTGCTGATGGGTCATGCCAAATATACGCTGATGACGGCATTTTTGGGAACGGTTATTGGGCTAATATTAAGTTTTGTGTTATCCATTTTAATGGATTTTTCCAAAAAATTTAAAGAAATCGTTTATCCTGTTTTACTGCTCAACCAAACCATTCCAACCATCGCCATCGCTCCGTTATTGGTGATTTGGCTTGGCTATGGCATATTGCCAAAAGTGGTGCTGGTGGTATTGTCGGTATTTTTCCCCATGACGATTGCACTTGTGGACGGCTATAATTCAGTACAAAAAGAGCAATTAAATCTCTTTCGTTCATTAAAAGCAAGCCATTATCAGACTTACCGCCATCTAAAAATACCGTCTGCTATGGGATATTTTTTTACAGGATTAAAAGTTGCCTTGTCGTATGCCCTTATCTCGGCGGTGGTGGCAGAATGGCTTGGCGGTTATCATGGGCTTGGGGTCTATATGACCCGTGTGCGAAAATCGTATGAGCTGGATAATATGTTTGCGGTGATATTTTTTATCAGTTTTTTAACGCTTGTATTATTGGCAAGTGTTAAATTGATTGAAAGACAGGTATTAAAATATCAGTATTTAAAATGATTGATAAAAGCTTGAATTTAAAAGTTAAATAAAAAATCCCGTAGATTACTCATGATGCACTCCTTTACTTGCTTTTATTAAGTCATTATCAATAAAATTTACAATCGTTCATAAAGCTTTAAAATATAATTGCAATCAGTAAAAAGTTAGGCTATAATAATACGAAAATTTTAATACAATTTTTTCATAAAAATTACTCTATGCATTTTAAATAAAGCATATCATCAAAATCATCTTATTACCAATCAACTTGGAGTTAAAAAATGAGTTTAATGAAAAATATTTTAGCTTTATCATTGGCATTTACGTTAGCAAATTCCGCCATTGCTTCCAATCAAAACTCTAAAACCGTTGACGGTTATAAAATTGATGTGTGCGACCCTTATTATGATGAACGTTAATCTAATAGCATAGAGCCAAAGTTTGACATTAACTTTTGCGATAAAAGAAATGTGGATGTGTATAAAAGATTTACAACCAAAGATATCAATTTTAATAGACTTCTTTCCAAACCCTGATTTTTATGGATTTTTAAAAACTTCAACCCCAATACTTATAAGGGTTTATTTTTAGTTTGGAAAGAGATTTAATAGAAAATATCACTAATCCGCCTTAAAGACTTTCACTATGTCGCCTTAGACCCTAAAACAAAACATGTCTATGCAATGCCAGCATATTTCTATGTTGAAAAAAATGGTAATGAAATACAAAGTAAGTTGATTTTTAACAAAAACAACCAACACGTTTGTGCCCCTTACCAAAAGACTTATGATATTGCTTATTCCTTGTTGTACTTAGGCAATGGCTTTATAGATGATAGATATCCCACCTGTTACGAGTTTGTTAACAACAAATCAGAACTAGGTTTCAGTCCAATTCCTATTACCGAATCCTTAAAAAACCTAGGCTTTAAATAATGCTTAGACTATTATTAAAAAGATACGTATCTTACACATTTTTTTGGGTAAATTTCAAAAACTTTACAAATAAAATGATTATCAAACAATGATATTTTAAAATAATTTGTAGGGGAAAATTACATTTGCCCCATGGTAAATGTATCACCTTGGAAAAATTGCAATTCACTCTATAAATATTGAGTTTTGGGCGAATGTAATTCGCCCCTTGTATTATAATACCTAAAACAAAACCCCATTATAAGCAACCATAATGGGGTTTGTGAGAAAGTAGCGTTGTTTCGCCCCTTGTGCTTAAAAGCACGCAGTGTAGATGTTAGCCTACTTTCTCATCCATCATCACCCCGAATGGTATCTACAACCCAAAAATAATTATAGGGCAATCAATAAGTTATCATTTTAAGTTGAGATTGACATATACTTTATTTTATCAAAACAATTTTAGGAAAATCATGAACAACACTCACCGTCAGACGGGGGCAAGCATTTGGGTTATCCTGCCATGGCTCATTGCCCTAGCCTTAGCCACGGCTTTGGTGCTATTGGTCGCCAAGCACAACGCCACGCCCCTAACCACCCAAAGCCAAGCCCCCAAAACTGAGCAGATTGCCCCAAATACACAGTCAAGCGAGCAGGTATGGCAACCCACCCTTGCCACGCCCAAAGCCCACAACAACCCTGACACCGCCCCCACAGTAGACTCTTATCACGACGCAGTCACCCAAGCCAGTCTGTCCGTGGTCAATATCTACACCACCCAAAAGGTGCAAAACCCTTATATGGGCGACCCTGTGTTGGAGCAGTTTTTTGAATACTATGGGCAAGGGCAAGAGATTGACAGGGGGGCGAGCAGTCTGGGTTCGGGCGTGATTGTCTCCAAAGATGGCTATATCGTCACCAACGCCCATGTCATAGAACAAGCCGATGAGATTACCGTCGCTCTTAATGACGGACGTAAGGCACGGGCGACCATCGTCGGGGCGGACGTGGAGAGTGATTTGGCGGTGATTAAGGTTGAGATGGACAACCTAGTCCCACTGGCGTTTCGCCGTGAACCCATTCGTGTGGGCGATGTCGCACTTGCCATTGGCAATCCCTTTGGTGTGGGACAGACCGTCACCCAAGGCATTATCTCTGCCACTGGTCGCTCTGGACTGGGTCTGACCACCTTTGAAGACTTCATTCAGACTGACGCCGCCATCAATCCCGGTAACTCAGGCGGTGCTTTGGTGGACGCCAATGGGGCGTTGGTCGGGATTAACACCGTCATTTACTCTCGCTCTGGCGGTTCGATGGGGATTGGTTTTGCCATTCCTACCACCATTGTTGAGCAGGTCATGAACGGACTGATTAGCACTGGCAGGGTCAGCCGTGGCTGGCTTGGCGTGGAGATTGCCCCTGTCAGGGAAAACCCCACCAATCTCACCACTCACGAAGGCGTGGTCATCGCCAGTGTCATGGCGGATGGTCCAGCAGGCAAGGCAGGTCTACAGGCAGGCGATGTGGTGCTGTCATTAGACGGCAAAACCATTGACAACGCCAACACACTCATCGGTATCGTCTCTGCCAAGGCTCCCGACAGCACGCTTGATGCCGTGGTCAAGCGTGGCGATGATGAGCATGAACTCACCATCACCGTCGGCGAACGCCCCAGTCGTGGCAACAACCGCCAAAACAGCCAGCAAGACAGTCGCTCTCTGAGTCCCGAAGAGCGTGCTTATCTTAATGAGCTGTTTAATCAGTTAAACCGCATGCACGGACGTTGATGGCAAACCAAACCCAATCTTGGTATTAGGGCGTGCCTGCCTTTGATATTTGCCATGAGAAATGAGAAAAATCGCCCGTTTTTCAAGGAAAAAGTGAAGTTTGATAGTTATTCTATCAAACGAGCTTTTGACGATGAAAAACCAGATTTAGCCATTTTTCATGCAAAAATGAATTAAAGTGTTAAATTTCATCTTATTTTTAAAAATGTTATCAATGGTAGGCACGCCCTAGTTTTTTTGTTGAATTTTTGAAATAAAGCCTTACTATTTATCCATCATTTACAAACCACGAGAATATCATGAGTGAACACATCGATGACGACAAAATCCTAGCTGTCCGCCGATTTTTATTAGCCTTACAAGACAACATCTGTCAAGCCCTAGAAGCCCAAGAATACGCAGGCGGTGTCGATGGGGCAAGCTCTGCCAGATTCATCAGCGACGTCTGGGAACGCCCCGATGGCGGTGGTGGTCGCTCAAACGTACTCTCTGATGGCGTGGTCATCGAAAAGGCAGGCGTGATGTTTAGTCACATTCACATCCGCAATCTACCCCCATCCGCCAGTGAACGCCACCCCCAACTGGCAGGAGCGACCGCACAGGCGATGGGCGTGTCTTTGGTCGTCCACCCCAAAAACCCCCATGTTCCAACCAGTCATGCCAACGTTCGCTTGTTTGTCGCCACGCCTGCCGATGGCGGTAAGCCAATTTGGTGGTTTGGGGGCGGATTTGATTTAACTCCCTTTTACCCTGTGATGAATGATGTCGTGCATTGGCACACCGTCGCTCATGAGCTGTGTCAGCCTTTTGGCGATGATATTTACCCGACCTTTAAGGCGTGGTGTGATGACTATTTTTACCTAAAACATCGTGGCGAATGCCGTGGCGTGGGCGGGCTGTTTTATGATGACCTAAACATCACCACCCAAGGCTGGGATTTTGAAAAATGCTTTGCCTTTATGCAGGCGGTAGGGCAAGGCTACATTGATGGTATCATTCCTATTTTTGAAAACAACAAACACCGACCCTACACCGCCGATGAACGTGCCTTTCAGCTGTATCGCCGTGGGCGGTATGTTGAGTACAACCTTGTCTATGACCGTGGCACGCTGTTTGGCTTGCAGTCCAATGGTCGCACCGAGTCCATCTTGGTGTCCATGCCCCCTTTGGCAAGCTGGGCATATCGCTACGAACCCGTGACAGGCACGCCAGAGTTTGAACTGACCGACTTTTATTTAAAGCCCAGAGATTGGCTTGGTTTGATGAATCAATCATAAACACTCGCTTTGTTATTAAATGTAACTTTATGTGCTTTTATGCAATGGCGTTTGAAATCATCAAAGGCTTGTGATATATTTGGGGCGTGTTGAACATTGATAACATTTTTGTAAAATAAGATGAAAATTTAAAACTTTTATCTATTTTTGCATGAAAAATGGCTAAATCTTGTTTTTCATCGTCAAAAGTTCGTTTGATAGAATGACTATCAAACTTCACTTTTTCCTTGAAAAACGGGCGATTTCCCCTATTTTTCATTGCAAATACCAAAGTTCAACACGCCCTAGGTCAAGTTTATATAAAAAGTTTATATAAACTCATGAATAATAAAAAAGAATTGGTTTTTGCCAATTCTTTTTTGTCAAATACCAAGCCACCTTGATAGAAAGCCCCATGAAATCAGCAAAATTGAAATCTCTAAAATTGCAATCGGTAAAATCTTTTGGTCTCATCGCCCTAACCGCCCTTGCCCTGACTGCTTGTGGCGACAAAGCCCCTGCTGGTGCTAGCTCAGCAACATCACCCGATGTCAAAGCCCGCCAAGACCTAATGCAAGACTGGCGTGCTGCCAATGATATCCTAAAAGGCATGATGGAAAACCCTGCCAATTTTGATGCCGCCACCTTTAAAGAGCAAGCTGAATTCATCAGTGGTAGCACCGTCCAAATGTGGACGCACTTTAATGATGCCAATGCCAAAGGCGACTCTCAGGACGCTGTATGGTCAGATGCGACAGGTTTCCAAGCCAAAAAAGACGAGTTTGATGCCGCCACCCAAAACCTTGTGGCAGTCGCCGCCACTGCCCAAAGTGCCGATGATGTCAATGCCGCTTTTGGAGCCATGGCAGAAGGCTGTGGCAGTTGCCACAAGGTTTATAAAAAGTGATTGTTAATTGTTGATTGTTGATTAATAAACTTTTAAATAATTTTAAGGGTAAATTAGGTTTACCCTTATTTATTTTTTAGAATTGTTCAATTAAAATAATTTGATAATATTGACATATAAAAAAGGGAAGAGTGCGATTCGCCCAAGTGTTTATTTACCACGGGACTTGTGGGGGCGTGTTGCACACGCTCTTGGGTGACACCATCTTTATCAAGCATACACAGCACGCTCCTACAACTTCAATCAAAGACATTATTAATTAATAATATTAATACCTATATTTTATACAAACAAAAAACAAGCCCAATTTGAGCTTGTTTTTGTTTTTAAGCAATAATTATTTAAAACCAATCGTTTTATAAATTACGCTTTATCAAAGTTTTCTTGGGCTTTGTCCCAGTTTACCACATTCCAGAACGCCTTGATGTAGTCTGGACGTTTGTTTTGGTATTTTAGGTAATAAGCATGTTCCCACACGTCAAGACCGATGATTGGCGTACCTTCGCACCCTGCCACGTCTTTACCCATCAGTGGGCTGTCTTGGTTGGCAGTTGAAACAACAGCGAGTTTGTCGCCTTGCTTAACCAGCCACGCCCAACCCGAACCAAAGCGAGTGGCAGCCGCTTTTTCAAATTGCTCTTGGAACGCTTCTACCGAGCCAAAATCACGCACGATGGCGTCTTTTAGTGAGCCTTTTAGCTCTGTGCCAGTTTTTAGGATTGTCCAAAATAGGCTGTGGTTGGCGTGTCCACCTGCGTTATTACGAACGGCTGTTTGTTTGTCGGCAGGCAGTGCAGATAGGTTGGCGATAACTTCTTCGGCTGATTTGTCCGCCCATTCAGTGCCTTCTAGGGCAGCGTTGGCGTTATTGACATACGCTTGATGATGGCGAGAATGGTGGATTTCCATGGTTTCTTTGTCAAAATGTGGCTCTAATGCGTCATAGCTGTAACCTAGCTCAGGCAGGGTAAAAGACATGATAATTCCTTAATAAAATTAGGGTTAATGTTTGTACAAATCATTGATTTGTCCCATCAATATAAAGGCAAAATTGGCAAATTTCAAGTGCTATTTTATCAGTTTACAAAAAACCAATCTAATAAATGATTATCATTATTAAGTGATAAAATCAGTACTTATTTTATCACTTAATAATGGGTTTTTTGAACATTGATAACATTTTTACATTAAATCTCTTTCCAAACTAAAAATAAACCCTTATAAGTATTGGGGTTGAAGTTTTTAAAAATCCATAAAAATCAGGGTTTGGAAAGAAGTCTATTATAGAGTAGTTACAGAGCGATGACAATAGTTATGAGAATGAAAATATAAAAATTTTTAAAAAAAAATGATTAGGTGCGGGTCTAATTTTACGATGGGTTTGATGGGGTTGTTATGGGTATTTTAAAAACACTGAGAATAAAGCATGAGATAGTTTTATTTAAAAAATAAA
>NZ_MXAN01000112.1 GCF_002027545.1 Moraxella lacunata
GGGCAAAAAACAGCTACTTGAAATCTACCTAAATCTACTCTATAATGTGTAATTATGAATAGATTGATTGGTATTAACGAAGCTGCAAAACGGCTGGGTGTCTCTATCTCAACATTAAGAAGGTGGGACGAAACTGGCGTGCTTGTCGCAGAACGCACCCCCAAAGGTCATCGCAGGTATGATATCAATAAGTTACACCCTAATTTTTACCATAATCTACCCATACCAAACCGCAAAACGGTTGGCTACGCACGAGTATCTAGCCACGACCAAAAGGACGATTTAGAGCGTCAAATCCAAGTTTTAGAACTCTACTGTGCCAAACAAGGCTGGACTTATGAGGTCGTGGGTGATTTAGGTTCTGGCATGAACTACCATAAAAAAGGACTTAAACAACTGCTTGACGGCATATTAAACAATGAAATCGGCAGATTGGTTTTAACCCATAAAGACCGCCTATTACGCTTTGGTTCGGAACTTATCTTCGCTCTATGCGAAAGAAAGAATGTGGAAGTTGTCATTATCAATCAAGGCGAAAACCTATCCTTTGAAGAAGAGTTGGCTCAAGATGTGTTAGAAATCATTACGGTATTTTCAGCAAGACTATATGGCTCACGAAGTAAAAAGAATAAAAAACTGCTTGAAGCCGTTAAGGCAGCATTGCAATGACGATTATTCGTGGACACATCATCCGACTTGACCCAACCAATAAACAAGCCACACATTTTAGCAAGGCTTGCGGTGTCGCACGTCTGGCCTATAATTGGGCGTTGGGGCAATGGAAAAAGCAATATGAACAAGACAAAAACTACCGTGATGACTGTCAAGCAAAAGGCATAACCATTGACGAAAACCGACTTAACAAACCATCACAAGGTAAACTAAGAAGACAACTTAACGCCATAAAACGTGAAAAATACCCATTCATGCTAGAAGTAACCAAATGCTCTCCCCAACTTGCCATTATGCAACTAGGAGACGCATTCAAACGCTTTTTTAAGGGCGAAAGTGGTTATCCGACATTTAGAAAAAAAGGTGTAAACGACAGATTTAGCCTATCTAATGACCAATTTAAGCTAAAACTCAAAAAAGACAAACCTTTCATTCAAATTCCCAATTTGGGACTTGTTAAAATGCGTGAAAACTTACGCTTTGATGGCAAAATCCTCTGTGCCAAAGTCTTTACCAAAGGTGGTCAATGGTTTGTGTCTATTGCGGTTGAATTGGACAATAACACACAAGTCAGACAACTTAAAACCAATCAAACTCTTAAAACTCTTAAAACAGGTAATGCTGTTGGCATTGATTTAGGCATTACCGACCTTGCCACACTTTCAACAGGAGAAAAGATACAAGCACCAAAACCTTTAAAGAATAAACTTAAAAAACTTCAAAGATTATCAAAACAACTTAGCCGTAAACAAAAAGGCTCTAACAATCGTGAAAAGGCGAAAACCAAGCTCTCACGGTTGCATTATCAAATCAGCTGTATCAGAAAAGACTTTTTACACAAACTTAGTACCAACTTGGTTAAAAAGTTTGATGTGATTTGTCTTGAAAACCTAAATATCAAAGGTATGGTAAAAAATCGCAAACTAAGCCGTGCTATCAATGATTTAGGGTTTTACGAACTTAAAAGGCAACTCATCTACAAAGCAAATCAATGGGGCAAGACACTCAAAGAACTGGATAGATTTTATCCATCAAGCAAAACCTGCTCTTGTTGTGGTGTTAAGTTAGATGAATTACC
>NZ_MXAN01000113.1 GCF_002027545.1 Moraxella lacunata
ATTTGGGGGTCGGTTCATTGTCCTATACTTATTTTTTGTATTTGGGGTGGCGTGGCACGCTTATCAAAAACGCAAAGCGGGCGGATTTTTAAATGAATACTATGTCGGCTCTCGCTCCATGGGCGGATTTGTGCTTGCCATGACGACTGTGGCGACTTATGTCTCCGCAAGCTCATTCATTGGAGGACCGGGGGCAGCGTATAAATTTGGCTTGGGCTGGGTGCTGTTATCCATGATACAAGTGCCTGCAATTTGGCTTACGCTTGGCACACTCGGCAAAAAATTTGCCATGCTCGCCCGCCAAACAGGCAGCATTACCATTAACGATTTGCTGTTTGCTCGTTATCAAAACAAAGTCGTGGTATGGCTTGCGTGTATCTCGCTCCTACTGGCGTTTTTTGGCATGATGGTGGTGCAGTTCATTGGGGCAGGTCGTCTGCTTGAAACGACACTAGGCTTGCCTTATGAATGGTCGATTGGCGTGTTCGCCCTTGTGATTGGGCTTTATACCTTTATTGGGGGCTTTCGGGCGGTGGTCTTGACCGACACCGTGCAGGGGCTTGTCATGCTTATCGGCACGATGCTCCTACTTGGGGCAACGCTTGTCGCCACAGGGGGCATGGACAACGCCATGACAACCCTTCATACCATTGACCCACATCTGCTCACCCCCACAGGCGTTGATGATAAGCTATCGGCAACGTTTATGCTGTCGTTTTGGGTGCTGGTGTGCTTTGGCTTGATTGGTCTGCCCCATACGGCGGTGCGGGCGATGGCGTATAAGGACAGTCGCTCGCTTCATCGGGGGATACTTGTCGGGACAGTGGTGATGACGGTGCTGGTGCTGGGTATGCACTTGGCAGGGGTCTTGGCTCGTGCGGTCGTGCCTGAGCTTGATGTGCCTGATAAGGTCATTCCCACGCTCATGATGACGGTGCTACCGCCCTTTGTGGCAGGGATATTTTTGGCAGCTCCGATGGCGGCGATTATGTCGTCCATTGACTCGATGCTGATACAGTCGTCAAGCACGCTGATTAAGGATTTGTATCTGTCTATCAAACCTGACGCTATCCACAATGAAGCCAAAATCAAACGCTACTCTACCACGCTCACCCTTGGCTTTACCGTGATTTTGGCGGTCGTTGCCATGCTAAATCCACCTGATATGCTGATTTGGCTAAACCTATTGTCCTTTGGTGGGTTGGAAGCGACTTTTTTATGGGTGCTGGTATTTGGATTATATTATAAAAAAGCCAATGCCACAGGGGCGATATGGTCAATGGTGGCAGGCTTAACAAGCTATGTCATCATCGCCTATTTTAAAATCGCCTTATGGGATTTGCACGCTGTCGTGCCTGCATTGGCGATTGGTTTGGTGGCGTTTTTGGTGGGGAATAAGGGTGGGGGAGATAAAAAAGGTGTGATGTTGGTTTAGGTTTGATTTAAATAAATGAAAGATTGACATCTTTTTAATAAAATCTTGAAAGTTAGATTGGTGTTGTAATCCTAATTGATTCAAATTAAAATTCTTGATCTTTATTTTTAGTCCGATGTGCGAACTTTCGACACACCCTATATCCCAAAAAATTGGTATGAAAAGCAAGGTCTATCCATGAAATCCATTTATTTTTTATTAGGGCGTGTTGAACTTTATTAGGGCGTGCCTGCCTTTGGTATTTGCAATGAAAAATACCTGTTAAAAAAGCAGGGGAACCGCCCGTTTTTCAAGAAAAAAACAAAGGCTGTGAGTTTTTTATCAGACAAGTTTTTATTAAATCTCTTTCCAAACTAAAAATAAACCCTTATAAGTATTGGGGTTGAAGTTTTTAAAAATCCACAAAAATCGGGGTTTGGAAAGAAGTCTAATTAAA
>NZ_MXAN01000114.1 GCF_002027545.1 Moraxella lacunata
GATTTGGGGGTCGGTTCAACCCACGTTCGCCCTTTTTATTGTTTATCCGTTTATCAATCATCGCTTGATTGTAATTGGATATAGTTTTGAATGCCGATGTCCGCAATCTTCTCTTGCTGGGTTTCTAGCCAGTCTTCGTATTCTTCATTGCCGTCTTTTAGCTTGATGAGTAGCTCACGAGAAACAAAATCACGCTTGGCGGTACATACATCAATCGCTTCTACCAACACGTCATGTTTACGCTTTTCCAAACGCAAATCACACGCCAAAATCTCTTCTACGGTCTCGCCAATCATGAGCTTACCCAAATCTTGTAAGTTTGGCAAACCTTCTAACAGCAAAACCCGCTCAATCAGCTCATCTGACCATTTCATCTCACGAATGGACTGCTTAAAAAATGAGTCGTTTAGCTCTTCCACGCCCCAATTTTTGACGATACGAGCGTGCAAAAAATACTGGTTAATGGCAATTAGGGACTGACCCAATACCAAATTTAACTGACGGATAACGTCTTTATCGCCTTTCATGTTATTACCTTTTTATCTTTAATTTCAACGTTTAATTTTTTAAAAAAGGGTGCATACACACCCCCTTTTTTACCTTTTTCTGCCTTATCGCCCTACTTAGTGCGTGGCACCGACCATGTTAGGCTCAGCACTTTGGCTTTGTAGGTAGTTTTGTAATCCCATCAGCTCAATCAAGCGTAGTTGTTTTTCTAGCCAGTGGGCGTGGTCTTGCTCAGTGTCTTCTAACTGACGCACGAGCATATCACGGGTTACATAATCACGCTCGGCTTCACAGATAGCAATCCCTTCTTTTAGGTGTTCTTGCACGGTGT
The DNA here is from genome assembly GCF_002027545.1 of Moraxella lacunata. Lineage (GTDB taxonomy): Bacteria > Pseudomonadota > Gammaproteobacteria > Pseudomonadales > Moraxellaceae > Moraxella > Moraxella lacunata. The sequence goes on from NZ_MXAN01000114.1 coordinate 839, forward strand.
ATTCTAGCTCCAAATCGCTTTTTAGCATGGCAGGCACATCGGCACCGATGTTAATCTCGCCCACTTGCATATTTGGCGTACCGCCTAGCATGATGATACGGTTGATAATCAGGCGTGCATGTAGGGTCTCGTCTTCCATTTCGTGATAAATGCGGTCGTGCAATTTACCCAATTCCCATTCAGCGTACATTTGTGAATGGATAAAATACTGGTCTCTGGCACCCAATTCGCCCGCCAATAAGAAATTTAGATAATCAATGACTTTTTGAGATGATTTCATGATAAAAATCCTGTGTTAGATAAAGAAAAATCAGCCAACGCTGTATGGGACATATCATAGCACAAAGATAGGGATTGACAAGGGGGTATTTGTATGGCAAAGGAACTGCGAACGACTTACGCTGTGAGAATGGCTATTACAATAACAAAAATTTTCACCTAAGAAATCATCTTAGGTGAATTGGAGAAAATGGTTTTGGCAAATAGGCTAAGTTATTGATTATATTGTTATTTTTATTATTGATGACAATTCCTTTTACTATTTTAATAATTTGCAAATAATAAGGCTTATTAGTTAATTTTATCAACTTGAAAATGACTATTAATTGATAATTTTAATCTAGTTAAGATTATGCAAAGACGCTTATATTTAGAAATATTATAGCAACAAATTTACCAAATATTTACAAAAATATCAGCAATCACACCGCCATGGCATCTACCGCCACATATTTGGCATGATGTTCATCAACCAAGTCCTGCACCATTGGCATACAACAGCCACAACAAGTGCCGACCAGTAGCTCACTTTGCAATGCTTCTACACTATCAACGCCTTGTAGCATGGCAGTTTTGATTTGGGTGTCTTTGATGTCATGGCAAATACAAACATACATGGCGAAGTCCTTGGTGAATGCTGTTGTGGATTGGCTATTTTTTAAACGAAAATAAGAACGGTTATTCTTATTAACTTATGGCGTTATATTAGCAATAATTATTATTATTTGCAAGCAAAAATTGATAATTTTTATAAAAAAGTTTAAAAATTTTGATGAATAAAAATCCCCAAAACATCATATCTTGGGAATTGTTAAAAACTCAATCAAATTTGATTATTCATCAACAAAAGATAACCAGTGCTTGTATTTGTCATTACGCCCTTGCACCACGTCAAAATACAAGGTTTGTAGTTTTTCGGTCAGCTCGCCACGTCCGCCCTTACCGATGACACGGTCATCATATTCACGGATTGGGGTAACTTCGGCAGCGGTGCCTGTCATAAAAATCTCATCGGCAAGGTAGAACTCATCACGAGTGATACGGCGTTCTACGACTTTGATACCCAAATCATGAGCGAACTCAATAATCGTACGGCGAGTAATGCCGTCTAATGCTCCGCCTGCAAGGTCTGGGGTATGCAGCTCGCCATTTTTCACCAAAAATAAGTTCTCGCCCGAGCCTTGACATACGTAGCCCAGTGGGTCCATAAGAATGGCTTCATCATAGCCTGCTTTGGTCGCTTCTTGGTTGGCTAGGATAGAGACAGGATAGTTGGCGGCGGCTTTTGCCTTACACATGGTTACGTTAGGGTGATGGTGTGTATAGCTTGATGTTTTGGCACGGATACCATTTTTGATACCATCTTCGCCCAGATATGCCCCCCAGTGCCATGCAGCAACGGCTGAATGAATGGTATTGTCTTTGGCGGCGATACCGAGCTTTTCTGAACCCACCCAGATGAGCGGACGAATATAGGCAGACGCCAAGCCATTTTCACGCACCACGTCTTTTTGGGCTTTGACCAACTCATCATGGCTATAACGCACGTCTAGCTGAAAAATTTTGGCAGAATTAAGCAGACGTTCGGTGTGTTCATGCAGACGGAAAATGGCGGTACGTCCGTCAGGGGTCTGATAGGCACGCACGCCTTCAAACACCGCCAAACCATAATGCAGGCTGTGGGTCAAAACGTGGACTTTGGCATCAGGTTGGTTGATTAGTTTGTCATCTAGCCACATTTTGCCGTCTTGGGTTGCTAAACTCATAAGTTTTTCCTTGATAAAAAAGAGCTTTTAATAAAATTATTTTATAAACTTAGAGCGTTCATAAAATAAAAGTAATCGCATGATTATAACACCGTTTGGGCGTTTTGCAATAGTTTTTTAAGGCGTGGTGCGAGCGATTGCCGTCTCTGATAGTACAAACTGGCGTACGTCATTTAGCATGGTTGTATCAAAATTATGAATAAAGGCAAACGACAAGTGCCTGTCAGGGTCGCAGAACGCCACCGAGCCATTATAACCCATGTGTCCGTAGGCGTTTGGCGTGTGTTGCAAGCTAAACAGGCGATGAAAACCCGACCGCCACCGCATATTGGCAGGCATGACCGCATCAAAACCGTCCACACGCACCGCACGCATGTCAGCAAGTACCGCAGGCGTGATGAGCGTTTGCCCTTGCCATACGCCACCATTGGCGTGCATGGCATAAATAGTCGCTAGGGCGTGGGCGGTAGAGACCCCATTGGCGGCAGGAATGACCGCTTGCAACACCTTATCATGATGATATTCCACGCCATCACGTCCGTTTGGCATGAGTGCGTTTTTATAATTGACAAGGTTCATCTTGGCGGTGTCAAAATACAGCTTATTAATGCCAGATGTACCAAGCGTCTCTGCTTTATCCGCCCACAATGGCGTGATGTCAAGCCCTGCATAGACCGCCAACATCTCTGGGGTGTCAGGTTTTAGGGTTGGTTTGCGTTTGGTGGTGGGCGTGCCATCAAAATACCGCACTGGCTTGGCAACTTGCCCTAGCTTATCGGCAGGTAGTCCATAATACAGCTCGCCCTGTATGCCTAAGGGCGTAGCAAGGTATTCATCTAGGGCGTGTTGCAAGGGTAATCCCGATACACGCTCCACCAATCCCCCCAAAATCCACCCCGAAACCAACGCACTATACGCACTGCCATAGCCCTGTTCGTCCTGCCCTTTGGGGGTGTCAGGCGACATTTGGGCGACTTTGGCGGTCATCGTCTGCCAGTCGGTCAGCTCATCGGTGTCATGGGTGAGCGTGGTGATGTTAAACAGCCCTGCGGTGTGGGTCAAGATGTGGCGTGGCGTGATATGCTCTTTGCCCCCTGCCCCAAACTCCGCCCAATACGAACTAATGGGCATATCATAGTCTAGTAGCCCCTTTGAGACCAACACCGCCACCAGCGTTGCCATCACGCCTTTGCCGATAGAGAAATTTACCGATAGCGTGTGGGCGTGCCAGTCTTGGTGTGTCAGGGCTTGCCCTATGGCGGTGTTTACCACCGTCTCGCCTTTGTGGGTGATGACCAGTGAGCCACCGGCAGGCGAGTCGTCAAATTGTAATTTAGAAAGCAGTTCGGGAAAATCTTGCCACATGGTCTGTACCTAATGATAAAAATGGCTTATTGTATAAGAATTTGGGAGAAAATTCAAAGTGTGGGACATTTTTTGGGTCGTAGATACCA
>NZ_MXAN01000115.1 GCF_002027545.1 Moraxella lacunata
TTAAGTTCGGTTGGTATATAAGGTTCGGATTGGGGGTTTTTCGGATACAGCCATACCCCATTTCCAAGAGCTTTTTGTTAGGGCGTGCCTGCCCTTTATAACACTATTTACAATTTAAAAATTTAGAAGTAAATCAACCATTTTTGCATGAAAAATGGCTAAATCTTGTTTTTCTGCGTCAAAAACTTGTCTGATAGAATAACTATCAGCCTACGTTTTTTCCTTGAAAAACGTGCGATTTTTCTCATTTTTCATTGCAAATACCAAAGGCAGGCACGCCCTAGAAAATCGCTTAAAACCAAATTCGACATTCGGATTTGGTTTTTTGTTTGCTGATAAAATGGGATTGTTTTAAGGTTTATGCCTAACAAACTTGATATAACCACGGATTTGTAGAGATGTGTTGAACATGCCCTTTGATGACATTACTGCACAAGGCTACACCCAAACATCATTGTGTTTATGGTAATTTTAAAGTTTATTGGGTGTATATTTTTAAATTAAAGGAGTATAGATGGAGTGGGGCGGATGTTAGATGATTTATTTGGACAAATAAAAAATCCTTAGAGAGTATCTAAGGATTTTAAATGAATGGTGCCCGGAGCCGGACTTGAACCGGCACGCTCAAAAGAGCGAGGGATTTTAAATCCCTTGTGTCTACCAATTTCACCACCCGGGCGGATTGCTAAAAGCAATCAAAAATGGAGGCTGGGGTCGGAATCGAACCGGCGTACACGGAGTTGCAGTCCGCTGCATGACCACTCTGCCACCCAGCCATATCTTAGCCAGTCAATGAGCTAAGTGGTCGCTATAATATCATGTTTTTAAAAAATTGCAAGTATTTTTTAAAAAATTTTGAAAATTTTCGTCAAAAATTTATAAAAAAACGGTTGTATTGTTCAAAACTAGCCCAAAAAATCAAGCACTTTTTTTGGTACTAAGGTCAATAAAATTCATAACTTTTGGGATAAATTAGAGTATAATAGTCAAGTTTAGCTGTTTTAAAAAAAACAGGCATTTTATCCAAAATGCAATGACTTTAGCGTTTTGTTTTTATTGATTAATCCGTGATTTGACATCAGTCTTTGGAGTGAACATTCTTAATATAGTCAAAAAAGCAAAACCCTAAAACTCTTTTTTATGATTGCTTTGGGGTGTGTCTGCCTTTGATATTTGCAATGAAAAATGCCCGTTTAAAAAGGCAGGGGAATTGTACGTTTTTCATGTAAAAATTGATTTAAAATGTTGGGTTTTACCTTATTTTTATAAAATGTTATCGATGGTAGGCACGCCCTAATATATAGTAAGCAGGTTTTTATGAAATTTAATTTACAAGTATTAACATTTTCTGTGCTTGTGGCGACCGCCGCCCTAGTGGGTTGTGGCAAAAACGACCAAGGGGCAGGCGGTGCAGGAGCGGGTGCTGCTCAGCAAATGCCCCCAGCGACCGTAGAAGTGCAGACGGTATCCCTTCGGTCAATACCCGTGGTCAAGTCCTTCTCGGGGCGTGTGACAGCGGTTGAGACATCTGAGGTGCGTCCACAGGTGACGGGCATTATTGAGTCTGTTGCTTTCCAAGAGGGTAGTTATGTCAAGGCAGGACAAGAGTTGTACCGCCTAAACCGTGATAACTACATCAGTGCTGCCAACAGCAGTATCGCCGCCATTCAGACGGCGGAGGCGAGCCTAATTAGTGCCAGAGCCAGTCTTGCTGCCCAAGAGGCGACCCTTGCCCAAGCTCGGGCGGATTTGGCTCGTGTGGAGGGGTTGGTTGATATTGATGCGGTTTCAAAACAGCTCTACGACCAATACAGAACTGCCGTGAGAACCGCACAGGCGAATGTGGAGGCTGCCAAAGCCAGTGTCAATCAAGCCAATGCGTCAATCAACAGCGCCAAGGCAAATCGTGATGCCAGTCAGCTTGACATGAGTCGTACCATCATTCGGGCTCCGATTAGTGGTAAAATCGGCATATCGGCGGTCACCGCAGGGGCATTGGTCTCCGCCAGTCAAACCACGCCACTGGCGACCATCTCACGCACTGACATGGTGTATGTGGACATCAGTCAGTCATCATCAGAACTCCTAAGAATGCGTCAGCAGATGGCAAGTGGTCAAGCCAGTGAAGGCTCAACAGAAGTACAAATCGTCCTAGAAGATGGTGAGACTTATCCACTCATCGGGCGTTTGGCACTCTCAGATGCCAGCGTGGATGAGGCGACAGGGGCGGTCAAGCTAAGAGCAGTATTTCCAAACCCTGACGGGCTGCTCATCCCAGGGATGTATGTCAATGCCAACCTAGCCCAGTCAGTGGTGCATAACGCCATGCTATTGCCCCAAACCGCCATCATTCGCACACCCAAAGGCGAAACGCAGGTCTATGTGGTTAATCAAAACAAACAAATTGAAGTGCGTAATGTCAAGACCGCAGGCACGTTCCAAGGTCAATGGGTGGTGACCGATGGTCTAACCAATGGCGAGAGTGTGGTCGTGGTTGGCGGTGCCAAGGTCAAGCCCGAGCAAGCGGTTGAGACACGTCCATACTCACCAAATGGTCAAAATCCCCAAGGAGCAGGTCAAGCCCCCGCCCAAGGACCTGTACAGAACCCTAACCAAGCCCCCAGCCAAGCTCCTAACGCCCAAGCATCACAACAAAGTGGAGCCAGTCAAGGACAGCAGGCACAACAAGCACAGACACCAACAGCCCCTGCTCAAAACCCAGCACTAGCAGATGATAGTGACGAACAGGCAGAAGCCCAAGCGATGGCAGATGCTGCTGATGACGTGGCACAATAGGGGTAGGTGATGTCAAAGTATTTTATTGAGCGACCCATTTTTGCGTGGGTTATTGCTATTTTGATTATGCTGGTGGGTATCATTGCGGTACGCAGTTTGCCCATTGAGCAGTATCCACAGATTGCCCCGCCAACGGTGTCGGTCAGTGCCGTCTATCCAGGTGCTGATGCCGAAACGGTTGAAAACACCGTAACGCAGGTCATCGAACAGCAAATGAAAGGGCTTGATGGACTCATGTACATGTCATCGAGTTCATCAGCCAATGGTTCGGCATCCATCACGCTGACCTTTGAAAATGGCGTAGACCCAGACACCGCACAGGTACAGGTACAAAACAAACTACAAGCAGCGACCAGCTCACTGCCTGCTGATGTACAACGTCAAGGCGTATCGGTAAACAAGTCAAGCAGTAGTTTCTTGATGGTAGCGTCTTTTATCTCAGAAGATGGTAGTATGACCCAGTCGGACATTGCCGACTACATTAACTCAAACGTGGTGGACAGTCTAAGCCGTGTCAATGGCGTGGGTTCGCTAAATGTGTTCGGCTCGCCTTATGCCATGCGGATTTGGCTAGACCCTGCCAAACTGTCATCTTACTCACTCATGCCATCGGACGTCTCGGCAGCGATACAATCCCAAAACGTGCAGGTCTCAGCAGGTCAGCTTGCTAATTTGCCAACCGATCTTGACCGTCAAGTGATTAACGCCACCGTGAGTGTACAAAGCTTTTTGCAGACACCTGAAGAGTTCGGTAATATCCTAGTAAAAACCGACACGTCAGGGGCGAAAGTCTATCTGCGAGACGTGGCGGATATTGAACTAGGTTCAGAGAGTTATGCGGTAAAAACACTCTATAATGGACAAGAAGCCGCTGGTATGGGCATCATGCTCGCCTCTGGTGCTAATGCCCTAGAAGTGCGTGAAGCGGTGCAGGAGCGATTGGACGAGTTATCACAAGGCTTCCCTGCGGGGCTAAAAATCGTTGTGCCTTATGATACCACACCGTTTGTTAAGTTATCTATCCAGCAAGTCGTCATGACCTTGTTAGAGGCGATTGTGTTGGTGTTCCTAGTCATGTTCTTATTCTTGCAGAACTGGCGTGCGACCATTATCCCGACGCTTGCAGTGCCAGTGGTTATCCTAGGGACGTTTGCGGTACTGCTGTTCTTTGGCTTTACCATTAATATCTTGACCATGTTTGCGATGGTGCTTGCCATTGGTCTGCTTGTCGATGATGCCATTGTGGTTGTGGAAAACGTGGAGCGTATCTTAGAAGAAGACCCAAATATTTCGGTCAAAGATGCGACCGTTCAGTCGATGGGCGAGATTAGTAAAGTGGTTATTGGTATCGCCCTTATCTTGTCGGTGGTCTTTGTTCCGATGATTTTCTTTGGTGGTTCATCGGGGGTGATTTATCGTCAGTTTGCCGTAACGCTTATTACCAGTATGTCGCTGTCGGCAGTGATTGCACTGATTTTTACCCCTGCTTTATGTGTAACCATTTTAAAACGCCAAGCTCATAAAGACATTCATACCCAAAAAGGCTTTTTTGGTTGGTTTAATCGCTTTTTCTTTAAAGCCAGTCGTGGTTATGAGAATTTTGTTGGTAAAACCTTTAATGCCAAATGGCTCTTTGCCATTGTCTATGCAGGCGTGATTGCTGTGATGGCATTGATTTTTATGCGTTTGCCAAGCTCATTTGTGCCAGAAGAAGACCAAGGTATGCTAATGACGTTGGTGCAACTGCCAGCGGGCTCAACGCTTGACCAAACCGAAGAGGTCATGGCAAAAGTGGGCGGTTATTTCCGTGAACAAGAGGCGGATAATGTAGAGTCAGTCTTTACTATCTCAGGATTTAGCTTTGGGGCAAGTGGTCAAAATGCTGGCTTGGCATTTGTCAAATTAAAAGATTGGAGCGAGCGAACGTCCAAAGACAGCGTGGCACAGGCGATTGCAGGGCGTGCCATGGCACTAAATGTCATGATTCCAGAGGCGACACTTGTGTATCCGATTGCCCCACCTGCCATTCAAGGTTTTGGTAACGCCAGTGGTTTTGATTTACAACTCCAAGACATCGGCGGTGTGGGTCATGCCAAACTGTTAGAAGCTCGTAATATGCTACTTGGCATGTCCGCCCAAAACGAGAACGTGGTCGGTGTACGTCCTAATGGTCAAGAAGACGCCCCCAAGCTCAAAGTCAACATCAACCAAGAACAAGCGGCTGCCTATAACCTAAATATGGCAACCGTCAATGCCACACTTGCCCAAGCCTTTGGGGGTAGCTACGTCAATGACTTCATTGACCGTGGTCGTATCAAAAAGGTCTATATGCAGGGCAATCCTGACAGCCGTGCCACGCCTGAGGACATCAGTAAATGGCACGTGCGTAATGCTCAGGGGCAGATGATTAGCTTTGGGGCGTTCTCAGACAGCGAATGGCAGTTTGGTAGCCCCGGTTTGAACCGTTATAATGGCTTATCATCACTAAACGTCCAAGGTGCTGCCGCCCCCGGTAAGAGTACCGGTGATGCGATGCTTGCTATGGAAGAGATGATTGCACAGCTGCCCGAGGGTATTGGCTATGAATGGACGGGTCTGTCGCTAGAAGAGCGTAAGTCAGGCGGTCAAGCATTGCCACTTTATATCATCTCTATGCTGGTGGTATTCTTATGTTTGGCGGCATTGTATGAGAGCTGGTCGATTCCGTTCTCAGTCATGCTGGTGATTCCGCTTGGGGTTGTCGGTGCGGTTATCTTTACCATGCTCCGTGGTTTTGCCAATGATGTGTACTTACAGGTGGGTCTATTGACGGTCATTGGTCTGTCCGCCAAAAACGCCATTTTGATTATTGAATTTGCCAAAGAAATCCAAGAGTCAGGCAAATCCCTAAAAGAGTCGGTCATGACAGCAGCTCGTATGCGACTGCGTCCGATTATCATGACATCGCTTGCTTTTGGTATTGGCGTGGTACCACTGATGATTGCCACAGGGGCAGGCTCTGGTAGCCAAAACGCTGTTGGTACGAGTGTGGTCGGTGGTGTTATCACGGCGACTTTCTTGGGCGTGTTCTTTATTCCGATGTTCTATGTGTGGGTGCGTTCGATTTTCCCCCACAAATATAAAAAGACAACGAATGCGGACGTTCATAACGCCTAAGCGTGGCAACCAATAGGAAGACATTGCCAAATTAGCCTGTATTGTGTATCATGACATGATTTGGGCTAATTTGGTTAAAGAGAGATATTATGAAAAATAACATAAAAACATCACGTGTGTTCATGCTAAGCACGCTTGCCTTGTTCATGACTGCGTGTAGTACCATTCCCAAAAATCACAAAGTGTACTGGCTCAGCCAAAAGTGCCTGTAGAGTTGCCTTATGAAGTGCTTGATGCCAACACAACCATCAGCACGCCTGAGGCACCAAGTTTGGCAGGCGTGCGTTGGCAGGATTTTTATGCCGACCCTAAATTAAAAGCCTTGATTGAAATGGGTCTGACTCACAATAAAAACTTACAATCAGCCATCTTGGCGGTGCAAAGTGCCAGGGCTCAGTATCAGATCACCAATGCCAATGCCTACCCCAATATTGGCGTATCAGGTGGGGCAACTCGTGGGGCAGATGCTCGTGATAGAAATCCTAGCACCAATTATAATGTTGGACTTGCCCTGTCAAGTTATGAGCTTGATTTGTGGGGTCGGGTTGCTAGTGCCAAAGAAGCGGCACTACATGACTATCTGGCACAAAATTCCGCCAAAGACGCCGCTCAAATTTCTATCATTTCAGCAATCGCCCAAGGCTATGTCAATCTTAGTTATGCCATGGCACAACGTCAGCTCGCCCTAGAAACGTTAAAAACCCGTGAGCATTCGCTATTCATTAACAATAAGCGTTTTGAGGCGGGCATTGATGCCAAATCAACCAGTCTGCAAGCCGAAGCGTCGCTAGAATCTGCCAAATTGGCAGTCTATCAGGCAGATACTAATATCTTAAAAGCAAAAAATGCCTTGCAGTTATTATTGGGAGCCCCGATACCTGTGGAGCTATTGCCTGATTTAGGGGTAAATAATATCACCACGCAAAGTCTATTTAGTACGGGTCTGCCCAGTGAGCTGTTATACTATCGTCCTGACATCGTCCAAGCCGAACATCGCCTAAAAGCAGCAGGAGCGAACATCAATGTGGCTCGTGCTGCCTATTTTCCTAGCATTAGACTGTCAAGCAACATCGGCTATGGCTCCACTGATTTGGGGGATTTATTCAAGTCAGGGGCGTTTAGTTGGTCGGTAGGTCCATCTATTAGCTTGCCAATCTTTGATGCAGGATATAGACGTGCTAATTATGAAATGGCACAAATTGCCCAAAAAAGTGCGTTAGTGAGCTATGAAAAAGCCATTCAAACAGCATTTAAAGAAGTCTCTGATGTGCTTGCTACCCGTGCCACTATGGAGTATCAGCTTAACTCGCAGTATAAACTACAAAAGAATTATCAAGAGACCTATAACATCGCTCACGCACGCTTTCGTTCGGGGCTTGATAATTATCTTAATGTGTTAGATGCGGAGCGTTCGCTTTTTGCCAATCAGCAAAGTATTTTGAACTTGGAATTACAAAAAATTCTAAGTCAGATTGAGCTGTATCAAGTGTTGGGCGGGGGAGCAACGCTCTCGGCTGAGCAGATCACAAACTTTAACAAACAGCGTGAGGCCATGCAGACGGCGAGTCTTGCTACCGATGAGCAGATGGCAAATGCCCAAATCAAAGGGGTTAATACTGTCACTAGCCCAGAGCTTGTACAGCTTGAGCCTAATAACATCAGCGTGGTAGAGCCATCGAATGTCGATGGTGTGGCAACAAAGCTTGCCACAACCAATGATGCACAGGCGACTACCATGCCTGCCACTGGCTCATCAACAACTGCCATCACACCTGCCGATGAGAGTGAACCTGAGCAAGTAACCCCTTGATTTTGCCATCAAAAAGTCCGCAATCTGTGTTAGGTTGCGGACTTTTGTTTTGTCATAAAGTAAGCAATGGAATGAAAAATGTTATTAAAAGATGCTGTTTAAACATGGCTTTTAGGGCATGCCCGCTTACGTTTTTTCCTTGAAAAANNTCTCATTTTTCATTGCAAATACCAAAGGTAGGCACACCCTAAATTTTCATTTTATTTCAAAAAATGTTATCAATGGTAGGCACGTCCTAAGATATGAAGTGGAATGGATTGCAATTTATACACCAAAATTGCTGGCGTGATTACTTTTGTTGGTTGTCAGCGTAGATTGCCACTTGTAGCCAGATGTTTGCTTGAATGTAGTCTTGCACTTGAATCTGGCTGTTTTGTTCGTTGCTGACGGCAGCGATACGCACCACAAAGGCTTCGGCATTATGCTCACGCAAAATCGCCACATCAAAGAGTGTGATGGGCACGCCAAAAAATTCGGTGTAACTGATGCCTAATACCTGTCCTTGGCACCACGCTTCATCTTCTTGCCCAAAGGTGTCGCCAAACAGATAAATACAGCTCTCCCCAAAATTAATCTCTACAGGGGCAAGGAGTGTGTTTTCATCACCGTCTTTGGGTGAACCGACCCCCAAATCT
>NZ_MXAN01000116.1 GCF_002027545.1 Moraxella lacunata
GATTTGGGGGTCGGTTCACTGCATGGGCTGTTTTAGAAATCGCACCGAACGCCAAACATGGCACATCATCAGCGATGGCGAGCGAGCCAAGATTTTAAAAAACCTTGGCAGGCGACGTCGCAACATCCACGCCCTACTTCGTCACAAACACCGCCAAACCCCAGTCAATTATGAGTTTGATTTTTATGGGCAGTTTGAGCAGTTAAGTTTTGATTTTTAAGTCAGTGATTTTTAAATCAGTATCGCCCTGTGGTTTTTATTTACCTTTTTTTATTCATCTTTCTTAATTTGCCTTTTTGCCTTTATCATTTATCACGGCAAATAAAGAGTAGGCACGCCCTATTTACCCCATTTATTTCCCCAGCTTATTTGCCAACGTCATACACGCTTCATAACGTCTATTGACATTGGTGGCGTACCAGTTGGTGTTTTTGTCCTGTTTCATCTTTGTACTGCTAATCACGACCTGTGGCATGATGGCATAGGTGGGGTCTTTTTTGTATTTGGCTTTAAACAGCTCGCTAACCCCTTGATACGTGGCGGTTTGCTCAAAACTTGCTTTTTTCTCTTTTTTCAAATCACTTCTGATTTGGGCGGGAGTGAGCGGTGTTTTGGCGGTGGCGAGCAGTTTGATGAGTGCCGTCTCGGTCTGTGATTTGGCACTGCTCACCGTGCCATTAGCATACAACAGCAAATCGCCATCAATGTCAAGGCTGATTCCTGTTAGGCTTGCCACACGTTTTTGAAAGGCGGAATTTCGACTTGAATACACGCCCGAATTATAATCAGCAAAGCGATACAACGGCTTATCATAGTCCGCCTGATACATCATTAAACGATGAATGCCGTAGTACAGACCGCCATACTGCCCGTACATGTCAGCACGCAGGGTGCGGTCGTTCATGTTAGCTCGGCGGTGGCGTTTGGCGTAATTGACATGCACCTGCATGGAGCCTAAGGTGGTGATGGGGTTTAGGCGTTCGTCAAGGCTCTCGCCTGTGAGCTTGGTGAGATTGTTCACGCCACTGACTTTATAGGTGCTGGTAAAGTAGTCAAACATCTGTTGGTACAGCTCGTCTAGCTCTTTTTCGGTTTTTACCTTTTTGATTTGACTCTCAAAGCTGTTGTCCTTGGTTGGGCGGGTGGCGAGCATGGTGCGAAACACGCCAGCGAGCTGCTTGCCCAGTTTGTCTTCTAGCTTATCATCGATGGCACGCAAGGACGCTTGCCCAAGGTTAGCAACGGCAGGATTGGCGTGAAAATTGGACTCTTGGTCGATGACCGCGACCACGGTGCAGATGTTCTCTTTGTCCTTGTGCAGTTTTAGCTCGTCAAATATCGCCCCGATGTCGCCTGCCCAACTCGCCTTGTCCTGTGAGCGATTGGGTAGCACTTTGGCAATCTCATCATTTGACAAAGTGGGCGTGTCGGGTGTCTCTTGGGTGCAGGCGGTCAGCAGGATGGCACCGCCAAACAAAGCGATGTATAAGGGCAGATTTTTTAACAGTGGATTTTTCATAAAGTGATAAAAAACAATGACAAGCCAAAAAAAACGGCTTATTGTAGCAAAATAATGCCCCAATAAGCCTTGTTCAATATTAATGCCATGTGTGATTTTTGTATCACGAACTGCTGGTTACATATTCACCACCCACCAGTCGCATAAGCCCTTCTTGTTGGGTGGTGGCGACAAGCCTGCCATCTTGCCAAAACTGCCCGTGGTTTAGCCCCTTGGCGTGACTGGTCGTGTCGCTCCACATGTCATACAGCAGCCAGTCGCTGACATCAAAGGGGCGATGAAAATGCATGCTGTGGTCAATGCTCGCCACTTGCAAACCCTTGGTCATAAAGCTAAGTCCGTGCGACATCAGCCCCGTGCCAACCAAATAAAAGTCGGACGCAAAGGCAAGCAGAGCCTGATGAATGGCGACAGGCTGGTCTTGCAATCCATTGATACGAAGCCAATTGGCTTGGCGGGGTCGCATGGGCTGTGGATGAATGGGGTCTCGGGGCGTGACAGGGCGTATCTCGACATGGCGTTTACGCAGGTAGCGGGCTTTTAGGGCGTCGGGGATTTTGCCGACATGGGCGTCTTTTAGCTCCTGCTCACTTTGCAATGTGTCAGGATGCGGATATTCGGGCATGCTCTCTTGGTAATCCAGTCCACCTTCCATGGGCGAGAATGACGCGATCATGCTAAAAATAACCTGTTCGGTCGTGCCAAGCGTGGGGTCGTCAGGGTCGTTTGGCACGTTTTGTACCGCCACGACTTGCCGAGCCGATAGGCTTTTGCCATCACGCAGACGGCGGACTTGGTAGATGACTGGCAGGCGAATGTCGCCCCCACGCAAAAAATAACCATGAAAACTGTGACAAGGCTTGTCTATCTGGAGCGTCTTTGCCCCTGCCATCATCGCTTGGGCAAGCACCTGTCCACCAAACACCCTTGCCCCCACATAGTCAAAGCTTGGTGCTGAGAACACATCGGGCGTTATCTCGGTTAGGGTCAAAGTCGTCATCAAATCACGAATCAAACTATCATCAGGCGTATTTGGCATAATCATTCCACACATCTAAAATGGCTAAGGGAAAATGGTGCTGTTTTGTATTGATAAACATCAACAAACCACACCACTTATGTCAGGCGTACAAGTATAACAAAATTTTTGTCCATTTCTAGTTAAAAATGTTAAAATACCAAGGAATATTGTCAAATCATGGCACACATTATGCTAAAACTTCCTAATATCTCTCAGATTTTTTCTAAAAAACCAAATAACAGCCCAAAATCCACCAACGAAAACCAACAAGAACCCCCCAAAAGAGCAGAGAATAAGCCATCGGCGTATCGGCACTTGTCAGGCAAAGGCTTATCCTTGGTGGTCAAGGCACAAATCTTGGGCGAAGTGCCAGAGCTTGATGATGACATTCCCACCTTTTATGTTCTAAGAGAATATTCACGCTCTAACAGTCTGCTCGTGGACATCAAGACCCGAGAGCTGGATTTGCCATCTGCCCTTGCCAGTACGACAGTGGGCAAAGACAGCGAAAGTGCGTCAGTCATCTTTTTAAAACACCGTCACGGCTCGGACAACGTACCATCGCCACGTTTAGAGCGTTTGGTCAAAGCATGCCTAGATGACCCCACGCTGCGTGTGCGACTCATCCCTGTGACCATCCTATGGGGGCGAGCCCCAAGTAAAGAAGACAGTCTGTTTCGCCTACTGATGGCGGACGAGTGGAACACGCCAAGCATTCCCAAACAGCTCTTTAACATCAGTGTGATGGGGCGTGATACGGTCGTACAGTTCGCCAGCCCCAAAGAACTACACACGCTCATCGAAGAGACCAAGCAAGCGGGCGAGAGCGACATTAACTCTGCCATCCTAACCCAAACCATCGCCACCCGTCTCAAAGGCTTTTTGGACAAACAAAGAACGAGCATCATCGGGCCTGACTTATCCGACAAACGCAACATCACCGGCAAAATCCTAGCATCGCCCGTGGTACAGACCGCCATCGAACAAGAATCCGCCACCACTGGCAAATCCATCAACGAAGTCAAAAAAGAAGCGGCAGGCTACATCGGCGAGATAACAAGCGACTACTCACACTCAGTCGTGCGGTTTTTTGACCACTTTTTGACGTGGCTTTGGGAGCGACTCTATGACGGCGTGGAAGTGCGTCATTTTGAGCGGGTGCGTAAGCTTGCCCCCGACCACCAAATCATCTATGTGCCATGCCACCGTAGCCACATGGACTACCTACTCTTGTCTTATGTCATCTACAAACGGGGCTTGCGTATCCCTTACATCGCTGCAGGGGACAACCTAAACATCCCCGTACTGGGCGAGATACTGCGTAGTGGCGGGGCGTTTTTCATGCGTCGTAGCTTCAAAGGCAATGCTTTATACAGCACGGTATTTAAAGAATACCTACACACACTCATGCAACGGGCTGTCCCCATTGAGTATTTCATCGAAGGTGGTCGCTCTCGCTCAGGTCGCCTACTACCACCCAAGCTCGGCATGCTTGCCATGACCGTAGGTAGTTATCTGCGTGACCCTGCTAAGCCCGTGGTCTTTGTCCCGACCTACATCAGCTACGAGCGGATTATGGAAGGGGCGACTTATGTGGGCGAGCTCAAAGGCAAACCCAAAGAGAGCGAGAACCTACTTAGTCTCATCAAGACCGCCCAAAAGATTGAACGGGTGTTTGGCACGGTACATCTGTCCTTTGGCGAACCGCTACACCTGACCCACTTTTTGGATAAATTTAACGTCAAAACTGGCAAAGACACCCTAGCGTTAAGCCCTGACGAGCAAGCGGACAACGACAAACAAACCCACGCCATGGTTACCAACATTGGCGTCAAAATCATGCAAAACATCAACAAATCAGCGGTCGTCAATCCCGTCTCCCTACTGGCACTCGTACTACTGTCCACCCCCAAATCCGCCCTTGATGAAGCCCAAGCGATGGAACAAATCGCCCTGTATCAGCGTATCGCCCAAGCCCTGCCCTATGACAGCGACACCTTTGTCACTGACATGAACCCCAAAGACATCTTGGCGTATGGCTTACAGTTAGAACTCATCGAACGCACGCCCCATGTGCTAGGCGACATGATAAAAGTGGCGGACAAACAAGCCCCCTTGCTTAGCTACTTTAAAAACAACATTCTGCACGTCTTTATCCTAGCCAGTTTTATCGCATCACTGGTGCAACGTAACGGACGCATGTACCGTGATAAGCTAGAAAACATCAGCGAGCTTTTGTACCCCTTTTTACAAACCGAGCTGTTTTTAAAACACCCACAGCGTAGCATTAAGGATACCATTGGCGAAATTTTGGACGTGCTTATCAAAGAAAATCTGGTTGTTGAATGGGATGGCGTACTCATCAGTGCCCCCGAGACCAACTCGCCTGCCTACCAACAGCTCATCGTGCTTGCCGACCCTGCCCAACAGAGCCTAGAACGCTACTTTATGGCGTTAACCCTATTATCCGAACAAGGCACGCACCGCCTAAACACCGAGCAAGTCGTCAATCTGTGCTACTTCCTAGGGCAAAGGGTGTCTGTGCTGTATGCCGATGATTTACCTGACATGTTTGACAAGGCGTTATTTACAAGCTTCTTAGACACGCTCGTCCGCATGGATTATGTGCAGATTGAGCCTGAGACGGGCATGATTGATTTTGATGAACGCATTGACAAAATCGCCGAACATGCCAAATATGTCCTAAACCCTGACATGATTGAGCTACTGCGTCACACCGCCCGCCTAAATGACGATGAGATTGACAGCGTCATGGATGAGATGAATAAAAAGCGTAAATTTGGACGTAAATAGCCAATTTATTGATTTACAAAATATTAAAATACACACTTCAATCTCAACCTAAAATGACAACTTATTGATTATTATGAAATTATTTTTTGGATTGTAGGGGCGAATCATATTCGCCCTTGATAAATCAATCACTTGCATAAAGTTGAGAATGGGGTAATATGTTAAAATATTTTTGCTGGATAAATACATGGGGTAAATGATAATTTGCCCCATAAAAGACACACCGATTTAAAGCGTGTTGCCTAGACATACCCCAAACCCCATTTTAAGGAAAATCCCCATGGACATGAACACCCTACCCACCATTGACCCCACTGCCCTAGGCGATAGAGTGCCACGCCGTCATGGCAAATTTGCCCCACGCCTTGCCCGTGCCTTTTTGGACAAGGCAGGCTGGCGTATCACAGGCGAGATTCCCAATGTCTCACAGGCGGTACTGCTTGCTGTACCACACACCTCCAACATGGATGGCGTGTATGCCATTCCCACCCTGCTGGCTCTTGATGTGGACATCAAATTACTTGGCAAAAAACAGCTTTTTAAACTCCCCATTCTGTCGCACTTTTTAAGATGGGCGGGGGTCATCGCCATTGATAGGGATAAAAAAGGCTCGGTATTACAAGCCAACATCAACCGCTTTAAAACTGGCAAACCGCTCTTTTTGGGGCTGTCGCCTGAGGGCACTCGGGGCTACACTGACGAGTGGAAAACGGGCTTTTATTATCTGGCACTTGGGGCAGACGTACCCATCTTGCCTGTGGCGATGGATTATAACACCAAAGAGGTTCGCTTTATGCCCCTGTTCTATCCCACAGGCGACATTGAGGCGGATTTGCCCAAGATTTATGCCTATTATGACGGCGTAGAAGGCAGGCATATCAAAAAAATGTCTAAGCCATTGCAAGATTTGTCAAAATGATGGCTGAGATAGTTGATAATGATTGGGTAAAAAAATACAAAGACAGGCAATATTAACAAGGATTTTGACACAGAAAAACCATCTGACCACTTAACTGGGTAAATTTTAAGGTTTTTACTTAACTTTTAAATTAAGTGGTCGGATAGCCATTTTTCATACAAAACCACACAAAACAAAACGCCCCGAACTTCGGAGCGTTTTTTGTAACATAGACTGACAATTAGTAGATGCTGATATCTTTGTCAATTTTGAGTGTGTACTCGCCATTGGTATAGATGTCATAAATGGCATCAGTTGTGCTGTCTTTGACCCAGTTACCTTGTGAACCTGCAGAGATATCTACTAGACTGGTGTCATTGGCTGTATCTCTAGTACCAATATAGACACGGTCATTGGCATCGCCATCTATCGTCATGGTCTTGACATCGCCTTTGGCAAGATTTTCAACAGTAACGCTTTTAATCCAAGATTTACCCTCAGTAATATCCATAGATTCAAAACCAATGACATCAGACAAATTGATGGTAGAGCCGCCTTTAACAATTAGGCTGTCATTGCCCTCTCCTGCTAATACTGTGCCTGTGGATGTAGTTTTCAGTGTTCCACCAATGACAAGCCTGTCATCTCCTGCCCCCAAATCAATGGTTGGAGCAGGGTCTTTATTGCCACCAATCTCAACATAATCATTACCGTTACCTGCATTGATGGCTGCATTGTTATACATATGAGCACCCAAAATAAAGGTGTCATTGCCATCACCCAGATTAACAATTGTATTAGCATTCATTGAAAGACGAACTTTGACATAGTCATCACCGCCAGCAGTATCTAGTACAGTAGCATCGCCACCAACATCTGCGTCCCAAATGTTTGCAACAGGACCACCTAATCTAGTTGTACCATCTTGAGCATAGCCAATATAGACTTTGTCTGCGTACTCTGTGGTTGTATAACCATCAGGAGATACTTGGTTGTTTCTTCCTTTGCCTGTTGGACCAACGGTTGTAGTCATGCTACCGCCCAAATTGGTCAGGGCAAAGGCATTGCTGTCAATTACAACACCAGTTGCTGAGGCTTTTTCAGCTTTTGTATTTACTTTATAGCCACTACCTTCAGCAAGGGACAAGGTTAGTCTTTCATTACCTTCACCACCTTCTTTTGTCATGTTGGCTGGTGTATCGGTTTTGGCATCTAGATAAACTTTAGCCTCTCTTTTGCCTTTTTCGATTACAACCTTTTCTGGAATTGCACTCTCAAAGTCTTCATTGGTGGCTTTTCCTGACTTGGTTAGATGAATGGTTAGGTCTGATGTTGCTTCTTTATCAAGGGAGATTGTGTACACTAAACGTTCAGCTCCATCTTCCTCAACCGCTGTTTTGTACTTGCCTGCAACACCTGCTGTACCGTTGTCTGTGGAGACATTGATACTAACGACAGGCGGAACAGGAGCTTTCACAGTAGCTGTATCCGAACCGCCTGTTGTATTTTGGTTAGTGCCATCACTAAACTTGTTCGCATCTACCGATACTTTCAGTGCGTCTGTGCCTGTAGTTGAGCCAACAGTTACTTTGGCGGTGTAGGTGAGAGGGTCGTTGGTATCAGCTCTTAGTGTACCTGTTTTGAGTACACCGCCCTCCACTACAATGTCGCTTTCATCAAAGTCGGTGATGGATGTCGCTTTATCATCTCTAATGGTAAAGGTTACGGTTATCGTTTCGCCTGCTTCCACTTCTGTGGCAGGAATATCGACAGTGATGGTTGGTGGGTTGGTGTCAGCAGGCGTTTTGGCGGTGTCTTTCGCCGTTTGCTCAGGGTTGGCTGAGTCTGTGTCGGTCACCGTCGCAGTCACGTCTGTGTTGTCCGCTACTTTGTCAGCAGGGATGGACACAGTTGGTGCTTGACCGCCTTTGTCTGCAGGCACTGTACTAGGCAAGCCAAGTTTGCCAAGTTTGTCAGCGTCTGTGGCTGGGGCTTTCCAAGTACCATCAGGTTGTTTGGTGTAAGTCACTTCTACAGGGACAGTCTCACCTTCTGGGGTGGCAGTCACTTTAACCGTGTCGTCTGGTTCGGTGCTGTCTTTGCTTGGGAACTTGACATCAACGGTGCCATCAGGGTTGCCAGTGACGGCAGGGGCTGTTGGTTTGTTTTGTGTGTCAGCACTTGGAGCAGGCGTTTTGGCGGTGTCTTTCGCCGTTTGCTCAGGGTTGGCTGAGTCTGTGTCGGTCACCGTCGCAGTCACGTCTGTGTTGTCCGCTACTTTGTCAGCAGGGATGGACACAGTTGGTGCTTGACCGCCTTTGTCTGCAGGCACTGTACTAGGCAAGCCAAGTTTGCCAAGTTTGTCAGCGTCTGTGGCTGGGGCTTTCCAAGTACCATCAGGTTGTTTGGTGTAAGTCACTTCTACAGGGACAGTCTCACCTTCTGGGGTGGCAGTCACTTTAACCGTGTCGTCTGGTTCGGTGCTGTCTTTGCTTGGGAACTTGACATCAACGGTGCCATCAGGGTTGCCAGTGACGGCAGGGGCTGTTGGTTTGTTTTGTGTGTCAGCACTTGGAGCATCTGCTCTGGCATCTGTTGCCGTAGCAGCGGCATCACCGCTTTTGCCATTGTCGGTGGTTTGGTTGGCAGTCACGTCAGAGCCGTCTTTAACTTTGTCAGCAGGTAGAGTGATGGTGCCATCGTCGTTAATGACAACGTTATCATCATCTGCCGTCCAGTTGCCATCTTTATCTTTGGTCACAGTAACGGTTTGCTCTTTGTCATCTTCATCCACATAGCTGATCTCAACTTTTGTGGCATCTTTTGTTGGCTTGACTGTTACAGAGCCATCAGGATTGGCAGTCACATCAGGTTCGGCGATGCCATCTTTGGCGGTGGCATCTGCTGGGTCGCTGATGCCCACTGGCGTGGTTTGTTGTGTGGTAACTGTTGAGCCGTCTTTGACTTTGTCGGCTGGAATGGTGATGTTGCCATCATTACCGATGACAACTTTATCATCATTTGATGTCCATTTGCCATTGTTATCTTTGGCGATGGTGGCAGTGTTTTGCTTGCCATCTTCGTCAGTGTAATTGATGGTGACTTTATTTGCTTTATCTGATGGCGTAACTGTCACAGAGCCATCATCGTTGGCATTAATTTCTGGTGATGCAGGTTTGGCAGGTGTGGTGCCATTTTGGTTGTTAACAACCACTGGTACTTTACCACTGTCTTTGGTGCCCACAGTTTGCTCAGCAGTGGCGGTTGAGCCATCTTTAACTTTATCAGCTGGAATGGTGATGCTGCCATCATTACCGATGACAACTTTATCATCATTTGATGTCCATTTGCCATTGTTATCTTTGGCGATGGTGGCAGTGTTTTGCTTGCCATCTTCGTCAGTGTAATTGATGGTAACTTTATTTGCTTTATCTGATGGCGTAACTGTCACAGAGCCGTCGTCATTGGCAGTAATCTCTGGTGTAGGCACGTTGTCTTGGGTGGTTACTGTACCTTTATCGCTGTCTTTGGTGCCCACAGTTTGGTTGGCAGAGACCTCTGAGCCATCTTTTACGTTATTGTCAGGCAGAATGATGCTGCCATCATTACCGATGACAACTTTATCATCATTTGATGTCCATTTGCCATTGTTATCTTTGGCGATGGTGGCAGTGTTTTGCTTACCATCTTCGTCAGTGTAATTGATGGTGACTTTATTTGCTTTATCTGATGGCGTAACTGTCACAGAGCCATCATCGTTGGCATTAATTTTGGGTTGTGGTACGCTTGTTTTTGCTCTGTCAGATGCAGAGAGACTCTCTTCACGACCTGGATCGGTTTGTGTTGCACTAACATCAGAGCCGTCTGTCACATTGTCAGCTGGAATGGTGATGGTGCCATCATTACCGATGACAACTTTATTATCATTTGATGTCCATTTGCCATCGTTATCTTTGGTGATGGTGGCGGTGTTTGATTTGCCGTCTGCATCGGTGTAGCTTACGACAACTTTTGAGCCAGTGGTGGCGTCATCGCTTGGTTTGATGACAACATTACCAGCATCATCGCCTGTCTTTATGGCCTCTACAACAGGTTTGGCAGATGAAATTTTGCCCACGCCTTCGCTATTATTGGTTGTACCGACATCAGTGGTCTGTTTGGCGGTTACGTTGGTCTTAGAACCTATCGTATTTACAGGAATAACAACCTTACCAGTAGCAGGGTCAATAGTAACACTGTCATCTTTATTGTTATCTATCCAGGCACCAGCTTTGCCATCGCCATTGGTGTTTTTTGTAAATTTGGCAGTAGATACCGTCTGATCTGGTTTGGTATAGGTTACTTCAAGCTCTGTTGCACTCTCATGAGGGGTAACAACAACACCACCATCCATCGTTACAACCTCTGGATTGTGTAGCGTGGCTTTGGCTTCTGTATAATGTTCTTTTTTTGCACTGATGGTAAAATTATGAAGCTCGCCCAATTTGATGCCATTTGCCTCCAAAAGCTGGGCGGTAATATTTACCTTACCATCTTTATCTGTAAGAACTGTCTTATTATTTGCATCTTTTAGTTCGGTGCCATTGACAGAGATGATGGCTTGCGATACATTCTGACCGTTGCTGGTTACGGTAAAGTTTAGTGCTTGTGTTGCACCTTGTGCAACTGTATCACTTTGTATGTTTTCAATATTTAGTGGTTTTTCTTGGGCAGAGGCATTAGCATTATTGTTATTGTCGTTACCTTTATCATCTCTGCCAGAGATAGCAGCAGCGATACCAGCCAGACCTGCGATACCTACAAGCCATGGCATGATGCCAAAGCGAGTGCCTTCTTCTGCACCGATCCACCATGGAGCAGGATAGCCTTGACCGCCTAGGGCTTGACCTTCGATGTCACCGATGACAAGCTCGGTAACATAGTCTTGGGTAAGACCAGTATCTGGCACATAGTAGTGGTATTGACCGCTTTCGGCTTGTCCGATGAGTGCTGATTTGTCATGGTCATAGAAGTTTTCGATGATTAGGTCAGATTCTTCGGCATTTTCTTCAAAAGAGATGTGCAAATCTTTGCCAACACGCTTGGTGACGATGTGGTCAGGACCACGACCTGTGGCATCGTTGATAAGCTCATAGTTGGCATTGCGAGTAGCTCTGATGACGGTGGGCTGACCGTCTTTGGTGATGACCTTTGCTTCGACAATGGTCTGAACACTGTCATTGACTTTTACGCTGATGGATTGCATGTGAACCGCACCCCAAAA
>NZ_MXAN01000117.1 GCF_002027545.1 Moraxella lacunata
GGTATCATGGTATCTGAGCCATGCCTGCGGGTAGGAAAACCGTCATGGGCAGGCATGGCTCGCCACGAACGGAAACCGTGGTACTTTTTCATTTTGTATAGTGTAAAATAAGTCATAAAAATACAAATTAGTAAAAATCCCTTATCAAGCGATAGGGATTTTTTTGGGTTTAGCGTGGTTGGTTGGTAGACTTTTTGGTGGTTTGCTGATTGGTGGGTTTTTTGGTATTTTGTTGTTTGGTGCTTTGCTTTTTAGCCGTTTGCTTTTTTGTGCCTTGTTTCTTGGCTGATTGTTTTTTTTGCGGACGGTTTCTTTTGGGTTTGTTCGGTTTTTGGTTTTTTGGGTGATTGAGTGGGCTGTGCCATGGCAGTCATGGTAAAGGCGGATAGGATAAGGGCGGTTAGTAGTTGTTTGATGTTCATAAAAATTCTCAAAAAAATAAAATGTTAAAGTAAAAGTTAAGCCATGTTGCCTTAACTGGGTATATTACACCACAAAATTATCAATCAATAATTGCAAATCAAACAGTTTTTTAGATAATTGATAAGTAAAAAACAGACGTTCTGTATCAATCATTGCTAAAAGTTTGATAATATTTCTGATAAATAACTAAATCGCATGATTGTAAGGTATCAGTAATAATGATTTGCATTACTCTTTTGGCATGTCTATCCATATTTGTACGCTGTCGGGGTTATAGAGTCTGCCTGCCATGCGTTGTAAATTGGCAAGCGTGATGTGGCTGTCTAAGTGTTTGACTTGGTTAAGATACACCAAATCATCGCCTTGTTTGTCGCTTAGTGCCAGACGATTTAGCCATGTATAGGGGTCGTTTTGGCGGGATTTTTCTTGATTGGCGAAGGTGCTTTTGGCTTTATTGATGTCGTCTGTCGTGATGAGTGCGGGTAGGTTTGCCAGTACTTGTTTGGCGTGGGCTATCATCTCGTCCGCCTTGTCAGGACTGGTGGTGAATTTAAGATGACTTTCAATGCGGTGGGTGTCAGGATTTAGCGTGGTATCAAAACTTAACCGATAAATGCCTAATTTTTCATCACGCAAGGTCAGTTTGAGCTTGTCGCTTGTGATGTTTTTTAGTAGGTTTACCGTCATGGCGTCCACGCCTTGCCATGCGTGGGGCGTGGTTGTCCAAAGCTGTACGTCCGCTCGTGGCTCGTTGTGGTGGGCGAATTTGACCGTGTCCGATGTGGCAAGGGGCGTGGCGGTATGGCGAAATGCCGTCAATGGCGGATTGGGATTGGCAAATAGGGTGATAAACTGCCCCATGTGGGCAGGCGTGGCGTTACTCACGATATAAAAAGTCGTGGGCGTGCGTGTCATTCGCTCCCATGTGTGATTCAGTGTATCTTCGTCCAGCTGGTGCAATTCATCAAGGCTGGGTAGGTGGTTTGGCAGGTGTCTTAATTTGCCAAGCTCGTCCAGTCTATGCCTCTCGGCTTGTTTGACACCTGTCGGGGCAAGCTCGCTCATCAGGGCGGATTTGGTGTCATCAAGCCCGTCCTTAATGGTGGTGCGGTACAGTTGGGCATGGTAGAGACCCATAAGCTCGTTTAATTTATCATTATCACTGCTCATCTCAACGATAAGTTCGTGGGCGGTCTGTTTGGCGGACAGATTTAGGCGGTGCGTTTTTTTAAAATTATCCCAAGCAGTTTTGTCAAACTCATCAGGCGTATTTTGAAAAATCAGCCCTGTGGCAAGTTGCGACTGCCACGCACCCAGTCCGTCCGCCTGTGTACCTGCGGTACTCACCGCCCGAATGTAGGTCTTGTCTTTGGCACTGAGGTGGGCAAGCCACAGCACCCTATCGCCTGTGGAGAGCGTGTAGGTGCGGGTGTCGCCGTGGCGTGCCATGTGCGTGATGTAGGCGGTGGTGATGACGTGGGGCAGGTCAATGGTGGTCGGGCGTGGCTTTGGGATGGGTGGGGCGAGCGTGGCAGTGTTTGCCCGATGTCTCATCTGCTCCACGTCTGCCACACTTATGGGGGTAACCCGTGCGGCGAGTGGGGCTTGGTATTGGACGATACGGTCAGGGGCGGACAGCCAGTCATGGACACGCCCTTGCACGTCTTGGGCGGTCAAATTATCCAATAGGGGCTGGGTAAGTGTGGCGATGTCCTTTTGGGGAAGATAGGGTTTATCTACCAATGCCGTGCCAACCAGTGCCTGTACCCAACCTGCAAAATCACGGTCTTCGCTGTGGGCGTGGGCTTTGTCTAGCTGAATTTGAAAATCCTTTTTGTACTCATCAAGCTCATCTTGGGTCATGGGATAATCCTGCAAGCGTTTGATTTGATAAAAAATCTCCTGTAAGCCGTCCTTGTGTTTGTCTTTATCCACACTACTAAATAGCTCAATGGCAACGGTGTGTTTGCCGATGTCGGATTTGCGAGCGACCATGCTTTTTATGCCGTTAGGTAAATTATTCATTTCGCTTTGCAGGCGTTTGGTGATAAAGGTCAAGGCAAAACGGTCTATCAGGCGATTTTTGCGGGCGGTGTCGTTGTCGCCACGACTTGCGGACTCGTCCAGCCTTAGGACATACGCCACTTGGCTTACCCCGCTTTTGTCATCGTGCAGTTCGGTAATCGTTAGGCGGTCGGATAAGGTCGGCTCACAATAACTGCCCGTGCGGTCGGGTAGGGGCTTGGCAGGGATTTGCCCAAAATACTCATGGATTTTGGCTTTGGTATGGTCAATATCCACATCGCCCACGATGAGTAGGTTCATGTTGTTGGGGGCGTACCACGTCCGATAAAACGCCTGTAACTCATGGGCTGGCATGGTCGTGATACTATCTAGAGTGCCAATAACAGGGCTACGCACCGAGCGACTGCCTGCTCTGATGACCGCTTTTCGTTGTTCGTCCATGCGTGCTGATACGCCTTGACCGCCCCGCCATTCTTCGGTGATGATGTGGCGTTCTTTTTCCAAATCATCTGGCGTGATGTGAGCAAAAAACATCATCTGCGACAGGGCGGACAGACTACCGTCCAGCCCCACTTTGGGCGGTGGGGTCATGAGATAAGTGGTGCTATCGGTGGTGGTTACGGCATTATAATGCCTAGCCCTGACAAAGCCCATATCGTGTAAATGGTTCATCACGCCGTCAGGGTGCTTATCGCTCGCCCGAAAGACCAAATGCTCGACCATATGAGCCACGCCTGCTTGTGTGTCGCTCTCGTCTATGCCCCCTGCGTTCACTCCAGGCGGATTTCTAGCCGTCCTTTGTCGTCATGCAAAGGTAAAATGGCATAATCCAAACCATTATCCAGTCTACCGATGACAGGCGAGCTAATCTCGGCAAGGGCGGTGTGAGCGATGACAAATAGGGCAAGGGCGATGATTTTTTTCATGATTTATTCTTTAAAAATTAAAAAATTAAAAATGGGAAAAGCACCCTGTTAGGTGCTTTTTTTAAAAAGAGTGTTTTACCAATTATAAGTCGCACCAAGCCAGATGTTTCGACCTTGTTCATAAGTGATGATTTGACTGTTATTTGGCTTGTTGGTGGCGGTTTTACGGTCAAAGACGTTGTTGATGTCCATGGTAAGCTCGAAACTTTGGTGCTTGCCCAATGCCTTTTTGTAGCTCATTCGCCAATCGTAACTGATGTGCTTGCCAAACTTGGTGTTTTCGTACAACGTGGCTCTACCTGTATAGTCGCCACAAATGGCGGTATCATGGCTTGGGCAATCCACAGTGGCGGTGCTGTGCCCTTCATAAGGGGCGGTAAAGCCCACACGATGACCCCAAACAAAACCAATGTCAGGGAAAGTCATGTCAATGTTGGCAAAAGCTTTCCAAGGACGGTTAAAGTTAAAGGCAGGCAAGTCGGCTTTGTAGATGAGTTTGTTATCCAAAATCGCACGGTCTTGGTCGGCTTCGGTGGTGTCATCATAAGTGTTGGCGGTGTTTTGGCGGTTGTCCGACCAGCTGGCTCCCACCGACCAATCCAAGTCCAGTCCGCTAAACTTAACGGCTGATGTCGGCTTGATTGCCAAAGTTACGGTATCGGCTTTTGACCAACCGCTGTTATCCATGACACGTTCACCTGCGTCATTGAGCGTTTGCGAGCGAGCAAAGCTCTTTTTGGCATGGCGATTGACCCATTTGGCTGTCCATAGCGTGTTGCCGACCCTTTGGGCGATACCTGCACTGATTTCATCGGAATAAGGCGTGTCTAGGCTTCCAACTTCATAGTTGTATTTGCTAGAACCTCGTTCACGAATGACCCCATTGTCCGTCCAGTCGGTGAGCGTGTCGTCTGCGTTGATTTTGCGGTTTTGTTGTAGGTAGCTACTAATGCCGTTTTTGAGTTTGTAGGCAAAAAGATTGTTGGCGTGATAACGGTTCCAACCACCAAAGAGTTTGGTATTGCCATTGTCAAACACATCAGCAGTAAAGGCAAAGCGTGGCGAGATGTTGGTGTTTTTCATAAAATCATCATAACTGACACGCACCCCTGGGGTAAGCTCAAACCGACCGATTTTCATGGTGTTTTCGGCATACAGACTGTATTTATTCATACTGGCAGACAGACTGCGAGCAGGGTAGAGCAGACGTACGGATGTAAACTGCTCGCCATCAATACAGCCGTCTGCCCCGTTGCATATGGTCTTAGGGTTCCATGTCATCATTCCGCCAAGCGAGGTGTCGGCATAACGTTCATATTCGGCTTTTTCGTGGCGATACTCAAAACCTGCGTTGATGTTGTGATTGATGTTGCCCCAGTCAAAATCATAAAAATTATAATAGACCCCTTTCCAAA
>NZ_MXAN01000118.1 GCF_002027545.1 Moraxella lacunata
TTGACTTCCTCCCCTCCCTAAAGGGAGGGGATTCCTGCTCCCAGACGGCCAAGCCCGACCGCAAGAATGTTCCGACTGGCATTGATATCTCTATCATGCCGTGTGCCACACTTTGCACAAGTCCATTCTCTTATTCGCAAACCTGCTCTACCTTTCGGACTACTGGACATATCGCCACAGCACGAGCAAGTTTGGGTAGTGTATCGTTCATTCACGATTTCAAAACGACAACCTGCGTTCTCGCACTTATAGGTCAGTTGTCGTTTCAGTTCAAACCAACCTGCATCGTAAACCGACTTGGCTAGTTTGCCTTTTTTACTGTTAAATTGGGTGGTTTTTACATCACCAACCACGATTAGGGCGTTATTCTTAACTAGCCCTGTGGTGAATTTGTGTATGAGGTCTTGGCGTGTATTTTTAATTTTGGCATGGATTGCCTTGACACGCTGTTTGTTTTTGGCACGTTGAGCGGTAGCTAATGCTTTGGCATATTTGAGCGTTTGCTTGATTTGTAGCTTGTCGCCATTTGAGGCGGTGGCACTGTCTTTTAAGCCTAGGTCAATGCCTACACTACCTGTTCCGCACTCGGTTTTTGGATAGTCTTTGACGGTAATACACGCATACCAACGATTACGGCTGTCTTGCACCAGTTCGCAGGTGTTAATTTGGTATAGGCTAAGGTTGTAGCTGTCCCATAGGTCAATGATGAGCTTTTGCCCTTTAGCTAAACTAAGCTGTAGGCTTGATTTTAATCCTTTTTTGCCTGTTTGGCGGGTAGCGATGTGTTTAATGGCGGATTGTTTAAACGGTAGCCAGCCAAGCGATTTACGCTTGGCATTGGGGTTGTTGGTTCGCCATGATAGTTTGGCTTTTTTAAATTGCTTACGGCTTTTGGCGTGGGTTTCGTTAATGGCTTGGATAGTTTGCGAGTGTAAGCCAAGTAACTCACCGCTACCTTTGGTATATTCGTTTAGGTCATAGGCGGAAAAGAATTT
>NZ_MXAN01000119.1 GCF_002027545.1 Moraxella lacunata
CCCCTAGAGATGACATTCGTTTTGTAGCATTGAAACCAGATAAGCACCCATCAATAACAACCGTACAGTTGCCAGTTTAACACCCGAATGCAAGGCAGGTTTATGATGAGTATGAAATCAGCAAACAATGAGTTAGACAAACACTATGTTCATTTTGTTGGCATTGACGTTGCCAAAAAGAGCTTTGTGCTTGCCACTTCATTATCACCCAAAACCAAAAACTATGATAACACAGCACAAGGCATTGACCAAGCCATCTGTTTTATCAAAGAGGAACACAAACAATGCGATAATGGCAAAACCTTAGTGGTTCTAGAAAGTACAGGTGGACTTGAAGTACCCCTTGCCAAAGCCATACACTTAGCAGGCATTTGTGTCATGATTGCCAATCCAAGGCAAACACATCAATTTGCCAAATCACAGCCCTTAACCAAAACAGACAACAAAGATGCTAAAATGCTTGCTTTTTATGCCAAAATGATGGCACAAAGAGATGATTTAGCCACCTTGCTTTATTGCCCACCCAGTCAAAGCCAAGAGTTATTAACCGCATTGATTAACAGACGCAATCAATTTGTCCAAATGTGTGTGGCTGAAAAAAACCGCTTGGAGCAATCTCATCACAGTCAAATCAGTAGCATTCAAGCTCATATTACTTACCTAACAGAGCAAATTCATGAGTTAGACAAGCAAATCAAAACCCATCTTGATGATGACAATCACCCAGATTTAAAACAAACCAGCAGTGTCATTCAAAGTGTTAAAGGTGTTGGAACCACCACAGCCACCTTGTTGGCAATGCTGCCTGAGCTTGGTACAATCTCACACAAACAACTTGCCAGTCTTGTGGGTGTTGCCCCACACCCTAAGCAAAGTGGAGAGACTAAGTTTAAAGGTCTGTGTCAAGCAGGACGACCAGAAGTGCGTAAGGCACTGTATATGGCAACCTTAGTGGCTACTCGCTTTGATGAGAAAATCAAAACCTTCTATCAAAGATTAAGAGCCAATGGCAAGCCCTTCAAAGTTGCCATTGTTGCCTGTATGCACAAACTACTAACCATTTTAAATGCACGGGTTAGAGATGAATTACAAAAGCAAGTTGTCGTACGTTAAATGTTCGGTATTGACGCTTTGTGCTAAGTTTTTGTATTGCACTTTGATGGGAGTGGAATACAGTTGCTACAAACAGAAAATAATTATTGAAAAATCAATAAGTTGCTGTTTTAAGCTGAGAATGAATTTTACCAAACCTAATTTTATCAAACTAATAGACCGACAAAAACACAACCGCTTTTCTGTATAATTTTTGCCATGCTTCAAATAAAAATGCTACAATACCCCAAATTTTAACACACACTCATCATGGCAAAAA
>NZ_MXAN01000120.1 GCF_002027545.1 Moraxella lacunata
ACGAATGTCATCTCTAGGGGTGAAACGAAAGACAGATAAGCGGGTTGGCTTATTATATCTTGTTTTGGATATACAAGGGGCGTGTTGCAATTTGCCCTGCATGTCACACCAAAAAATACCCACATCAATCAACACCAAACCCCATGATAAAAGATTTTTGGCAAATAAAAACCACCCCAAGCGAATTTGGGGCGGTCTTAATCATTCATCACGCCTTTTGCATGGCAAGTGTTTGCAAGGCTTCTGGCGATGACCATAGCCCTTCTAAGTCATAGAACTCACGAGCCTGTGGGGTCATAATATGCACCACGATACGCCCTAAGTCCACGAGCGTCCAGTCGCTGTCTTTGTCGCCTTCACGTCCTAGTGGCATAAGCCCCGCTTCTTTGGCAGTGGCTCCGAGCTTGTCGGCAAGTGCCTTAACGTGGCGTTTTGATGTGGCGTTGGCGATGATGATGCGCTCGGCAATTTCGGTCAAATGCTCAACCGTCATCACGGTAATCTCTTTGGCTTTTAGGTCGTCCAAGGCGGTGGTTACGAGCGTGATTTGCTCATCTAAGGATAGGTTATGTGTGGTCATGGTATTCAAATAAAATAAAGATTAACCGTCTATTATAGCACACTTTTATAAAGCTCGTGCGTTTTAATATAATCAAAAATTGGCTCAGGCAAATGGCATGGTTTATCGCCTTGGGCTAGGGCGTGGCGGATTTGGGTGGACGAGACAGCAGGTATGGGCGATTTGTCATAAAAAATACGTTTGGTGTTAAAAGTTTTATCGGTTTTTAACAATTCATCTTTTAACAATTCATCTTTTAATAAATCATCTTGTAAAAAGCCATCTTGTAAAAATTTATCAAAATCATCAGTCATCTTTGCCAACACATCAGCCACGACATCATCACTGCCAGCTCTATCAAACGCCCAAATTTTAACGTACGCCAAAAGCTCTTTATAATTTTTCCACAAATGCAGACTTGCCAAACTATCACCGCCCATGACAAAAATCCGCTCATCATCAGGATACCACCGTGCCAATGCTCGCACCGTATCTATGGTATAGACGGGTGGGGTTTGGTGGATTTCTGATGTGTCAATGCTTGCGGTGATGCCTTGATGTTTTAGCATGTCACACGCCAAAGACAGCATATTTAGGCGGTGAGTGGGGTCGGTGGGCGTGCCTTTAAAGGGGTTACCTGCGGTGGGTAAAAACGAGATGACAAAGGGTATATCCAAAGACGACAAGCGATGATGAACAAGACGCACCATGTCCAAATGCCCGTCATGCACAGGGTCAAAACTGCCCCCCAAAAATATCCGTGCCATCATATGGTCAGCTCAATGTCAGCCAGTAGGTCGTTACGGCGATTACGCACAAACACCACTTTGTGATTGTCGCCGTTGGGGTAGCGTTCGGTCAGCTCAAAGTAACGGGGATACGCCTTTAAAAAATCGCTAAATTTGTCATAATGGAAAAGGCGAGCGTCAAAATCAGGCTCGACTTTTAGGATGTAGTTTTTGACGGGGGCGATGTTTGCCCAGCCATGCTCGTCCGCCATGGTGGCGATGGCATTTTTGACTAACGCAATCGCCACATCCACAGGCTTGAACTGGTTATCGCCCGAGAACAGCATGTCAGCTGAGTCATAAAAATCCACGTCGCTGTTTTTCTTTTGCTCTTCAAAGACTTCTAGATAGGTAAAGCGGTCGCAGGCTTGC
Organism: Moraxella lacunata; assembly: GCF_002027545.1. Taxonomy (GTDB): domain Bacteria; phylum Pseudomonadota; class Gammaproteobacteria; order Pseudomonadales; family Moraxellaceae; genus Moraxella; species Moraxella lacunata. Next base: position 1,720 of record NZ_MXAN01000120.1, read on the forward strand.
ATAAAGGGCTTGGGTGTGTGCTGTTTGCCAAAGCCATATACCATCAGCCCCTGCTCACGGATACGCTGAGCAAGGCGAGTATAATCGCTGTCAGACGACACAAGGCAAAAGCCATCAAATCGCTCGGTGTAGAGCAAATCCATCGCATCAATAATCAGGCTCGAATCGGTGGCGTTTTTGCCTGATGTGTAGGCGAACTGTTGCATGGGCTGGATGGAGTGCGACAGTAGCACGCTTTTCCAACTGGCAAGTTGGGGTTTTGTCCAGTCGCCATAAGCACGGCGAACACTTGCTCGCCCCAGTGTGGCAATCTCATTCATGAGTGCTTCAAGGTAGGTCGTGGACGCATTATCAGCATCAATCAAGACCGCTAGGCGTGCTTCGGTGGGTGGCAACATGGGAAAATACAAAAGGGTAAATAAAATTATTATAAGGTAAAATTTGCCAATTATCTATCGTTTTTTATCTATCATTTTTGCCACTCATTTACAAAAAAGTTAGGTCGGCTTAGGTTGGTGTAAGAATATCGGGCGTTTTGGGCGTGTCATGGTAGGGTGCGGCAAGCGTGCGATGGTTTTACATTTTGTAGTGTTGCTTTACAATATTGACACAGCAAATTTTTGATAATTTGATATGATAATTTGATATGATGAGTTTTTATGCTATGTTCATTTATTTACATTAAGGAGAAGTTATGAGTACGCCAAAATCAAAAACCTCACGCACCAAAAGCCCCAAAACCACCAGAAAAACGGCGGTGGTTCACGATTTTATTGACAACCAAGAAGGGCTAAGCCACAGCGATGTGGAAGTGATCGCAGGTGATGTGGACATCGCCAATACCAATGTGTCAGATGTGGCGGTGGTTAAGGTTGGCAGTGATGAGCCAAAGGATGCCACTCATGAGACAGGCGATGATAACCATGATAACCAAAACCCTAGTGATGATAATCAGAGCCTTAGCGATGAGAATCAGAGTAATGATAAAGATGATAAGGGCAGTGAGGATAAGCATGTTCATGCCAATGACGACAACAATACCCCCAAATCCGCCCAAGAGATAGCCAAAGAAACCGCTCAGCATAAACTTGCCGAGTTGGCAAAACAGCTAGATGACCTAGATAACCTAGGTGATAAAGAGCAGGTAAAACAACAGGCACAGCAGGCATTGCACACCGCCCAAGAGACCATTAGTGATACGCTTAACCACACCGCCCAAACTGCCAAAGAACATCTCCAAGAGCTCACTGATGATGCCGATGAGACCGCACGCCTTGTCAATGACAAACTTAGCGATGCCAAACAAGGACTACAACAGACCCTAAGCGATGTCCAAGACAAGGCAGGGCAGGTGGTGCAAGAGACTCAAAAAAATGCCCAAACGCTTGCCGAGCGTGCCAAAGAGACGTTAGATGATGCCAAAGAACAGGCAAAACAGACCCTGGATAACATCAGCGAGCAGACCACCAAACAAACCGATGAACTGCTTGATAAAGCGGAAAACTTATTAGGCAAAGAGCAACAGCAACAGCCTGACAATGACCCAACCGCCAACGAGAGCAGTGATGAGCATGAACAAGCTCATGAGCAAAAAACCAATGACAAATCGGTCGAAAAATCCCATACCTTAAAGGGTTTGGGCGGACTGCTTGCCACAGCAGGTGCTTATTTAGGACGTGGTCATCAAGACAAGAGCTATCAGAGCGTGGATTTGGATGCCGATGCCACAACCAAGCACCCCTTTTATGTCCAAGGTTCGACGCTTGGCGGGAGTTTTGTCAAATCCATTTTGGGCAAAAAAGTTACGGCAGTACATGGCTTGGCAAACAGATTTGTCTCTGATGAAAAACTAAACGCCATCTCAGAGAGCGTGTATGAAAAAATCGCCGAACTGGCCCACGCATGGGCGGTCAAATCCCTGCCTGACGACCCCAAAACACTCACCCCTACCCAAAAAGACGAGCTGGCTCAAAGTCTTGCCGACCAAAACCGAGCCTTGGCAACCGCTGGCGGTGTGACGGGCTTTTTTGGGCTAAAAGGCGTGGTCATGGACACAGCGTGGTTACTGCTTGTGGCACTGCGAACGGTGTATCAGTTGTCGGTGGTCTATGATGTACCATTGACAGGCAAAGAAGGGGTCAAGATGGCGTATGGCGTGCTGTTGGGGGCGAATTTGACCAAAATGCAAGAAAAGCAAGTCATCCTAACCGCCCTTGCCCTTGCCAAAAAAACACTGGTCTATGCAGGCGAGAATGGCTTAAAAGAAGAGTTGGTCAAACTCAGCTCGTCTAACACCAGTATTAAGGATTTTGATGAGCTATTAAAATTTGCCCATTTGGATAAATTGGTTGAAAAATACGGCATAGACATCAATGAGCTAAACACCCATTGGTCACATCGTTTGGTCACTGTTTCGGCAGTTGGCGTGGCGGCACACTATAATCATGGGCTTATTGATGAAGTCATCGGCACCGCTATGGCGACCTTTAAAGCAAATGAGACGCTAAGTGTTGAATACCACAGTGATGAAAATGACAAAAGCATGAAATGATGGTTTTATGGATTTTACTTCGCTCTCAACTTAAAATAGCAACTCACTTGATTACTGGGTAATTATTTTTTGGTTGTGGGGGTAAATTGCAATTTGCCCTAGGCAAGACTCGGTTTTTTAACTGGGTTTTGCCTTTGTGTTTAAATGCCTTGATTTTCTTAAATAAAAGTATTATAATGCCAAATCCCATTTGGGATAAGTACGTTTTTTGTGCAAATTTGCCTAAAAATTAGTCAATTTTGCCAAAAACAAGTTTTTAATTAACGGGAGATATTGCCTATGGCAACTACAAACCAACTTATCCGTAAGGGTCGTAAGACCATTACTGAAAAGTCAAAAGTACCTGCACTACAAGCTTGCCCACAACGTCGTGGCGTTTGTACTCGTGTATATACCACTACCCCTAAAAAGCCAAACTCAGCCATGCGTAAAGTATGCCGTGTGCGTTTGACTTCTGGCTATGAAGTATCTAGCTACATCGGCGGTGAAGGTCATAACCTACAAGAGCACAGCGTTGTGCTTATCCGTGGTGGTCGTGTAAAAGACCTACCAGGTGTGCGTTATCACACTGTTCGTGGTGCACTTGACTGTGCAGGCGTTAAAGACCGTAAACAAGGTCGTTCTAAGTATGGTGCTAAACGTCCTAAGGCGTAATTTAGCTCAATAACCCAAATTTAACCTGTGCATGGCTTGTGAGATGTGTGTTAATCACCCCCCCATGCCCACAATCATGCAGTAAGGCTGGCTAAATGCTTGATTTGTTTTAAGATTGTATGCCAGATTTACCCTGAAGACATAAGGAACTATTATGCCAAGACGTCGTGTCGTCGCTGCCCGTGAAATTCTACCTGATCCTAAGTTCGGCAGCCAAACCATCGCCAAATTCATCAACCACGTTATGGTTGACGGAAAAAAATCAGTCGCTGAAAAAATCGTTTATGGTGCGTTAGAGAGCGTTGCTGCCAAGCGTAACATCGAAGACCCAGTGGCTTTCTTTGAAGAAGTGCTAGAAAGCGTTCGCCCAACGGTGGAAGTAAAAGCCCGCCGTGTTGGTGGTGCTACCTACCAAGTGCCTATGGAAGTCCGTCCCTCCCGTCGTACTGCCCTAGCCATGCGTTGGTTGGCTGACGCTGCCGCTAAGCGTTCTGAAAAATCTATGGCTCTACGCCTAGCAGGTGAGCTAAATGACGCCGCCGAAGGTAAAGGTGCTGCCATCAAAAAACGTGATGACGTTCACCGTATGGCTGACGCGAACAAAGCGTTCTCTCACTTCCGCTTCTAATTTTATTAAAAGCGTGTTTGGCTTGCCAAACAATATCAGTCGTTTGTCATGGTTCGGTCATGATGATGTCTTATCATGACAAACTGACACCCAATTACTCGCAATTTTTCTAGGAAAAATTATGGCACGTAAAACCCCCTTAAATAGATACCGTAACATCGGTATTTCTGCGCACATTGACGCAGGTAAAACCACGACCTCAGAGCGTATTTTGTTCTACACAGGTAAAAGCCACAAAATCGGTGAAGTGCACGAAGGTGCTGCAACGATGGACTGGATGGAGCAAGAGCAAGAGCGTGGTATTACCATTACTTCTGCTGCGACCACTTGCTTTTGGTCTGGCATGTCTGAGCAATTCCCAGAGCACCGCATTAACCTAATTGACACCCCCGGTCACGTTGACTTCACCATTGAAGTTGAACGTTCTATGCGTGTACTTGATGGTGCATGTATGGTGTACTGTGCGGTTGGTGGTGTACAGCCTCAGTCGGAGACTGTATGGCGTCAAGCCAACAAATACAAAGTGCCACGTCTTGCCTTTGTTAACAAAATGGATCGTACTGGCGCTAACTTCTTCCGTGTGGTTGAACAAGTTAAAACCCGTCTAGGCGGTAACCCTGTGCCTGTGGTTGTGCCAATCGGTGCAGAAGACAACTTTGAAGGTGTTGTTGACCTGCTTGAGATGAAATCCATCATTTGGGACGTAGAATCTCAAGGGATGAAGTTTGAATATGGCGAGATTCCTGCCGACCTAGTAGATACTGCCAACGAATGGCGTAACAACATGGTTGAAGTAGCTGCTGAGTCATCAGAAGAGCTGATGGACAAATACCTAGAAGAGGGCGACTTGTCTCGTGAAGACATCGTCGCTGGTCTTCGTGCTCGTACACTGGCATGTGAAATCCAGCCAATGCTTTGTGGTACTGCCTTTAAAAACAAAGGCGTACAGCGTATGCTTGATGCCGTCATCGAGTTCTTGCCTGCCCCCACTGACGTTGAGGCCATCAAAGGCATTCTAGATGACAAAGACGAAACCGAAGGTAGCCGTGAATCTTCTGATGATGCACCATTTGCCGCCCTTGCATTCAAAATCATGAATGACAAATACGTGGGTAACCTAACTTTCGTTCGTGTGTACTCTGGCGTTGCAAAACAAGGCGACAGCGTTTATAACCCTGTTAAGATGAAGCGTGAGCGTATCGGTCGTATCGTTGAGATGCATGCCAACAGCCAAAACGAAGTTGAAGAAGTTCGTGCAGGCGACATCGTAGCATTGGTGGGTCTAAAAGACGTAACCACAGGTGATACCTTGTGTGATAATGACAACATCATCACCTTGGAGCGTATGGAGTTCCCAGACCCAGTTATCAGCCTAGCGGTTGAGCCAAAAACCAAAGCTGACCAAGAAAAAATGTCTATCGCTTTAGGTCGTCTTGCTAAAGAAGACCCATCGTTCCGTGTACGCACAGACGAAGAAAGTGGTCAGACCATTATCTCTGGTATGGGTGAATTGCACCTTGACATCATCGTTGACCGTATGAAGCGTGAATTTGGTGTTGAAGCGAACATCGGTGCACCACAGGTTGCCTACCGTGAAACCATCCGTCAAACGGTTGAAGTTGAAGGTAAGTTTGTTCGTCAAACAGGTGGTCGTGGTAAGTTCGGTCACGTTTGGCTACGTCTTGAACCACTTGACCCAGAAGGTGATGTGGAATACGAATTTGCCGAAGAAATCGTGGGCGGTGTTGTACCAAAAGAATACCACGGTGCGGTGGATAAAGGTATCCAAGAGCGTATGAAAAACGGCGTTTTGGCAGGTTACCCAGTTGTAAACGTTAAAGCGACTCTATATGATGGTTCTTACCATGACGTTGACTCTGATGAGCTATCGTTCAAAATGGCGGGTTCTATTGCATTCAAGAAAGGCTTTATGCAAGCATCACCTGCTCTGCTAGAGCCTATCATGAAAGTAGAAGTTGAGACTCCAGAAGACTACATGGGCGACATCATGGGTGACCTTAACCGTCGTCGTGGCGTGGTTCAAGGCATGGACGACTTGCCTGGTGGCACCAAAGCCATCCGTGCAGAAGTACCATTGGCTGAAATGTTTGGCTATGCCACCCAAATGCGTTCTATGTCTCAAGGTCGTGCAACTTACTCTATGGAATTTGCCAAATACCAAGAAACGCCTAAGAACGTGGCTGATGAAATTATCAAGAAATTCACTGCCAAAGATGATGACGAGTAATCATAATCATCTCATTTAAATCCGTTTTGGTTTGTTCATGAGTGGCAAACCAAAACAATCATTTATCAAAACCTTGTGCAGTTTGCACGAATCAAAAGGATATTATCATGGCCAAAGCCAAATTTGAACGTAATAAACCACACGTGAATGTTGGTACCATCGGTCACGTTGACCACGGTAAAACTACCCTAACTGCTGCTATCGCAACTGTTGCTG
>NZ_MXAN01000121.1 GCF_002027545.1 Moraxella lacunata
GATTTGGGGGTCGGTTCAGTTTTGGCTTTTTCATCATACAAGGCTTGTAAAGCGGGGTTTTGTTCCAATTGTTCAGCAAACTGGCGTTCAATTTCATCTCGTTGCTTGCTGTTCATTGCCACCAAACCTATGCTTTCACCTAGCGAATTTTGCAAAATAACAATGGCTTGTTTGACAATTTCTGTGGCTTCAATCACATTAATGCTGTCGCCATAAACCCCCTCAATTCTGTGAAAGCGAATCCCCAAATCATCGCTTTTTTGCATAGGCGAAGGAAACAAAACCAAATCCGAATCGTAAAATTGACGATTGGAAAACGCAATCAAAGACTCGTGGCGAGAACGATAATGCCAACGCAAACGGCGTTGATGAAATTTGGGGTGCTTGCTCACCGTATCCAAAATGCTTTCAGACGCTTCAATCGCCAAAATTTCATCATTTTCATCGTCATTGTTGTTATTGGTTGAGAAAAAGTTAGTTGGTGGTAATTGTTTGGGGTCGCCCACAATCACAACAGAACCGCCATCTCGTTTAATGCGAGCCAATGCCCCAATCGCAAATTCGGGCAAAATTTGCGATGCTTCGTCCATAATCACCACATCAAATTCAAAACAGCCTGCCTGCAAATATTGGGCAACCGACATTGGACTCATCATCAAACACGGTTTTAATGCTTGAATGGCTTTGGCGGAACGCGTAAATAATTGGCGAATGGGAATATGTCTGCTTCTTTTGCCGTGTTCGTGCCTAATCAATGATAATTCGCTGAAATTGCCAACCAAACCCGTGCCAATTCCCATTGGGGCGGATTGTTTTACTTGATAAGCAATTTGTTTGCGTTGTAATACCATTAAATTTTTATCATAATTTTTAAATCGCTCAATCTTGGCTTGATGAAGCGATGAATTAAATTCACGAATAAATTCATTTTCTGCAAAAATTTGTTGTTGCAATTGATGAAAAATCGCCAATTCAATGGCATTTTCTATTTTATCGGCAGGCAAAATTTTGCTTTCCAATAATTGAATAATATTATCCAAATGACCTTGCGATAAGCTATGTTTGGCGGATAAATACTGTGTCCAGTTATACAACCAATCAGCGTGTTCAATGGCTTGTTGATTTTTTTGTATGATTTCGTCAATGCGACTTAATGAAAAATGCACATCTGCCAACCACAACGCTTTATCCACTTGTCCTTGCGACATAAATGCCGTTTGATGATGAGATTGATTGTGTAATAAAGTTTTAAGTGTATTTAATTTTTCCACAATTACATCATAATTTTGTGCGGTGTTTTGTTGTTTTAAAGCTTGTATCAAATCCTGATTGTGTTGAATGGTTGAGAATAATGTTAGAGTATTTAAGGCAGCCTGAACCTGATTTTGGGCATATTCATCAACTTTAAATGAAAATTGCCAATGCTGACGCCATTCACAATATTTTGTATTATCAAGCCATTGTGTTTTTGTCTGATTCAAACCGCTCAATATGTGATTGGCGGATTGGATTTGTGTCAATGGAACTTCTTTATTTGCCAAATGTGAATTTAATTGAGTTAAATATTCTTTTAATGTTTGCAATAAATTGGCAATAATATGCTCATTTTGTAAATGCAAATTCTCTGCACATAATTTATGTATTGGCTCAAAAACCAATTTCAATTCATTAAGTCCAGTTTCTATTTGTGTGGCAATCGGCTTTAATTGCTCACGATATAAAGCCGTGATACCAAACGCCATTTTTTCATTTAATGACAATAATGCCGTGCCGATATGGGTGCGTTCACTAAATGCCACACCATATTCTTGACGCACTTTTTGATACCAATCACGCAGTTTTGCGATATTTTCAATAGGCGTATTGATACCTTGATAAACCTGCCCCAACAAGGGATTTTTTTGATGAATGGCATTGGCTTTTTCAAGCAATTCTTGGTAACGAATAAGCTCGGGCAACGCTTCTTGTAAATCATCAATTTTGGCAGTTCTTTGTTTTGATAATGCCAATACTTCATTTTTCGCCATTCGCCAATCCGATGACAAGAAACGAAACAATCCGCCATTTTCCAAAATAGCCAAATAAGTTTCCAAATCATCGGTATCAGGCAATTGATTTAATTTAAAAACCTTGTGAATATTCTTATGTAATTGTTTGGCATTATTTAAAACAGGGGTTAATTCAGACAACAGCTTATCCAAGCCGTCATTATCCAAATAATTGGCACGATGTTGCCATAATTCTTTGGGTAATTGCGTCATCAAATCAACTAAAATTTCCCATTCTTTTAAATTTTGGATATTTAATGAAAACAATGGGATAAATTTATTGGGTAATTGGGCTTGTATTTTGTTTATTTGCTCGGCTAATGTTGCAATATTTTGATTTAAATTATTTAAATTTTTATAATGTTTTGCATAATCAGCAAAGCTATTTTCATTAGATAAACTTATATTATTTAAATTTTGGATAATCTCATCAATTTGGCTGAAATAATGCGGATTATTTAAGGTATCTGTTTGAAAAGTTGGTTCTATTTCTTTAAGTTGTTTAAAATAATTTTGATATATTTCAATGGCTTGTTTAAACTCATTCAAGGCGTTTTCTTTAAACCATTCTGACAAAAACAATTCATTACCCTGTCTTTGTGGCAATTGTTCGGCTGTTTTTAATAAAGTTTGTAATGATTGTTCATCGTCAGCAGTCAAGGCAGCCTGAAAATGGGTTTGCCAATCTTGTTTAAATTGCCATAATTGCTGTAATGATTCATTCCATTGAGTTAATGATAAAATCAAAGCAGTTTGTTCGCTTGATGTCAGCGTATGTTTTTGAACCCCGTGCCAATAATGCCCAACAATATTGCCATTAGACGATTGTTCGGCAACTGCTTGATAAACCGTTTTGAACATTTTGCCTTTATCGTGCATTTGGGTGCGTGCGACATTGTTCCAGTTTGTATTATTTGAAACTGAAAATGCCACTTGTTCTGGCAAAATATTCAATGATTTAAATTCTTCCGATAAACGGGTAACGCGATTTAAAATATGATGAATGCTGATTTGGGTATTTTTATATTCACTGTTAATTTGTTGAACATACTGATTTAATTCGATTTTGTATTGTTCATAACCATTGATTTCTGCTTGTAAATCTGCACGATGATTGGGATAATGTTGCTGTGATTGGGAAACCAAATCACTTAATATTTTTTGTTTATTGGTTTTATTGCTGTGCAATTCCAAACAAAAATTGCCCAAACCTGCTCTATCCAAACGGTCTTTTACCACATTTAAGGCAGCCATTTTTTCAGCAACAAACAAGACTTTTTTGCCATTATTGATAAAAGCGGCAATTAAATTGGTAATGGTTTGCGATTTTCCTGTACCAGGCGGACCTTCAATCACCAAGTTTTTACCTGCAATCGCATCAATTAAAGCACTGTGCTGTGAGCTATCGGCATCGTAAATCAAGGGATAAGTTTGATGAATTTCTTGATTGTATTCATCAATAGGGTATTCATTTTGCATCGCATTATTTTCGTGCTCAATGCTTTGCGGATTAAATAACTCCTGCAAAATGGGGTGGTTGTCAATACTGCCACAATCTTGCCAAGTATCTGGATTCAAATCGTCATACATCGCTTGCTTGCTAAAATTCAGCAAAGCAAGACAGGCACGGCGTTGAATGGACAATTTGGGTTCGGTGTATTCAATCAATTTTTGTACGGCTTGAAAATAAGATTCAGGAGTGTTGTTCTCTGTCCATTCAGGCAGCCTGAAATCAAAATCTGCTTTTAATTTTTCAGATAAAGTCATATTGATAAACCCATCATCTTCTTTTAAAACAAGATAATGGGTTTGCTTGCCCCTGTTGGTGCTGCTTTCAAGATTAACAGGCAGGGTCAATAAAGGGGCAAGACGTTTTTGATTGCCGTCTTGCCACACCAAAAATCCCAAACACAAATACAAGATATGGCTACCTGTTTCATTTAAAGTTAGGGTATTTTCTTGGTTGATTTTTTTGATAATGGCACTTAAATGGTGTGGGTACATTACCGTTAGGGCATTGTTTTTGCTGTCATTATTGGGTAATTCGCTATCCCATTGAATATCAAGATATTTTGCCCAATCGCTTGCACTGGGAAAAGGTGTATTGTCTGTATGTCCGTATGCCTTTAACTGTTTTTCATTTGGAAAATCAATGGTATCCAATGCCAGTTTTTCGCCCGCAAACAGTTTGGTTTGAATCGTATTGGGCGATATATTGAAAATTTCTACACTCTTTCCTTTGGGGAAACGGTAGTTGAGCAAAGCATTTCTGCTGCTTAAATCCAGCAAACGCTTACGAATTTGAGCCAAGGACTGAAAAGAAAAAGGGCTTGTGTGAACCGACCCCCAAATC
>NZ_MXAN01000122.1 GCF_002027545.1 Moraxella lacunata
AGCATGGCAACGTCTGTGCGTTGGCGGAGTGGCGTGATATTTTTAACCATTTTTAATATTTTGCTAGTAATCTAAAAAGTATGCCAAACTAGGTTTTCCGTTCGCCCTTGTATCAACCCAACACCAAACCTAGATTATCTGCTAGAATGTTGTTGGGTTATACAAGCAAAGAGAACACGGGTTCGCCCTTAGTGTCTTAACACTGGTGCTCAGATGGTGTCCTTTGCTTGTCATCTTAAACTCTAAATGGTATCTAAGTGCGTTTATTAAAACAGACACTGCATAAACAAGGCAAGAGACAGATGATACACTATATTGGCATAGACATCAGCAAAGCAAAGTTTGATGTTGCATTATTATTCTAATTTTAGTGAAGCAGTCAAAGGCAGTACGGTATTTACCACCGAATATGGGGCGGCAGGTCAAGATGAGTTGGAGGCGATTGTCCAAAGTCATGGCAATGCCAGAATGATGGACTCTAGTACACCTTATCTTGAGATTAGTAATGTCATCCAAGGCAGGGCGGATGCGGCTTATGACAACTCGCGTGTCATGCAGTACTATATTTTCAAAAACTCAACTGACCCCAAAACCAAAACGTATGGCATCATGGATCCAAATGCCCAGACCAGTTATTTCGCCTTTGCGGTCAAAAAAGGCAATGATGAGCTACTAAATCAGCTCAATGAAGGCTTGCGTGAGATGAAAGCCAATGGTAAATACGATGAGTTAAGAGCCAAATGGTTTGGTGAGTGATGGATACAAACCAATTTTAAAAAGGAAATAAAATAGCCATGCGATAACATGGCTATTTTTTTAAGGATTTAATGATGGTGTGTTTATATCAATTTTGGCTGTCTATAAAAAGTGCCAGTTTTACCGATGAAAAATTATCCTTGTACCGCACTTACCATGCGTTTGCTGTACCATTCAAGATAACCACCCAAAAACACCGCCGCCACTGCCAGTGAGATGACCAGTGCCGTCCAAAAACCATAAATTCCCATGCCCATATAAAACGCCAATACCATGCCAGGTAATAGACCACAACCCCAAAATGCGATGATGTGGATTATCATCGGCACGGTGGTTACTTTATAGCCACGCAGAGCATAGCTTGCCACACATTGTACCGCATCGACAAGCTGAAAGGCGGCGGCATAGAGAATGATGGCGGAGGCGATGGCAATGACTGCCGTGTCCTTGGTGTAGAGTGTTGCCAACTGTTCTCGTCCGATGACCAAGAAGGCAGCGGTCAAAAATGAGATGGCGACCGCACCTGATAACGCCACGCCACTGCTATAACGGGCAGACTTGGGTTCACGCCGACCCATCGCCATGCCGACCCGCACGGTACTGGCAACCCCTAGGCTTTGGGGTATCATAAAGATGAGCGATGTGATGTTGATGGCGATTTGTTGGGCAGCGACGTAGTTTTCGGTATTGCCGTCTAATCTGGCGACCAAAAACATGATACAGCTAAATAGGCTCACTTCAATAAAAAATGACAACCCGATGGGTATGCCAAGTTTGGTGATGTCGCCAAAGAGTCTGATGTTGGGCAGGCTAAATTTGTCCATCAAGCCAAATTCATGAAAATATCTGTCTTTGGCGATGTATATGCCAAGGATGATGGCGTTTAGCCAAAAGACGATGGCGGTTGCCAATCCGCAACCTGCACCGCCCAAGGCGGGCATGCCAAATTTGCCATAGACAAAGACGTAGTTTAGGGGGATGTTGGCAAAAAAGCACAGCCAACTGACTATCATGATAACTTTGGGTTTGTTAAGACTGGACGCATAAGCGTGTAAGGTGCGATGTATCATGGCGGCAGGCATGGCAAGCCCAATGAACCACAGATACTCTTTGGTGATGGCAAGGGTGTTAGTGCTTAGATGACCAAAATAATGCTCAAAGGGCAGTATCGCCGCCCAAATCAGCACCATGCCAATCACACCCATGAGTAGTCCATACCACAGCCCTTGCCGCCCCAGCTCGCCAATGTCGCCTGCCTTAGCATCGCCTTTATTGACCGCACCATATTGCTGGGCAATCAAAGGATTTAAGGCGGTCATCACCCCAAGCAAGGTGATATAAATCGTCACAAACAGACTGTTGCCCAGTCCGACCGCAGATAAGTCTTCTTTGCTGACGCTGCCTGCCATGACCGTATCCACAAAGCCTGTCCCAACTTGGGCGATTTGGGATAGGAGCATGGGTAGGGCGAGTGTGGCTAGGGCGATGAACTCTTTTTTATAATCAGCAAAGCTGTGGCGGTTTAGGTCAAGAAACATGGGTCATGCTGGGTAAAAATTTGGGAGTATTTTACCACAGTTGGGCGATGATATTGATTGTTTTATGCTTTTGGGTGCGAACAAGACCCATGCAACCCCATCCGCCAATCCCGCTCAAAGATAAGGATGTTCTTTGAATGGGGTTGGCATGCCATTAAGATGTATCAGGTGTTGGTGTGCGTTTGTTTATCAAAACACAAAGCGAACCCCAAGCGAACCACCTACGTCCGTATCGCTGTCTTGGTGGGTGGCGTGAATCCCTGCATGAACGTTTGCCTTGCCAAGTTGCCCTTGTACGCCCAGATGAGCGGTGGTGGCGTGGGCTTTGTCGGTGCTAACGGTCGTGTTAAAGCCTTTGGTGTATTCACGAATGGAGGTCAAGGTGGCATTCATGGTGCGTTCATCATCGTTAAACTCATGAGCATGAGCGATACCGCCTGTTAGAGTCAAAGCAGGGCTAATAGGATAAGCCACATCAACACCAATCTCACCTTGGAGTGATTTTTGTTCTTGTTCACCAAAACGCATGGCGGTGGATAAAGTCGGCTCACTCTCTACCAAATCACGCACTTTGATTTTTTGGGCATGTACACCGATAAGCGGACGCACGGTGGCTTTACCCATGTCTATGCCATAGCTGGCTTGCAGCCCTGCATGAAAACGTCTGGCGGTGGTGTCGGCAGTGTGCGAACGGCTTGCCCCCTCCCAGTCGATGTGGCGGTGCGTATCCACGCTAAGACGGTCGATACCTGCCACACCTTTTAGGCGGACGTTGCCGATGTCGTGGCGGTGGTATAGCCCCACGCCAATGGTTTTGACATCCGATGATAGGGTGTTATCCAGAGCATAATCTTGGTTTTGGCGAGTCAGATACGCCCCTGTGTGGCTTGATGAACCTGCCACGTCCAAGCCGATTTGAGTGGTAGGGTCGGTACGGTCGCTGGCATGGATGTTTGCCCAAAGGCTATGCTGTGAGCCACCAAGTCTATCAAGCTGACGATAGGTTTGGCGGTCGTGGGCAGAGCCTGTTTTGATAAGCTCGCCTGAGAGTTTGACCATATGAGTGGGTGCGTCCATGATAGAGCGGTAATACTGTGCCAAAATGCGGTGCGTGCGTCCTGATGGGTGGATTAAGTCGGCGAACATGTAGTTTTCGCCTGTCGCTCCTGTCATGAGCGAGTTTTCATCACAAGCCAATGATGACGATGTTGGATTGATGTTTGGCTTATTGTGACACGCCACGCCATTGGCATTTTCAAAGCCAAAAGCTTCTTTGTTTGCAACGGCTTCTTGAAGCAGGGCAAAAGTATTGGCAGGCACGACGTTGGCGGTAGTGCCATTTAGAGCATTAAATACGCCACTGTTATACATCTGAGTTAGAAGTTGCACCTGCCCTTTTTGGGCGGATAATGCAGGGTGATTTTGCACAAGGGGTGTGAGCGACAAATCAGGGATGTTTGGCACCAAGATGATTCTCGCCCCTGCTTGATTTAATGTTTCTATGTCAGTTGCGGTCGCTTGAACGGCATTGGCAACTTGTGAAGGGTTGGCATGCTCGATGGCATAGAACAAGTCATTCGCCCCAATCCATACCGCATACAGTGCATTGGGGTCGGTCTGACCGTTGGTATTTGCTAGGTAATGTTTGATTTGGTCGTTGGTGGTGGGAATGTTTACGCTGACTGTGCCACTTGTATCTGTCCATGTGGCGGTGCGTGCTGACTGAGAGCCACCCACGGTATAGTTGGTGCCAGTGGAGTTATCGGGTGTGTTGGGGCTGGCGGTTTTACCATAACTTTGGGCAAATAGACTCGTCCATACAGGGTCGGGATTGGTGGTAAAAGACGGTTGTAAGGCATTGCCAAATGTACCATCTTGCTCGCTGACCAAGTCTTTTAGTCGACCTGTGTCTGATAAGCTGTCGCCAAAAAAGATGACCTGACTATAATCCTTGGCATGAGTGGTTTGCAGGCACATCCCAACCATTAGGGCAAGTGCTGAGTATTTGGTAAAATCGGATTTTTTCATTATTACTCCCTGAGTTGCTTTCAAAACAAAAACACTTGTAAAGTGTAACAAGATATAACAACAATTACAAGTGTTTTTAAAAAAATTTGCTGTCAAGGTAGAAAATGTCTAAATAATAGACTTCTTTCCAAACCCTGATTTTTGTAGATTTTTAAAAACTTCAACCCCAATACTTACAAGGGTTTATTTTTAGTTTGGAAAGAGATTT
>NZ_MXAN01000123.1 GCF_002027545.1 Moraxella lacunata
AACCTAGTTTGGCAGGAAGTCTATTCATTAAATTAAAAATAAAATGGGTAAGCATTTATCTTACCCATTTTACAAAAGCAGTCTTATAATTCAGGCTCGACACGTTCGCCTTTTTTATTGATAAAATAAATGCTGTCATCGGCAATGACCATGGCAGAGCCATTGATGAAACTGGTGGCGTAATCGTATTTTAGGGGTAGGGCGATTTTGCCTTTGGTGTCGATGTAGCCGTATTGCCAGATGGGGTCGCCATCACTGTCGGTTTTGCCCGTGTCTTTGGCAACCAAAGCCAACTGCTCGCTAAAATCTTCGACATGGTCGTAGATGGGGGCGATTTTGGTTTGACCGTTTTTGTCCATAAAGCCCCATTTGTCGTTGATTTTGACTGACACTAAGCCTTGTTCAAACCAGTTGCCTGTCTCATCAAAGCTCGGTTTGATGGCGATATTGCCTTTTTTGCCAATAAAGCCATATTTGCCGTTTTGGGCGATTTTGGCACGTCCTTCCCAAAAGCCCCACGCGTCTTCAAAGGTGGGGCGAATGACGATGTTGCCTTTGGGGTTGATGTAGCCGTATTTGCCTTGCTGTTTGACTAAGGCAAGCCCTTCATCAAAGTCGTGAGCGTCTTCAAAGGTGGGGCGGATGATGACCTTGCCGTCTTTGTTGGCAAAGCCATACACCGTGCCATCGGTGATGACGGTCATGTTTTCGTTGTACTGACAGTCGCTGGTGTACTCTTTGTAGCTAAAACCTGTCGGCAATTTGGTGTCATCTTCGCAGGCGTCGATGTCTTCTGATAAGTCGAAGAGTGCGTAATCGTCCGAATCGACGTTGTCTTCTGCGTTGACGCCTGTCGTGGCAAAAACGGATAGGGCAAGGCATAGGGCAAGCTTTGGGCGAGAAGTGGATGGGGTGAAAAAAGAAATGTTCATGGATGATTCCAAATGAGTAAAAGCAATGAATGGAAAAAGCTGATTTATTGTACTTGACTTATTGTAAAATTTCAATCAAAGCCACTTTGAGCGACTCAATTTTATCATCATCAAGCAAACTACCATCTTTGTCAGACAGATAAAAGATATCTTCGGCACGCTCGCCTAGGGTGGTGATTCTCGCCCCATGTACCGCCACGCCGAGCTTTGAGAATACTTGCCCGATTTTGGCAAGTAGGGCAGGGCGGTCTTTGGTGATGAGTGATAGGGCGTGATGGCCTTGATGGGCAAAGGGGGTGGCACGTTCGATGTGTACCTGCGTGGGGACGTTAAAGTGTTTTAAGGTCAGGTTAAAGCCAAAACTGGCACTGGCTATCTGACACTTAGGGGCGTCTCCTGTGAGTGCTTGGCTAAGCTTGCTCACCAGTTCGTCTCGCCTGTCACTGGGGGTCAGAAAATCACTCATGAGCGTGCCATGCTCATCTCGTGTGGCAAAGCGGTCAATGAGTACATAGCTGTCTAGGGCGGACGGCACGCCATCAATGGTGGCACTGACGATAGTCGCATCCAGCACCGACAAGCCAAAACGGTCAAGCACGCACACGCTGATGGCGAACAAATCATCACGGTCGGGGGTGCAGATAAATAGCTGAATGGCGTCCAGTGCCAAATCGGTGTGGGAGCGAATGGCGATGATGGGGCGAGCGTCTTGGATGGCGGATTTTTGTTCTAAGATGACACGGCTTTGCCATGCGATGTCGAGTTTTTTGTGTTTTAAAAAATACTCATCGCCCAGCTCATCCCATAGGGCGTGCAAGGTGGTAGGGTCGATGTCGGTCAGTAGGGCTTGGGCTTTGCTTTTGCGACCAGTGATATAGACGTCTTTGTCCACGACACCCATGCCAAGGTTTAGCACTCGTCTGGTGCTGATATAAAGCTGTTTTAACAGACTGGCTCGCCATGAGTTCCACAGCTCGCTGTTGGTGGCGTTCATGTCGGCAACGGTCAGTACATACAGGTGGTTTAGTCTGCTGACACTGCCAACAAAATGGGCAAAGCGAGCGATGACATCAGGGTCGGAGATGTCCTGCTTTTGAGCGGTGAGCGACATGGTCAGATGTTCACGCACCAGCCATGACGCAAACTGGCTGTCGCTCTCGGTCATGCCGTGCGATGTACAAAATTCATACACATCGACCGCCCCAAGTTCGCTGTGGTCGCCCCCACGCCCTTTGGCGATGTCATGAAACAAGGCGACGATGACCAGTATGTCTTTGCGGTGGATTTGTTTATAAATCTGACTGACTAGGTCAAATTTTTGTTGATAAATCTCATTGTCCACATCCGTCAAGCGGTGCAAAATGCGAATGAGTAGCAAAGTATGAGCGTCCACGGTGTAGCGGTGAAACAGGTCATACTGCATAAGTCCCATGATTTGCCCGAAGGCAGGCAGGTATGAGCCTAACACGCCAAAGCGTTTCATCAGGCGTAGGCGATGAAATAGGTAGTTGGGTTCTTGCAGGTTTGCCAAAAACAGAGCCTGATGGGCAGGGTGCCGACGGTAGTCATCATCGATGCGTGGCGTGGCAAGGTAGATGGCACGCAGGGTGTTGGCACTGATTTTTTTAATGCCTTGTTGCCCCATGACCAGAAAAATACGAAGCAGTAGGGCAGGACTCTTGTCAAAGGTGTGTGGGTCGTGCACGGCAATCTTGGGGTCGTGGCTTAGTAGTTTGCCTTGTTTGATGAGTACGTCCTTTGCCAGTCCGTCTTGGTGTAGGGATGAGTCAATGGGGCTTGCCTGCTCGGTGATGGCATAAAAATGCTCATCAATGGGCGTGGTGACAAACTCAGGGTTTAGATAGTTTTCATTAAAATACGCACACAAAAGCTCGGAGAGACTGGCGGTGGTCATCGCATGGCGATAGTAGGTTCGCATGAGTCGCTCTAAGGCGTGCGTGATTTGGCGGTTATCATCATCGGCATGTGCCAGTCCCATGCTAACAGCGACGGCACGTTGACGGTCAAAGAGTAGGCGGTCATCATGGCGTGCGACATGGGTGTGTAGATGATGACGCAGGCACCATAAGAAGCGTTTGGCGGACTCTAAGGTGGCGTATTTGTCAGGGTTTAAAAATCCCACTTCAACCAAATCATGAAAGTCTTGCACCCCGTCAAAATAAAACTTACCAAGCCACAAAATAATGTGTAAATCTCGCAGTGTACCAGGGGCGGTCTTGATGTTCGGCTCTAAGTTGTATTCGGTGGCGTTATGGGCAAGATAGCGGACTTTGGATTCGCTCATCTTAGCACCAAAAAAGGCTTTGGCAGTCCATGCTCCTTTGACAGCAAGGGTTGGCACGTCAGCCAGTGTATCATTGCCGACCAAAAAACGGGCTTCTAACAGGGCGGTCGCCACGGTATGCTCGGTGACGGCGGTCATCGTGTCGCTCACTGTCCGCACCGAGATGGCAGGTTCTATGCCGATGTCCCATAGGCTTGCCACGAATGCTTCTATCTGGGCTTGATGGCTGTCCGTGTCATCGCCTAGTATCAAAATGTCCACATCTGACGCGGGGAACAGCTCGCCCCGCCCATACCCGCCAATGGCAAATAACCCAAGCTCGCTGTCTGTCCCGAATAACGCTTCAAACATACTCACAAGCATGTTATCTACCGCCTGCGTTCGCCTAGCGATGTGGCTGTCTATCGTGTCTGTGGCGTGTATGCCCTGCTCGCAAATCTGCCTATCAATATCAGCATTTAGCTCGGTCAAATAAGCCTTATAAGCGGTGGGGGTGTAGGGGGGCAGGGGTGGCAATGGGGGTAAACTGGGTTGGGTCATGGCAGTCGGTGGCTAAATGCTTGATGGTCAATTTATCATAAATTTATCGTTATTTTACGCATTTTTCGTCCAAAATGCACAAAATAAACAGATTTATTTTTGTAAATAATTTTGTCAAAACAAGCAAAAACCCCTTGAAATATCAGTATTTCAAGGGGTTTGGATGTGGTAGGCGTAATCGGATTCGAACCAACGACCCCCACCATGTCAAGGTGGTGCTCTAACCAACTGAGCTATACGCCTAAAAGTGGTGCTATTATAACAGATAAATTTTAAATGGCAAGCACTTTTTACACTTTGTACATATTTAAATACCAATCCATGATGTCATGCCCCCAAAGTAGGGCAATGATACCTGCAATGGCGATATAAGGACCAAAGGCAAAGGCACGGCTTTCGCCCCGCATTCTCATTAAAATCAGACCAACAATAGAACCTAAGATGGCTGATGTTAAGATTAAAAAGGGTAACATGCTCACACCAAGCCACGCCCCAATCGCCCCTAGTAGTTTAAAATCGCCTGCTCCCATGCCATCTTTTTTGGTGATGAGTGCATAGAGTTTGGCAACTGACCAAAAGGATAAAAAACCAAGCAGTCCGCCCCACACCGCAGAGCTTAGTGAAGTAAAGATATTTTGGGTGTTTGCCATTAAGCCTATCATACCCAGCGGGAAAACCAAGCGGTCGGGCAGTAGTTGTGTGTCAAAATCGATGCCAGTTAGGGCAATGAGCATCCATATATAAATCAGCCCCAACACGCCTGCCACATTTGCCCCTAGCATATAGATGACCAAGACAGACAATAGGGCAGTGATGAGTTCCACTAATGGATAACGCATACTAATGGGGTTGCCACAACCGGAACATTTACCACGCAATAGAATAAGCCAGCTTAATACAGGAATGTTTTCATAAGCACGGATTTGGTGGTTGCATTTGGGGCAACGAGACGGCGGAAAGGATAAGCTAATGGGTGCGTCATTGGCAATCATCTCTTGAATGGGCTTGACATGATTGGGATTAAGGTCGGACTGTGTACCCAAAAACCACGCCGTATCTTTACGCCACTCTCGATTCATGATAAGTGGTGTGCGATGAATGACCACGTTTAAAAATGAACCAACGCAAAGCCCCAATATTCCAGTCAGGGCAAGCGCTATATATAAATTTTCTGCTAAAAATTGGAAAATGCTCATTAGCCCACCACAGAGCCCATTTGGAATATGGGTAGATACATGGCGATAACAAGACCACCAATTACAATACCTAAGAATGCCATAATCATTGGTTCCATGAGGCTGGTCAGACCATCAACGGCGTTATCCACTTCGTTTTCATAGTAGGTGGCGGCTTTATCCAACATTTCTTCTAAACTACCCGCTTCTTCGCCAATGCCCACCATCTGGATGACCATGCTGGGAAATAAGTTGGTGCTACGAATGGCAAATTGCATTTGCTGACCGGTGGCGACATCTTCCTTGATGCGTTGAGTAGCATTATAAAATACCACGTTGTTGGTTGCTCCCGCGGTAGAATCTAGGGCATCAATCAAAGGCACACCAGCAGCAAAGGTGGTGGATAGCGTACGACAAAAACGAGCAATAATAGCTTTATAAGCAATATCGCCAAAAATGGGTAGTTTTAATGTTAGTCTATCCAAAAAATCACGAAATTTCTTCGAACGCATTTTGGCTTGGGTAAAGGCAATAGCAATAATCGCTAGAATACCAAACAGGACAATATAATATTTAACCAACCAATTTGACATATTAACAACAAGCTGAGTGAAAGCGGGTAATTCAGCACCAAAACCAGCAAACATATCAGCAAAAACAGGTACAACCTTGATTAGTAGAATGGCAGTAACAATAATAGCAACAATGATAACCGCAATTGGGTATTTCATCGCTTTTTTAATTTTTGCCTTTAACAGCTCGCTCTTTTCTTTATAGGTGGCGACACGCTCTAACATGGTCTCTAACGCACCTGACTGCTCACCTGACTCCACCAATGAACAAAATAGGTCATCAAAATATTTGGGGTGTTTGCGTAAGGCGGTGGCAAAGTTGCTCCCCGCTTCAATATCCGCCTTGATTTTGAGTACCAAGTCTTTCATGCTAGGGTTTTCAAGGGAGTCGGCGACAATCTCAAAGGACTGGGTTAGTGGCACACCCGCTTTCATCATCGTGGCAAGTTGACGTACAAAAATAGCAATATCAATCGCTTTAATGGCTTTTTTGCCACTAAATAGCGGTTTAGACTTTTGGCGAATGTCTTGGACGATGATGCCCTGCTTTCTAAGCTGAGCACGAGCAAGCTCAATGCTCTTAGAAGTCATCTCGCCTTTGACGTTCTGTCCGCGTCTATTGGTGCCAGAGTATTTAAAATCAAGTAATTGTTCGGTTGCTACTTTTGCCATGGGTATCTCTTCATGCTTTGCCAATGTTGGCGATGTTGCAAGTTATGTGCCGTATTGTATTTTTAAATGAACCCAACATAGGGTAATGCTGATGACATTTTACACCAAAAGTCATCAAATTGTAAATAATGTATCACAAAACTTGCACAACATTCGTGGTTTTTGGTAGGGTATAAACTGCCGTTTATGCCATAAAAAAATAAACGGTTTATTTTTTTGGTTAAATGGCTTAAAAATATAATTTGGTGAATGATTGTTTTGCTAAAATTTATCATTTCAAAGGATAAATTCTTGCCAATTTGCCTTATTACTCTTACAATGACCAAAAATAATTACCACCCAAATCCATGACTACCGCACTCGCCCCCACCCAATACCCCATTACTGCCCTTGCAGGCGTGGGTCAGCCGTTGGCAAAAAAACTTGCCGAGCTTGACATTCATCGCATTTTTGATTTACTCATGCACCTGCCCCGAGATTATGAAGACCGTAGCCGTATTGTGCCGATGAACACGGTAGAAAACGGGCAAGTATGTATGATTGCAGGGGTCATCACGGACGTGGCAAGCAATAAAGGACGGCTGTCGGTGTGTTTGGAGGATAGCACTGGCATGGTGGTTTTGCAATTTTTTAAAACCTATCCGACCCTACTACAAACCATGACCGTGGGGGCGAACATCACCGCATTTGGCGAGATAAAGGTCAGTCGCTATGGCGTGCAAATGGCTCACCCAGAGTATCACATCACAGGGACAAAGACCTTTGAGGGTGGGCTGTTGCCCATTTATCCGACCGTCAAGGGACTTCATCAAAACAAACTGCGTCAGTTTGTCCGCATGGCGATTAATGCCGTCCGTGAGACGCCTTTAACTTGCCTGTCTGATGATGATTTTAACAGCGTGGGCGTGCGTGTGCAGGGCGATTTGTTGTCCGCCTTGACCGCCATACATCTGCCCGACCCACAGGCGGATATTTTTAGCCAAACGGCACTTTTGACAGGACTAAAAGACCGCACCCACCCTGCCTGCCAAAGGCTCATCATCGAAGAGCTCACCGCTCATCAGCTTGTGTTTTTGTACCGAAAGCAAAACCTACACGCCCACAAAGCCCCTTTTTGTGAACGTGTCAGTCCGCTTGCCGATAGACTTGTGGCGAGCCTACCATTTTGTCCGACCAACGCCCAACAGCGTGTTGTTGGTGAGATAGTTGCCGACCTTGCCACCAGTACGCCCATGCTCCGCCTTGTGCAAGGGGATGTGGGGGCGGGAAAAACCCTTGTGGCGGGTTTGTCGGCGTGTCATGCCATTGATAGTGGTTGGCAAGTGGCAATCATGGCACCGACCGAGATTTTGGCAGAACAGCATCTGATGAATTTTAAAAAATGGTTTGAGCCGATGGGCATTGGCGTAGGCTGGCTTGCTGGCAAACAGACCGCCAAAGAACGCAATGCCAGCCTAAACGCCATTATCAATAATGACGTACAAATCGTGGTGGGTACGCACGCCCTGTTCCAAGACGGTGTGGCGTTTGCCAAATTGGGGCTTGTCATCATTGACGAACAGCACCGTTTTGGCGTGGAGCAACGGCTAAAACTCGTCAATAAAGGCGTGGCAAACAGCACGCCACATCAGCTTGCCATGACCGCCACCCCCATTCCACGCACGCTGGCAATGAGTATGTATGGCGACATGGACGTGTCGGTGATAGATGAGCTACCGCCCAATCGCACGCCCATTACCACCGTTACCATTAACCGAGACCGCCGTGATGAAGTGATTGAGCGGATACGCATCAACTGCAAAAACGGCAAACAAGCCTACTGGGTGTGTCCGCTCGTCGAAGAATCTACCGCCCTAGACGCACAGTCGGCAGAGTTGTTGTATCAAGACCTGTGCGAGCGGTTGGATATAAGGATAGGACTGGTACACGGTAAAATGAAAGCGAGCGACAAGCAAGCGGTGGTGAATGATTTTAAACAAGGCGACATTGACCTACTGGTTGCCACCACCGTGATAGAAGTGGGCGTGGACGTGCCAAATGCGTCCCTTATGGTGATAGAAAATGCCGAACGGCTCGGACTGTCTCAGCTCCACCAACTGCGTGGGCGTGTAGGGCGTGGCTCGGAAAAATCCTTTTGTGTGCTACTGTATCAAATGCCCCTGTCGCCCACAGGCATAGAACGGCTCAATATCCTAAGGGACAGTACGGACGGTTTTGTCATCGCCCAAAAGGACTTGGAACTGCGTGGGGCAGGCGAGCTACTGGGCAAACGCCAAACGGGGGATATGGGTTACTATTTAGCGGACATCGTGCGAGATGAGAGCTTACTACATATCGCCCAAAACCTTGCCAATCATCTCATCAAATCGCCCAACAAAACCGCCCTAACCCAAGCGATGATAGGGCTATGGCTTAGGGAAAGTGGGGAGTTTGTGGGGGCGTAAACGTAA
Organism: Moraxella lacunata; assembly: GCF_002027545.1. Classification (GTDB taxonomy): domain Bacteria; phylum Pseudomonadota; class Gammaproteobacteria; order Pseudomonadales; family Moraxellaceae; genus Moraxella; species Moraxella lacunata. The sequence goes on from NZ_MXAN01000123.1 coordinate 8,647, forward strand.
ACTCTTTTGTGCTTGCTTTTGAAGTTAGCTTAATTGGTCTATTCGCCAAATACTTGTAGCAACCTTCGCCATTAACCGTTGGCGTTTTGTGATTGCATCTGGATTCCAGTCTGGATAATCAGCAATCGCCCTTGTGGTCTGAAAATGACTTTGAGTCAATACAGGTTTTTTTTGCTCAAATTCCAAATTTGCCATTTGGCTGTTTATGTTTTTCTCGCACAACGCCATGTTGCCCAGTCTGTAAGTCATGGATTCGCCGTCCTTGAAGTCAAAAATCTCCCAACCTTTATCAGGGTTCTCAGGGTAGATATGCTCAATATTAACGTCTGTATCATCTAAAGCAGGGTTGTTAACGCCGCTTTCTTTGCGTTCTATTTCTGTCAGAATATATCTTACTACTTTTTTATTTCTTGATGATGTGGTTTTTAATATTTTATCTGAAAAATAGGATTTGAAATGCTCATCTTTTACATAAACTTCTTTTAGTAATAAAATCATGTCTGAATAGCGGATATTCTCATTAATTTTTTCTGATGCTTTGTAATAAACACGCTCTAACTCGCCTGTATGCAAACCGCCAATAACATTATAGCGAAACGAAATGATAACGCAAGTTTTCAATGTTTTTTCAAAGTCTTCTGCCTTGAAGTTGCGATAAGCAGACATTAACAAAGCGTAAGGCTGTTTAACATTAAACATTTTTAGTATTTCAGCATATTTTCTAGCATTTAAAGACCAATTTGTTGCTGTGCTTGGATTATTCAAGGATAGATATAGGTCAATATTTTCATCAATTTCTCTAATTAATGAAAATACTTCTCTACGATTGGTTATTTTATCTCTAATTTTTTTAAATAATTCATTTTGACGAACAAAAGAGTATTTGCTATTCCAAAATACCCTTAAAAAATCAGGAAAGCTTTCTGAGCCAAGTCGCTCCACAATTTTGTTCCAATGTCTTTCTAGACCATTTAATTCATGATTATTGTCCAAATGATTGGTTTCTTTGTGAATGATAGAAAATAAATAATTTTTTAGTAAGTCGGTTGATGATAATTTAATGCCACGAGCATTTAATGTTTCAAATACTTTGTAGGCATTTATTTCATCATTTACAGTAATTACTGTAAAAAATAATAAATCACTCATATTTCCAATAAAGGTTGCAATCTCTACTCCTTTATTTTCACTGTTTTTAATATACTTAGCAATCTTATCATCAAACCATTCAAATGCTTTTCGCAAAGAATGCTCCGATGATCTCATATTTCTTCTTGGTATGTTTTCTGATAAAGTAACCAAATAATTTTGATAAAAAAAGTCATTATTGTTATTTAGATTTAACTTAGATTTAGGTTGTAATGTAATGGGGTCTAAATAACCAACATAAGTTTGTCGCAGTTGTTCTAAGCGTTGTTGATTTTGTTGGGCAAATTCAGGATGATCATTAATGAGTTTTTGCAGATTTTTTAAGCCAGCCAAAACAACAATGCTTAGCGTGGTTAAGCGTTGCTGCCCATCAATGACATCGAAATTCTTGTCATCGCTTGATTGCAATACCAAGTAACCCATATAATGCGAACTGTCTTTATTATTTGCCTTATCTTCAATAGCGATCAACAAGTCCTGCCATAAATCATCCCATTCATCAACCGTCCAACTATAATCTCTCTGAAATCTCGGAATAGAGTAAGTCAAACCATTACCAATTAATTGGCGATAGGTTTGGTTTACCGTTTTAAAATTAGTGGCAGTCATAAAATTATCTCGCTTAAATTTTTTTAAATTTTAACATCACTATAACAAAAAATCTAGGGCGTGCCTGCCTTTTGTATTTGCAATGAAAAACAGGGGGAATCGCACGTTTTTCAAGGAAAATACGTAGGATGATAATCATTTTCATGCAAAAATTGATTAAACCATCAACTTTTTATCAAATTTCCAATAAAAATGTTATCAATGTTCAACATGCCCTAGTATAAATCATATTTCATAAAATGTTATAACTAAAAATGACAAATTGCAACTCATCAAAACCCAATTATCCCAAAAGCTGGATAATCTGAAACTTATCATTGATGAGATTAAGGCAAGCCAAAGCTATCAAGTGGTGAGTAGCATTGATGATTGGCAAGATTATTTTGATAATCAAAAAATAGAGCTGATAAGGGAGCGAGATAGGCTAAGAGAGCTGATAAAAAACACGGACGTGAAGTAGCATAAATACCCTTGACAATCCCCCCGACCTTGCTACAATGCTGTTTTTATCACTCATAAAATCACCATGAACAAGCCGACTTTTAATCCCAAAAACCCCTTATTGTGGGCGATGTGTGCCATTGCCCTTGTGGTGTTTGGTGTACTAATAGGGCGACTGACCGCCAAGCCGTCAGAGACCACTCGCCCCACATCTGCCACGTCCGCCGATGCATCTGATAACACCAAAGTTGCCATGACCGTGCAGGCGACCACGCCAAGCCCCATGCTTGTATCAGACAGCTTGTCCGCCAGTGGCGTGATGAGTGCCAAAGAGACTGCCGAAGTCAGTGCCAAAATCACAGGGGCGACCGTTGAGCAGGTACTCGCCGAGGTGGGCGATTATGTCAAGGCAGGGCAGGTGCTTGCCGTGCTAGATAAAGACACCATGAGTGAGAATGCGGTGCAGGCACAGGCGGATTATGAGCAGGCAAGGGCGAGCCGTGAGCAGGCACAGGCGGATTTGGCACGAGTTGAGCCACTGCTTGCCATTGATGCGGTCAGCCGTCAGCAAGTGGATAGCTATCGCACCGCTCTAAAACAAGCCCAAGCGACAAAAAAAGCGAGTTTGGCACGCCTTAGCACCGCCAAAAGCAACCTAAATAACACCCAAATCATTGCCCCTGTGGCAGGAATTATCAGTGCCAAAAATGCACAGGTGGGCGTATTGGTTAGTGGCACGCCATTATTTAGTATCATCAAAGGCGGACGGCTAGAATGGCAAGCGACACTCTCGCCTGCCGATGCCGAGCGTATCTATGTCGGACAGCAGGCACAGGTCATGGTGGGCGATGAGAGCGTGGTAGGGACGGTTACTCATCTGTCGCCAACCGCCAATGCAGGGCGTGAGATAGTCGTGCATGTCGCCATGCCAGCCCACTCTGCCCTAAGAGCAGGGACATATCAGCGTGGACAGTTCGTGCTAGGCAGTCAAAGTCATCATGCCATACCCAGCTCGGCGGTCATGAGTACGGACGGCTATGATTATGTGTGGCAACTTGCCAAAACTGACCAGACAGACATTTACCAAACCCAACGCCAAAAAATCACCGTCTTGGCTCGTGAGCAGGACAAAGTGGCGACCGATTTGCCGTCTGATACGCTCATTGTGGCAAATGGGGTGAGTTTTTTAAATGAAAATGACTTGGTGAATATCGTCATGATACAAGACATGAACAAAGACATGGCAGGGGATAAGGCAGAGCAACCATGAACTTTTCAGCCTATTCTATCAAAAACCCCTTAGTGGCGATTTTGTTGTTTACCTTATTTACGCTTGGTGGATTGCTTGCTTTTAATAACATGAAAATTCAGCAGTTCCCCGACATTGATGTGCCTGCCGTCATCGTTACGGTGGCTTATTCGGGGGCAAGCCCAGCCCAGCTAGAAACAGACGTCGCCAAAAAAATAGAAAACAAAATCACGTCCATATCAGGGGTCAAGCACATTCGCTCGACCTTGCAAACAGGCGTGGCGACGGTACACACCGAATTTGTCTTAGAAAAAGACCTATCAGAGGCGGTTGATGACGTGCGTTCGGCACTAGATGAGATTAGCAGTGATTTGCCGGCTGCTGCCGAAGAGCCGATTATCACCAAAGTCTCTACCGCAGGCTTTCCTGTGGCAGGCTACTCGGTGGCGTCCGATAACATGAGCGAGGCGGAGCTGTCGTGGTTTGTTGATGACACATTAAACAAACGCCTATCCAATGTTGCAGGCGTGGGGACGATGAGCCGTGTGGGCGGTATTGAACGTCAAATCATCGTCGCTCCTGATGTGGCAAAGCTAAATGGTTGGGGGCTACCCATTGGTAATTTGTCCAACCAAATCAGTGCTTCACAGACAGATGCCACAGGTGGCACCGCCAAAATCGGTGGCGGTATGCAGACCATTCGAGTACTGGGGGCGGCACGCAGTGTCGAGGAGCTGGCTCATATCCAAGTCGTTACCCCAGCAGGAGGCGTGCCACTGGGTCAGCTTGCCAGTATCTATGATGCTCATGCCGACCGAAGTAGCGTGGCAAAGCTGGACGGACAGACGGTGGTGGCGGTCAATTTTACTCGCTCACGTGGAGCAAGTGAAGTGGACATGGTCAAAGGCATTGATGCCGAGCTTGCCAAACTCGCCCAAGAGATACCGCATATCCGTGTCCAAAAAATCTATGACAACGCCCAGCCGGTGTTTGAAGATTATAATGCCAGCATGAAAATGCTCATCGAGGGCTGTATCTTGGCGGTGGTCGTGGTGTGGCTGTTTTTGCGAAACTGGCGAGCGACTCTGGTGGCGGCAGCGGCATTGCCTTTGTCTATCATACCGACCTTTTTGGCGATGTATGTGTTTGATTTTAGTTTAAATATCATCTCACTGCTTGCCTTGTCGCTCGTCATCGGTGTGTTGGTTGATGATGCCATTGTTGAGGTGGAGAACATCATGCGACACCTACACATGGGTAAGACCCCGTATGAGGCGGCGATGGAGGCGGCAGATGAGATTGGGCTTGCGGTGGTGGCGACCACGTTTACACTCATTGCGGTGTTTTTGCCGACTGCCTTTATGAGTGGGGTGGTGGGGCAGTTTTTTAAGCAGTTTGGGTGGACGGCGGCGATTTCGGTGTTTATCTCGCTACTGGTGGCACGTCTGGTTACGCCCATGATGGCGGCATATATCCTAAAACCTGAACAGCCCAAAACCGAAACGACAAGCAAAACCATGACTACCTATCTCAAACTGGTGTCATGGACATTAAAGCACCGCTTTATCACGCTTGGGGCGACCATTGTGCTGTTTATCGGTTCGTTGGCGATGGCAGGGCTACTCTCGGGTGAGTTCGTGCCGGCAGATGACAGCGACCAGACCCAGCTTACCTTAGAGCTAACCCCTGATGCGGTGCTAAACGACACGACCGTCATCGCAGACATGACCGCCGAGCGTATCCGCCACATCGATGGCGTGCAGTCGGTGTTCGTGTCGGTGGGGACGGCAGGCGGTGGGGCAGACAGTCGCAATGCGTCCGCAGGGGCGGAAAATAACGCCACACTCAATGTCGTGCTTGCCCCACGTGGCGAACGCCCCCCTAAGACAGAGATAGAGCACGCCATATCGGACGTCATCAAGGGTGTGCCGTCTGCTCGCTTTACGGTGGGTATGTCGGCAGGGGGCGATACGGGCTATGGATTTTCGCTACGTTCGGATAATCCCAGACTGCTAGAAGAGACGGTGGATAAGGTCATGGCGGAGATTCGTGGACTGCCAAGCGTCTCATCGGTGAGCAGTAACAAACCGTTGCCTAAGCCTGAGCTTGCCGTTATCCCTGACCCCATGCGTATGGCGGATAAGGGCGTTACCACGCAGTCGCTTGCCGATACCTTGCGTATCGCCACGCAGGGCGATTATGAGCAGGCACTCTCTAAGCTAAGCCTTGACACACGCCAAATCCCCATTGTCGTGCGACTGCCTGACAGCGTGCGTGCCGACCCTGTGGCGTTGTCTGGTCTATATGTGCCAAGCAGTACGAACAATGCGGTCAAGCTCTCGGAAGTGGCGGATATTGACTTTACCACAGGCGAGGCGGAGATTCGCCGTCTCAATCGTGAACGCAGTATCAAAATCACGGTACAGTCCGAGCAGGAGTTAGGCGAGGTGGTCAGTGCCGTTAAAGGCTTGCCAAGCCTGACCAATCTGCCTGATGGTGTAAGTGCGATGGACGAGGGGCAAGCCGATAGTATGGCAGAGCTATTTACAGGCTTTGTCATTGCGATGGGTGTGGGGATATTTTGTATCTTTGGCGTGCTGGTGCTACTGTTTCATAAGGTGTTACAGCCCTTTACTATCTTGATGGCGTTGCCGTTGTCTATCGGTGGGGCATTGATTGGCTTGGTGGTAACAGGGTCTGGTCTGTCCATTTCGTCCATGATTGGCTTTATCATGCTGATGGGTATCGCCACTAAGAACTCTATCCTGCTCGTGGACTACGCCATCATCGCCGAGCAACAGGGCAAATCTCGTCCAGATGCGATACTAGACGCGTGCCGTAAACGGGCTCGCCCTATCATCATGACGACCATTGCGATGGGGGCAGGTATGTTGCCATTGGTGTTTGGTTGGGGTGGGGTGGATTCGACCTTTCGCCGTCCGATGGCAGTGGCGGTGCTAGGCGGTCTTATCACGTCCACGTTTTTGAGCCTTGTGGTGATACCAGTGGTCTATACACTGATGGACGATGTGGGACGGTGGTTTAAAAAGTCCAAAATAGCTTAATCTAAGACGGCTTAATTGGTCAAAACCACGTCAAAGGGCGTGGTTTTGTTTTTTAATGTATGCCAAACAAGTAAAAAAAGGGGTACATAACATACCAATAAGATTTTTCGGTATTGTTAATTAACTATATCTTTGGAATCTTTGGATAAATTTGTAGGGGCAAATCACATTTGCCCTGTGATAAAATATTGATTTTTGGGCGAATAAATTGCCCCCACACGTCCAAATTTTAAAATATATTTTTATTTAACAATCCTGATTTTTCATTAAAAAGGTGCGTGGTACACCACCCTGCAAAAACTTTATTAAAAAATATGGTATTGGTGTGAATTGGGGTTAATTTGCTATAATTCGCCCCTTGTATTAT
>NZ_MXAN01000124.1 GCF_002027545.1 Moraxella lacunata
CATTGGTGTAAATTGGGGTTGATTTGCTATAAAAACAAACCTTATCAATAAAACCCCCACCCAAATGGCTCTATTGTTATCTCATCGCCTGCTAAATAGCCTTCGCTGTCTTTGTCCGCCACGATAAGGCAATTGGCAAGCGATAACTGCTTGATACGGTGCGAGTCTTGCACACCCACCGCTTGTACCACAAATCTACCAAGCTCATCTTGATGGTATATGCCACGCATAAATTCTTTACGCCCTGCCCTTTTTTTGATGTCGTGGCTTAGGGTCGCTCTTAGGGTCAATCGCTTGGGTAAGTCATCATCACGCACCCCAGACAGTCGCCACAAGGCAGGAATGATAAACTGCAAACAGCCCACCACACACGATAAAGGATTACCTGGTAGCCCAAAATACAGCACCGTTTTGGGGTTGTCGGCATTGTCATAAAGCTCGCCAAAGACAAAGGGCTTGCCTGGTTTCATGGCGACTTTGTAATGGGTGATTTTGCCCAGTTTGTCAATGGCGTGGGTCAAAAAGTCGTAATCGCCCACCGACACCCCTGCACTGGACACCACCACATCGCATTCATGCACCGCTTGCTCTATGGCGTGGCAGGTCTTAGCTAAGTCGTCAGGGATAATGCCGTAATCTTTGATGATGATGGGCAAGTCTTTTAGAAGTGCTTTTAGGGTGGGTGTGTTTGAGTTATAAATATTGGCAAGGCTTGGCAGGCTCTCGCCCACAGTTACAAGCTCGTCCCCTGTCGCCAAAATCCCCACCACAAGCGGACGATATACCACCACATCCGCCATGCCAAGATTGGCAAGCAGACTGATGTCGGCAGGATTTAGGCGTTTGCCCGCACTCAGCACGCACTCGCCTGTGGCGACTTCTTCGCCTTGGCGTCTTACGTTGTTGCCTGCGTATGAGTCTTTGGCAAGGGTGATGGCGTAAGTGGTGGATTTATCAATGCTGTGTTTGATGTCGTCCCAATCGGTATTTTCTTGCATGACCACATTGTCGCACCCGTCTGGCACGACCGCCCCTGTAAAAATTCGCACCGCTTGCCCCATGCCCACCACGCCTTGATAAGGCTTTCCTGCACACGACTCGCCAATGACGACAAACGGGCTACCACTCGCCAAATCCGACCCTGCCCCCAAGGCAAAACCGTCCATGGCGGACAAGTGTTGGCGGGGAATGTCAAAACCTGCCGTAATGTCCTGTGCCAGCACATGACCGATGGCGGACAATAGGGGTAAAGCTATCGTGTCCTTATGAGCCTTGGCGTGCGTGCTTGCCGTGGTGTTGATGGCGTGTTGTAAGTTTTCTACGGTAATCATAATCCCCCCTTAGCCCCGATAAATGTTCTCTTGATTGACACTAATGTCAATGCCCACGATGTCGGCATTTTGTTTTAGAGTGTACAAATAATCAATCAGAGCATGATGAAACGCCTGCTGAGACAGTCTATTTCTAATCATGGGCAGGGCTTCATCAAAGCTCAATGCCTTACCGTCCATACGCTCCATGACATCCACAATATGCACCCCATAACGGCTCTCAATGGGGCTTGGGGCAAGCCCTTTGGGCAAGGCAAAGACCGCCTTTTCAAATTCGGGTACGGTCGCTCCCTTTTGTAGAATACCAAGCTCGCCCCCGTCTGTCTTGGACGGACAGGCAGAGTATTGCATGGCTTGGGTAATGAACTCGCCTGACGGGTTTGGGCTATTTTTGATGATGTCAATCAGCTCATAGGCACGTTTTTTTAGCTCAATGCGTTCTTCGCCTTCTTCGGGCGGACAGGCGAGCAAAATGTGGCGGACTTTCATGACAGGCGGTGCGGTAAACTCGCCTTGATTGGCGGTGTAATACTGCTCACAAATGCTGTCGGTTGGCGTGTTGGGGTGGACGTTTTTGGCGATGAGTTTTGAGATGGCGTTTTCGTCATCGACTTGCCATTCGTCTTTTAATTCATCATCTGCCATGACCGCTTGGCGTAACAGTTCACGAATAACCAACGCTTGGGCGGACAAAAACAACGCCTCGTCTTGGCTGTCGGCAGGATGATACTGCACTTCTTCACCAATGGCTTGCTCGCTGATAAGTACGCCATTGACCGTGATGGTCGGTACGCTTTGGCGTGATGATGTGATGAGATTACTGTGATTGCTATTCTCCTCACTAATGGCCTGCTGTATGAGTTTGGCATCAGATGATAGGCGTTGTAGGTCGTCCGATGTGGGCATGACCCGAATGCCGTCATCATAAAATTCAGGCTCATGGCTATGATTGTGGACATGATTGTGATGGTTATGGTCGTGGCTATGGTCGTGAGAACCGCCACAACCGCACGAACCGTCTAACGGCTTGGCGTGGCTTTGGCTTGGCTCGCTGATGTGTAATAGCTCAGGGCTGGCTTGGGTAAGGCTTGAAGTGGGGGCAGATTTATTTGGGGCTTTAGGGTTGTAGGCTTGGACAGTCATAAGACACCTTTGGGATGTTGGTTTTGGTGTATTATTCATGATATTCGTCAAGGATAAAATACTCCTTTTGGTTTAGCTTGGTTTTTTTAACCTTTATAATATAGGGCGAATGTCATTCGCCC
>NZ_MXAN01000125.1 GCF_002027545.1 Moraxella lacunata
ATTTGGGGGTCGGTTCATTTTCGCCCTGTTTATTCATTGGGAAGACAAAAGGGGACAAGATGATTGAGATTGCCATTCACGAGATACAGCCTAAGCACATAGAACAAGCCATTTTGGGCGAAGAGTTAGTTTTTATCAAAGACGGGCAGGCTTATAAAATGAATTTAATACCCGAAAATAAACTTGCTAAAAAATCACGCAAAGCAGGCAGTGCCAAAGGGCAAATTAAAATGGCAGATGATTTTGATGAGCCTTTGGATTGTTTTGTTGAGTATATACCAAAATAAGAGTGTTTGATGAAATTATTATTAGATACACACACTTTTTTATGGTTTATTGATGATAACAATAAATTGTCATCTTATGCACGTCAATTGATTGAGAATATTGATAATCAATGCTTTATTAGCATGGCAAGTTTATGAGAAATGAGTATAAAACCATCATTGGGAAAATTAGACATTCCACTACCCATGACAAATTTATATCGCAATCATATCATGGCTAATGATTTTGAAATATTGCCATTAACTTTCGATTGTTTGCAAATTATCCATGATTTACCATTTTATCATAATGACCCATTTGATAGGATGATTATTGCTCAATCTATTAGTAAAAATATACCAATTCTTGGTTGTGATAATGCATTTAAAAATTATGATGTGCAATGTTTTTGGGAATAACTAGGTGGGGATAAGATGATTGAGATTATGATTAACCATACCGAACAGCAACAAATCGCCCACGCCTTAGAGCAAATATCGTTGGGCGAAAAAGTATTGCTATCAAGCAATGGCAAAAGTTTTGTGGTATTGCCTGCTGATGAGCCTGTCATGCCATATGAGCATAACCCAAAGGCGACCATGAAAGAGGTATTTAAAAACATTAAAATCCAGCTACCGCCTGATTATAAATTTGACCGTGAAGAAGCAAACAGTCGCTAAGGGTTTTTATGAATAAATCATGCTTTTTTGATAGCAATATCTTGATTTATGCCATGAGCGATGATTATCCAAAAAATCAAATTGCCCAAGAATTGTTAAATACTCATCACGTTGTAATTAGCACGCAGGTGATTAATGAATTTTGCAATGTGATGATTAAAAAGAGATATGTTGATTTTGATAAATTAACTTATATTATTTCTGCATTTGCCAATGACTATGATATTTTAACAGTTGATACAAAATTGGCTATTCATGCTTTAAATATCAAAGCCAAATATCACTATTCCTATTGGGATAGTCTAATGATTGCTTGTGCCTTGCAATCAAATACACCCATTTTATATTCCGAAGATATGCACCATAATCATATCATTGAAAACAAACTTACCATTATCAATCCATTTTATAAGGAAAACCCATGACGCTAACCGCCAAATCCACCATTGAATTATCATCACCATCAGGCGACATCAAAATTGCCAATGATTTGCCATTTGTGCTATTTGGTGGCATGAATGTTTTAGAAAGTCAAGAATTGGCATTTGAGATTGCCGAGAGCTATATTGAGACTTGCAAGAAACTTGATATTGGCTATGTGTTTAAGGCAAGTTTTGATAAAGCCAACCGTTCTAGCCTGCACTCCTTTCGGGGGCCTAGCCTAGATACGGGGCTAACGTGGCTAAACGACATCAAAGAAAAATACGGCGTGCCAATCATCACAGACGTACACGAACCCTACCAAGCGTCCCCTGTGGCAAAGGTGGCGGACGTGCTACAAATCCCTGCGTTTTTGAGCCGTCAAACCGACCTTGTGAGTGCCATTGCTCGCACAGGGGCGGTGATTAACATCAAAAAAGCTCAATTCCTTGCCCCGCACGAAATGCGACATATCATAGGCAAATGCCTAGAAGCAGGCAATGATAACATCATCTTGTGTGAGCGTGGCACGTCTTTTGGCTATAATAACCTTGTGGTGGATATGCTTGGCTTTGACACGATGAAAGCGATGAATGTGCCCGTATTTTTTGACGTAACGCACGCCCTACAAGAACCAGGGGCGAGAGTGGACAGTGCAGGCGGTCGCCGTAGTCAGATTACTACCTTGGCAAGAGCGGGTATGGCAACGGGACTGGCAGGGCTGTTTTTGGAGGCTCACCCAGACCCTGATAAAGCCAAATGCGATGGTCCTTGTGCGTTGCGACTGTCGCAATTAGAACCGTTTTTACGCCAATTAAAAGAGTTGGATAATTTGGTAAAAGGGTTTGAAAAATTAGACACGCATTGATTTTAATGGCAAGGATAGTTTATTCTTGCCATTTTTTAATGGTTGTAAAATAGTTATAGTCATTTAACTTCAA
>NZ_MXAN01000126.1 GCF_002027545.1 Moraxella lacunata
GGCGAATGACATTCGCCCTTATGATAGTAAGGTGCGTAATATGCACCTACGCCCCATTAAAAAGCAAGGCAAAAAATAAACGGACAATGACTTATTTTATTGCCAAAAAAGAAATGCTTGATGACACACCTTATCACCCAAAAAACTTTAAGAAATTTTTATTATGTCAGAAAATACCCAAAACAGCACCACCCCACCGATACAGCCCAACGCCAATAAAGCCACGCTTTATTATCTTATTGGGCTTGTCGTACTTATCCTTGACCAAGCGACCAAGATTTTTTTTGAAAAATGGCTTGTGGTAGAAGGCAATAGCGTAAGCGTCATTGAGCCGATTTTAAACTGGACGCTTGCCTACAACCGTGGGGCGGCGTTTAGTTTTCTTGCCAATCAAGGTGGTTGGCAAAAGTGGTTGTTTGCCACATTGGGGCTTTTGGTATCAGCATTCATCATGGTCTACCTTCGCAAAATTCCCAAAAATGCCAAAATTCTGGCATGGGGGCTTGCTTTGGTGTTAGGTGGGGCAATTGGCAATGTCATTGACCGCTTTTTATATGGTCATGTGATTGATTTTATTCATGTTCATTATGCCAATATGTGGCATTATCCTGTGTTTAATGTGGCGGACATGGCGATCATGGGCGGTATGGGACTTGTGATGGTGGACATGCTATTTTTGGAAAATAAACGTAAAAATGGCGTATCATGATGGATTTTACCCATGTTTAGTCATTTTATACAAAGAATGCACTTAAATTGACTTAATCTTTTTTACAAAAGCGACCAAAAAGTGTTACAATGGTCTGTAAACATTCATTTTGTATACATAGGTAATTGTATGAACAGCAACCATCATTTCATCCTAAGACCCCTTGTCGTATCGGTTTTTGTGGCAATGAGTGCCACAGGCTGTGCCATTGATGATGACATGAATGCCACACGACATGCCAATCTTATCATCAATCATGCCGACCCACTTGCCATCAGTGCCAAAGAAGCACACAAGCGTGCCGAACTTGCAAAAAACGTCTACGGCGATGCCATCAAACATGCCAAAGAAGCGATAAAGACCGCTCAAATCGCCGATGCCAATCTTGCCAATCAAGCAAACGACCTACAAAATACCATCAATAACAAATACCACGCTTGGCTAGAAATTGAAAAAGAAGCTCAATCACTTGCCAAACAAAAATATCAAGCAGGGCTTGACAATGATAATGCCAAAAAAGCGGAACTTGCCAAACTTGAAGCCCAAAAGCAGGCTCATGCCAAGCAGTTATTTGCCGAACTTGAAGCTGCCAAAGTACAGGCTAATGAACTGTTAGAACAGGCACGCATCGCTAAGGAAAATCACCTAAACGCTGAACAAGCAAAAGCCCAAGAAGAGGCTAAGAAAAAAGCCGAAGAAGAGGCCGCCAAACGTGCCCAAGAACAAGAAGAGGCTAAGAAAAAAGCCGAAGAAGAGGCCGCCAGACGTGCCGAAGAAGAAGCAAAACAGCTGGCACAGACCAACACCCAAATTGACACTGCCATCACCATCAACAAAAAAGCAACCAACACGCTAAATTATGCCAGTAATCAAGCAAAGCAGGCCAAAACCCAAGCAGACAGCCCTGATACTGCCCAAAGTGCTCTAAACACTGCCCAGCATGCCATAAGCCAAGCCCAAAGTGCCATCAGCCAAGCCCAAAGTGCCATCACCCAAGCCCAAAGTGCTTTGAAAGTTGCTAACACCATAGGCAACCAAGATGCCATCAATCGTGCTAAGCATGCTCTAAACGATGCCAACACAACCTTAGAACAAGCCCAACAAGCCAAACAACAAGCAGAGCAGGTTATCACACAGGCACAGGGCGTCATCGATAATCACAACACCCAACAACAAAACCACAATACGAATAAAATCAACACCATCATCGCCACTGCCAAAGACATTCATCAGCGGACAAATGACATCGCAGGCAAACTAGATGATACCAAACAAACCGCTGACACTGCCACCGAGCAGGCGGCTGCCTTGATTAGCACTGAAAACGCCCTAAAAAATGCCGAAGTCGCCCAAACCCAAGCAGTACAGGATAAGACCCAAGCAGAACAAGCGCTAAACGATGCCAAAAAAGCGCTAAACGATGCCCAAGCCATCAGTGCCAATAACGAAGCCATCAGTATCGCCCAAACCGCTGTGGCAAGTGCCGAAGAAGTATTAAAGCGTACCGAGACGATTTTGGCACAGACAAAAACCGCTGTGGAGCAAGTGGCAGTTACCGAAGCTCGTGCCTATGTCACCCCCACGGATGATGATGTCATCAAAAAACAACAACCCACTTATGAGCGTCAAGCCAACATCGTCCAGCCCACCGCCAAAGAAGGAACCATCACAGGTTACTCTGACATGGATAACTACATTAGCAATATAAACCAAACCTTTGGCAACAAAACAGAGATTTTCTATGGTCTAAGCCAACAGCAATATGCCAAAAAACTACACGAGCTAAAAAGTAGCATCGATACCACTGGGCTTAACGTAGGTGTAATAGATAGTGGCATAGATCCTAAGAACCTTGACCTTATCGGAGCAAAATTAAGTGACACTATTTTGGTGGATTGTTCTGCCAGCAACCACTGCACCAATCACCTGCCTTATGCACAGTACAAACCTGTCGATTCACACGGCTCTCAGATGGCAGCCATCATTGCAGGTAATAACGGCATGACCAATGCCACCATTCACGCTTATACCGATGGCGATAAAAGCAATGAAGGCGATGAATTCACCGCCATGCTACAACTAAACGAAACTCACGGCGTCCAGATTTTTAATAACTCATGGGGCTACACACCAGATGCCAATGAGAGTGACAATCAGTGGCTAAACACCGCCAAAAAGCATACCCCTGATGACGACACCAAAAACAGTAAGCATCCACAGGTGCGTGCCATTCATGAGCTGATTGTCAATAAAGATGCTCTACTCATCCACGCCACAGGCAATGAAGGCAAAGACACAACCTATGGCGAAAGACTCGCTCCCGAGCTCAACCCCGACTTTAAAAAAGGCTTTTTGGCGGTGTCATCACCCCGTGAAGACTTCTACCAAGCCAACCACTGTGGCGATGCTGCCGAGTGGTGCCTATCAGCACCATCCACCAGTATCAGCCATGACAACACGGGCGAGCTCATCAGCTATCAAGGCACATCTCCTGCCACCGCTCGTGTCACAGGCACCGCCCTACTGGTCAAGGGGGCTTATTCTTGGATGAAAAATGAAAATCTGGTGCAGACCCTGCTTAGCACTGCCCAAGATTTTGACGACATCAAAGAACGCAGTCCAACATACAAAGGACTCAAACAAGTTGATGTCAAGCCAAATGATATCGACCACTATACCTATGAAGACAAGTATTATGTGGAAGCAGACCTTTCATGGCATGAACGTCGCACCATCAAAAACATCGGTGGCAAAAACATCACGCATGAAAGCGGCTGGGGACTGTTAGACACCATCGCTGCCACCCAAGGCTATGGCGGTTTTTATTGGGATAATGTCGTACTAGATGTCACAGACAAAGACACCGTGTCTGTTTTCTCTAACGACATCAAAGGTGAGCACGGCTTTACCAAAGCTGGTGATGGCAAACTTGTCCTAACAGGCAATAACACCTATCAAGGTGCCACCACCGTTGAGCAAGGCGTACTTGAAATCAACGGCAATAACGGCAACTCAGTCATCAATGTCACAGGTGGCGAGCTGACAGGCTATGGCACAACGGGCAACGTCAGACAAACCAGTGGTACGGTCAATAACGAAGGCAATCTAAGCATTCATGGCACTTATACCATGGATGGCAACAGCACCTTTAAAGCCAAATTTGGTAATCTTTTGACCGTTACCGAAAAAGCCACTTTGGACGGCACGCTGGACTTGTATGATGAAATCCAAGATGGACTCATCAAAGAGACCGGTTCAAAAAGCACCGTGCTAAGAGCAGGCGAGCTAAGCGGTACTTTTGACACCGTCACATCCAGCAACGCCCTATTTAGCATCATCAAAACCGAATACAGTGGCACAGTCGGCACCGATGGCAAGACCACGCCTGATGCCACCACCAAAACTGATGTGGTCGTCAGTGCCAAACGCAACAAACTGACCAACATGGGCAGTGGTAGCAATGCCAGCATCGGGCGACGTATGGTTGAGCAAAACATAGACAAAGTGCTTAGCGAACTAGATACCAAAGATGATGCAGGCACACTTACCACCAACGAGAAAGCCTTTGCCATAGGTTTTGCCAACAAAATGTCAATGGCAACCAACAAATCCTTGCTTAACACATCTGGCACGCCTGCCGTGATTGGCGACAGATATAACGAAGCCTTATTTGCCCTTGACCCTGCTTTTTATGCCAACAACGCCGTCCACGCCATCGAGCAAAGTAGCACCCAAGCGACCAATTTTGCCAAAAACATGGCAGACACCCCCAATGGCGTGTGGCTACAAAGCACCTATCAAGAATATGAGCTTGACCTGCCAAGCAGTCAAAGCGAGCGTGAAGTTCGAAACCAAAGCATTGGCGTGGCAAAAACAGGCGAGCGTTTTGGCTTAGGTTTACAGCTTGACCTAGGTCGCCTTGAACTGGATGAGCAAAACGGCAACACCAATCACAACATCAAAACAGACGTCGCCGCCGTAACTGTGGGTGTTAATGGCGATGTAGGTAACAACATCAAAGGCACCCTATGGGCAAAAGCAGGTGTGTTGGGCAGTGATGCCAAAAACAACACCCGTGCCAAACAAAAATATGACGGTCAGCTCTATGCTGGCGGTATCCACCTTGGCACATCACACGCTCTAAGCCCCAACGCCAGCATCAAGCCATACATCGGGGTCAGCTATCATCAATATCAGCATGACAATACCCACTTTGATGACGGTGTTGTGGTAGTCAAAGACATCGATGCCACCCGTTGGCAAGGCACCATTGGTGTAGATACCCAGTATCAAATCAGCCCCCAATGGCAAGTCCAAGCAGGACTACAATACGACAACGCCTTTAAACAAGACGCCACCGTTACCAGTGCTTACTCAGGCACCAACACCGATGTCGCTTTTGATGCATGGGAGACTGGCAAAGACAAAATCCAAGCCAGCGTTGGCACCAGCTATCAGATCGACCCAAGAAACCGAGTCAGCCTAGATTATGACTACTTTAAAAGCGAAAAGTCAGATGGCGACCGTGTACAGCTTACCCTAAGCAGTCGTTTCTAAGTCATCGTACAAGCATAAAAAACGGTTCAACATTGAACCGTTTTTTTGTTTTCAAGCTTTTTACAAAATCCGAATGCCCTGCCACAACGCATAAACGCCCAACGCCAGCAACATCACAGCAATGGCATGATTAAAAATCTCTTGGGAGAGTTTATTTCTAATATATGAGCCGATATACACAAAAAATAGCGAAATAAAAATCACAATGCCAAGTAGCCACATTTGCTTATTGCTAAACCCAATAATCACAGGGGCAAGCATGACGATTTGAATGATCTTGGTAATCAAAATGCTGATATTATTAACAATCACCATCTCATGTTTGGTGCGGTCAGTCCCCAACAAATAAACCATCAAAAACGCCACAATGGCATTGGTAACACCGCCGATAACCCCTGCAATAAACCCAAAAATTGCCATCGTAAGATTGTCTTTTTTAAACTTAATGCGATATTTGGTGTACTGGGTAATGACATAAAAAATCAGTGTAACACCCAAAAAAATTTTTAAATAACTCTCTGGGAATAGCAATAACAGCTTAACACCAATAATCCCACCGATAAAACTTGTCAAAAACAGCCAAAAATACTCTTTGCCGTATTTTAGGGTATTGCCAATAATCGTCCCGCCTGTACGTAGCATGATGAGATTTAAGACAATACACGGCACAACCACCATCGCCACCGCCACTTTTAATTCATAAAAACTGGCAATAATTGCCGTGCCGACAATGGGATAACCAAAACCGGTAATCCCATGCAACAACGCCCCAAGCACAAAAAAGACAATGATAATCCAATCATTATTATCAAATTGTGATAGCATGAACTGCCCTTATTCCAAATCATAAAAACGTGGGCAATTATCGCAAACTTTACCCAAAAAGTGATATGCACGATAAGTCATTGCTTATTCCAAAAACGAAAAACACCGCATAAAACGGTGTTTAACATCATGCAAATAAAGCAGTTAAATCAAGCAGGCTTATTGTCTTCATGTAAACGAGTGTTTAGCTCATCAATCACCAACGCCCACACAGCATCCAATTTCCACTCTTCTTGGATAAACATGAGCTGCTGTTCATCAAAAAACGGAGCTTCTTTTAAGGTTACGCCTTCTGGCAGTTGGTTTGCCTTGATAAAAGCATCAATCTCACTGTCTGAATTTGGCAGACCAAGCTGAGCAAATAGGTCGTTCATGGTGTGGTCGGCATTATCTAACATGGCATTCTCCAAAATAGTCCAAAGTAAATAAATGAATGGTAAGTCCTTAAACTTAGCTTTATTCTAACAAAATTTGGACAAGGTATTGTGTACTTTATGTGCTAATTTTTATATAAATGTAAAAATCAAAGGCAAGCCTACACCAATGCCGACAAGATATTACCGCCCACAATGCGAATGCCCATCTCCAAAAGTGCCAGCACCAAAATGGCAACCAATGTCGAAAAGTCAAGCATGCCCAGATTGGGCGTGATTTTGCGAAATGGGGCGACAATTGGCTCTGCCATCTGCATGATAAGCTCCATGAGTGGGTGCATGACCTGAAACAGCATGATGACCCAGCTTAGAATGACCGACGCAAGCACGATGTACTGGAACATGTCAATGAGCGAGAGTATCGCTGTCAAACTGCCACTAAAAAACAGCACAAGCGGAGTCATGGGCTTACCCAAAATGCTCGCCATGCCCGCAATCTTGATAAAAGTCAAAAGCAACATCAGCACCACCGCCGATGTACTAAATCGCCCCTTACCCAAATCAGGAAAAATCCGCCCAAACAGCGTAACCACCGCCGAGAGCATGTAGGTAACTTTGGCATAAGGGTGCTTGGGGTCAATCTCAGCGAACTGAAACATAAACCTTAAAAAACAAATGATTAAGGCAAAATTGACAACGACATTAAAAATAATGGTAATCGGTTCATTCATAAGTGGTAGTTTCTATCATCAGTCATTGTTAAAATGATGTGGGTTAAATAATATTGGCAAATTGTGATTAAATTTTAGTATGGTAAGGTGTGTACCACGCACCTTTTAAATAAAAAATCTTATTGGTGCGTAATACGCACCTTACCGTTAATTGGCGTATTTTGAAGTTAAATGATTATATTTACTCCATTCTCAACTTATAAGCAATTGATTTATCAAGGGCGAATAAACTGCCCCTACAATCCAAAATAATGATTAAAAAATTAATAAGTTGCTATTTTAAGTTGGGAATGAAGTAAAATTTAAATTATTTATCATCAAATAACGCACCCAGCTCCACACTTCTGTCATAGCACGCCACCATCGCCCGCCCAAACGCACCGCCGACGTCATCACGCTCTAACGAAGCCAACGCCTGTGCGGTCGTTCCGCCTTTTGATGTTACGCTCATACGCAGTGCCTGTGGGTCGCCATCTTTGGTAAGCAGTCCTGCCCCTATCATGCTCTGCACCGCCAAACGATGAGCATCATCGGCAGTCAGCCCCATCGCCACCGCTTGGGCGGTCATGTGTTCTAGCACATAAAAAAAGTACGCAGGAGCAGAGCCTGCCACCGCCGTAACAGCGTGCAGTTTGGTCTCATCGTCCACCCACACCGCCACGCCACAGCTTGTCATGACTGCCTCGCACACGTCCCTATCGGACGGGCTTGCCGTCTCATCGGCATACAGCCCTGTCGCCCCTGCTCCCACCGCAGACGGTAGGTTTGGCATGGCACGCACCACACGCCCACAGCCTAAGGCTCGTTGGAGTGTCGCACATGGCACGCCTGCCAACACTGACAAGACGAGCTTATCCGCCAAATATGGGGCAAGGCTTGGGGCAACGTCCATCAGCACTTGGGGCTTAACGGCAAGCACCACCACGTCCGCCTTTGTGATGAGTTCATGGGCGGTGTCAGGTGTGGCGGTCAATACGCCTTGACTGGCGAACCATTCTCTCTTATCGGTATTTTTGTCCGACACGCCAACGGTCAAGGTCAAATCATGGCAACGTTTGGCGGTCAATAACCCCCCAATCATCGCCCCTGCCATGTTACCGCCACCGATGAATACCACCGTTTTATTTTGTAATGCGTGAAAGTCCGTCATGTATTGTCCTATTATCACTCTTTTAAAATTCTAACCAATCCGCCATTTTACATGAAATGCCCCAATTGTGCAAAACTTTCACACTCTATCCACCACAAGCAACGTCCGCCCCCACCGTCCATCATCAAACGCCCCCACGCAAGGCATGGAACATAGCACTGTCAGTCAGCCACCACTTATCCATGCTCATCACAAGCACCATCTCATCATGGACATACAACCCCCACAGATTAGCACGGTGCCATGTGGGAATGCTTAGGCGTTGGTAGAGTTTTTTACCGCTTAATTTGGTAAAGCCGATGTGGGTTTGACCGTCCTTATCCATATACGGCTCATAAATCCGCAACCGCTCATCACGGCGAACAGGTCGAATATAAGCCGATTTATCCATCAACAATTCACGCAAACCATCATGAAAATCCATAAAAATGGCAAATGTGGCGTTTTGTTTTAGGATAATTTTAGATGAATTTAGGGCGATTTTGTCATCACTCATCTCATTTTGTAATAACAACCACAGCTCGTGATGATAGCGATACAGGGCATTTTTATAACGGCACAGCACCACCGCCCTGCCATTACCATTCACGTCATCGCCATCATCACCGCCTTGCCAAAAAATCTTTGTACTGTGGTCGCCATCATCACGAGCGGTCAATGCTAGGGTATCGCTGACGGTCTGATAGCTGGGCGGTAGGGGGTTATCCGCTTGCACAAAAAACCGCACCACCGCCGACTGCTCATGTGCCGACAGCGTGCGTAATGCATGAATGTCCAAACAGCTCACAAAAGGCGTGTGGGTCGTATCAAGGGTGCATTTTTTAACCAATTCAAACACCGTTTCGCTGATGAGTGCGTAAGCGTCATTCATGAGATGTGCGGTGCGGGCGATGTTTTGGCGAACCTTGGGGTTTAGGGCGGTTAGGCGTGGTAAGATGTCATTACGGATAAGACTGCGAGCGTTGTCGGTTGTGTCATTGGTTGGGTCGTCCACATAGGGCAAGGCGTGGGCGTGGGCAAATGCGGTAATCTCGTGCCGAGATACGCCGAGCAAGGGGCGATGTAGGCTCATCGTCCGCCCTTGTACGGTTTTGGCTTGCCATGCTCTCATGCCTGATAAGCCCTGCACGCCTGCTCCATTAATCAGTCGCATAAGCACCGTCTCGGCTTGGTCATCGGCATGATGAGCCACCAGTAGCACGCCATCATCTGTCATCGCCCCCATGAGTGCTTGATAACGGGCGGTGCGTGCTGATGTTTCGGTTTTTTTGGTCAGTGTTAAAGGCAGAATTTGCCAGTCAAATCCATGCTCGTCCGCCCACGCTCCCACCAGTCTCGCCCAGTCGTTATTTGCCTGTTGCATACCGTGATGAACGTGCAGGAGCGTGGGTAATGTATCCAATTTGCCCTGCTGATACAACAGATAACAACCATACGCCAGAGCGAGCGAATCTCGCCCACCACTACACGCCACATATAAAGGATAAGGCACGTCATTTAGGGCGGACAAGGCGGACAAAATGGGGCAAGCGGTCATCTTATACCGCCAAATCCGCCAAATCGCCCTTGCGTTCTAGCCACGCCTTGCGGTCGGACGCTCGTTTTTTGGCAAGTAACATATCCATAACGCCACTGGTACTTGCAAAATCATCAATGTCTAATTGCACCAAACGGCGGGTATCAGGGTTCATGGTCGTCTCACGCAAATGGTCGGGGTTCATCTCGCCCAAGCCCTTAAAGCGGGTAATTTGCGGTTTGCCTTTGGATTTTGCTTTTTTCAAAATGGCGTTCAATTCATCATCGTCCAAGGCATAATGCACGTCCTTGCCGATGTCAATGCGATACAGTGGGGGCATGGCAACAAACAAATGCCCTGCTTCCACAAGCGTGCGAAAATGCTTGACAAACAACGCACAAATCAAGGTCGCAATGTGCAAGCCGTCCGAGTCTGCATCCGCCAGAATGCAGATTTTTTCATAGCGTAATTCGGACAAATCGTCAGACGCTGGGTCTACGCCAATGGCAATGGCGATGTCGTGTATCTCTTGGCTGGATAATACGGTGTCGTGCGAGACTTCCCATGTGTTTAGGATTTTGCCACGCAAGGGCAGTATCGCCTGAAAATGGCGGTCTCGGGCTTGCTTGGCAGACCCGCCTGCACTGTCGCCTTCCACCAAAAACAGTTCCGCTCCGTCTTTAAACTCGCCCTTACAATCGGCTAATTTCCCCGGCAAGGCAGGGCCTTGGGTGATTTTTTTGCGGGCGACTTTTTGGGCGGATTTTAGCCGTTTGCCTGCTTTACTAATGGCAAGCTCGGCTATGGCTTTGGCGGTGTCGGGGTGGGCGTTTAGCCACAGACTAAATGCGTCTTTGGCAAGGGTTTGCACCAGTGGCGACGCTTCACGGCTTGATAAGCGTTCTTTGGTTTGACCGCTAAACTGTGGCTCGGCAAATTTTAAGGACAAAATATAATTGACCCCGTCCCACACGTCATCGGCGGTTAGGCGGACGTTTCTGGGCAAAAGACTATGAATTTCACAAAACTCACGCAGTGCGTCCGTAATGCCCGTGCGTAGCCCATTGACGTGCGTACCGCCTTGTGCGGTGGGGATTAGGTTGACATAGCTTTCGCAAATGGGCGTGCCTGATTCGGGTAGCCACGCTATGGCAAACGTTGCTCCGCCACGTTCGCCCCCTGTCGGCTCTTGACTAAAATAAAATGGCGTATCAGGGATAATGGCAAGCTCGCCAAGCTGTTCGGTCAAATACTGCACCACGCCGTCCGTGTATTGCCAGCTTTCGCTATCGGACGGCTCGGTTTCACTCACAAAGTCAATTTTTAACCCTGCCGATAGCACGGCTTTGGCTTTTAGGTTGTGTTTTAGCGATTTGATAGAAAATTTGGGATTGTCAAAATACTGCTCATCTACCCAAAATCGCACCTGTGTGCCACGTTTTTTCTTGGTGGGAGACGGCTCGTGGGTTAGGGACGTTGTCGGTACGCCATGTTCAAAGCTCATCTGATACTGCGTGCCGTCTCGCCACACCACCACGTCCACACGCTTGGATAAGGCATTGACCACGCTAATGCCCACGCCATGCAAACCGCCACTAATGGCATAATTGTCCGTGCTAAATTTGCCCCCTGCGTGCAGGCGTGTCAAAATCAGCTCCACGCCCGACTGCTTAAATTCAGGATGAATGTCGGTGGGCATACCCCGCCCGTCATCAAGCACCGACAGCGAGCCGTCAGCGTGCAAGGTTACGGTGATGTGCTTGGCGTGTCCTGCCAACGCCTCGTCCACCGAGTTGTCAATGACTTCTTGGGCAAGGTGGTTGGGGCGTGTGGTGTCGGTGTACATACCGGGGCGACGGCGGACGGGTTCTAGCCCCTCTAGGACTTCTAGGTTTTGGGTGGTGTAGTTGGTCATTGTGCTTTTATGGATAATAAAAAGGGGTATTGTAACCGATTTTGGCGGTGTTGGGAATGTTGGGATTTAGCCGTTCACATTTGCCACATCGTCCTACGCCGAACAATTCTTCCCACCCCAATCACACATCGCACGCACCACAGGCATTAAAGACAGTCCCTTATCGGTCAGGCTGTATTCTACTTTGGGTGGGATTTGCGGGTATTCTTTGCGATTGACCAAGCCGTCATTTTCCATTTCTTTTAGGGTGTTTGATAGCATTTTAAAGGTAATCGTACCGCCCAAAAGTCGCCGTAATTCGTTGTATCGCACCACTTCATATTTTGCCAATACAAAAATAATCAACAATTTCCATTTGCCGTTAATAATAGACAAGGTGTAATTAAAATAAGGCGTTTCATCATCAAAACTAAGCGGAACAAAATCGGTCATCTCGCTATCCTTTTAACCATCCAAAAAGATAGTATCTACCAAAAAAGTGCATACTTGTTTAAAAAATCATATGAATTATAATAACCAAACTATCCACAAAAAGCAATGCGTTATGAATGAATTACAGCAAGCCTTAGACAAAATCCACTCTGCCGACACGCTCATCATCGGGGCAAGCAACGGTTTATCCATTAGTGAAGGCATTCATATTTTTGGCTCAAACCAAGATTTTTATGACCATTTTGGCGATTTTGCCCAAAAGTTTGGTTTTAATAACATCATTCGGGGGTGTTTTTATCCGTTTGCCCCCGAAAATTATTGGGCGTATTTTGCCAGACTTTATCATTATATGAACATCAAACGCCCCGTTACTGCCGTGATGAATGATTTGTATCAGCTTGTCCAAGATAAAAATTATTTTGTTGTTACCAGTAATTTTGACAACCATTTTCGCCTAGCAGGTTTTGATGAAAATCGCTTGTTTGAAATTGAAGGCGTAGGCAAAGATTTAGAATGCCAAACCTGCCAAAGCGTATTTGACGGCACGGATATTTTGACCCAATTGGCACAAATAGAAAATGGGGAAATTGTCACATCAGACATTCCCAAATGCCAAGAATGCGGTGGCGAATTAAAAATCCACGTTCAGCTTGATGAGCATTTTGTTTTTGATAAAACATGGCAACAAAAAAGACACGCCTATCAAGACATATTGGCACAGGGCAAACATGGCAATACGGTTTTATTAGAATTGGGCGTGGGCATAAGAAATCAGCTCATCAAACAACCTTTTATGCAATACACCTACCAAAATCCCAATGCCTTCTATATCAGCGTCAATAAAGGCGATCTGTGGATACCCGATGAAATTGCAAATCGTTCGGTGGGTATCAATGGCGATTTGGCAAGCGTTATTCACGATTGGGCAACAAGATGACATTACAGCAATATTTACACGCCAATATTTTTAATCAAACAATTTATCAGCACCTGCAAAATGATTTTGACCATTGGTATGAATTGTTATGCCAAAAAATAGCATTTCATTTTGACAGTCATTTGCACGGTATCAATCATTGTGGGCGAGTACTGTTATATGCCTTGATATTGGCGGATAAATTGAGGCTTGATGATAAAAGCAAAACCATACTTTGTCATACCGCCGTATTTCACGACAGCAAACGATTTGATGACGGTTATGATATCGGGCATGGCAAACGTGGGGCGGATTATTATAAAGATTATTGTCAAAAGCATGAATTGCCTTTTTATAAAGAAAGTTATTGGGCAAGTTATTATCATGACCTGCCTGATGATATTGGCATGAATGAAATTTCCAAACAGTCTGATAATAATAAAAATGCCTTATTTTTATATCGCTTATTTAAAGACGCAGACGCACTAGACCGTTATCGGCTGGGTTTGGACGCTTTGGATAAGAAGTTTTTAAGAATTGATGAAAGTAAACAATTAGCAGAATTTGGCAAGCAGTTGGTGCTTGCCACCGAAGATGATGTACCAAATTCTGTAAGCGAGTTAAAGGGGCTATTAAATGTCTAGATATGGGTTTAGTTTTGGTTCAGAAATTGCACCTGTTGGGGTGGATTTGGCGTATGACGACAAAATTCGCCTGTTTGCCGATAAATTGACACAAGCGGACGCCATTTTGGTGGGTGGGGCAAGCGGAATGTCGGCGGCGAGTGGTTTTCGCCATTATTATGAGCCTGATGAGCATTTTGTGCGTCAGATGAGTGCGTTTCGGGACAAATACGGCTATCAGAGCGGTTTTGACGGCTTGTATCATCGCTATCAAAACAGCCGTGAGCGATGGGGTTTTTTGCCCA
The DNA here is from genome assembly GCF_002027545.1 of Moraxella lacunata. Lineage (GTDB taxonomy): Bacteria > Pseudomonadota > Gammaproteobacteria > Pseudomonadales > Moraxellaceae > Moraxella > Moraxella lacunata. Next base: position 14,054 of record NZ_MXAN01000126.1, read on the forward strand.
TTGGATTAGCATGATTTTGGACGCTGATGTGGGTGAGACGTATACCGACATTGCCAAATTCATGAAAAATAAGACTTTTCATGTAATGACAACCAATCAGGATTTTCAATTTGAAAAAGTGTTTGGCACGGATAAGGTCAGTGCCATTCAGGGCGACTGGCGGTATATTCAGTGCAGTCGGCGGTGTCATGATGAGATTTATGATGCCAGCGAGATTTATCCCAAATTGGACAAACTCATCGATGATGACCTGTGCTTGGCAGACGAGCATATCCCCAAATGCCCAAAATGTGGACGAGAAATGGAACCGTGGGTGCGTTCGACCGTGTTTTTGGAAGGCAAAAAATACCAAGACGAATACCGCAAAACCCGTGAATTTTTGGACGAGTTTGGCGGTCAAAACATCGTATTTTTGGAACTTGGCGTTGGGCGAATGACCCCGATGTTTATCCAAGAACCGTTTTGGCAACTCACTCATCAGCTCCCCAATGCTTTTTATGTCACGGTTAATCCGCACCATGCCATTATCCCAAAAGTATTGGCACATAAGGGATTGGCGATACACGCCGATATTTTAAAAGTGCAAAAGGACACGCTTGGGGTGCTTGGGGTGGGTTAATGCATACTACCCACCCCCAAAACTTCTTCGCCACGCTTGTGGGGACACGCCAAATTTATCCTTAAACTGCATACGCAAATTGCTTGCCGTGCCAAAACCTGCCTTTTGGGCGATAAGCTCCATATTATCATCGCTCGTCTCTAAGCATTCTTGGGCATAGGCTAAGCGTTTTGCGATAAGCCACTCCGATAAGGTCATATTGGTGGCATTTTTAAAATGGCGGTTAAAACTTCGCTTGGACAAATGCACCCTGTCCGCCAACTCGTCCAATCGGTGCGTATCAGCCAGATTTTTGCTAAGAAAATCAAGCAACTCGTTAATCTTATCATCTTTGGTATGGCTCGTTACAGGCATTTGCACAAATTGAGCCTGACCGCCCTCACGGTGCGGAGCGGACACATAGACCCGTGCCAAATGGTTCGCCACGCTAACACCATACAGCGTACGGATAAAATACAAACAACAGTCCAGACCTGCCGAAGCCCCTGCCGATGTTAAAATATTGTCGTCATCAATATACAGGCGGTTGCCGTCTAAGGCGATGTCGGCAAAAAGCTCCCGAAATGCCCGCTCGCCTGCCCAATGCGTAACCACCGTACGACCTGCCAATATACCTGCATAACCTAGCCCAAATGTACCATAGCATAAGCCAATGATTTTTTTGCCGTTTTGGTGAGCTGATTGCAATTTTTCCACAAATACCCTGCTTGGCATATCGCCCACCCACCCTGCAATCACGATGATGTCAGCAGTATCCATAAGCGTTAAATTACCCTGCACGGCAATCTTCGCCCCAAATTCGGTCATAATCGCACGACCGCTATCGCTACATACACTAAAATCAAACAACGCCTTGCCGTCCACTTGGGCTTGAAACAGCGAAAATGGCAAATTAAAAACAAAATCATGACAGCCGTTTTGGGCGTATAGGGTAAGTTTGGGTGGGGTGTGCATTGGTATTTATGGGTATTTTCAAATATTATTTATAAAATGCTCATAACTACCAAATTTTGCCTTGTCAATCTCATATTGATTTTGGCTATTTTTGGTAATAATCACACTATCACAATCCATTAACTCCAAACGTTCTTTGGTTGCAATTTCGCCTTCTTTTAAATTCAATAATTGTCGCAACAACCAATTTGCCAATGCTGAATTTGGATTGGTCATTAAGGCTTTTGAGTTTTCTTGGCAGACTTTGGCATTTAAAATCTTGCCATCAGGCGTGATTAAATCAAAAGGCTCATCTCGACTTGGGAAAAAACTAGGGAAATTTTGATGAATTTGTACAGGAATAGGTATATAAACTTCATCAAGGCTACGTTTTCTACCATTAGCATTCCATTGATTTAATCCACTTCTTTCGGGGACTAAGCCATTTCTAGTGGAATATAACGGCAAAACAACAAATTCTTTTTGTTCTGTCTGTTTGTTTTGACTTTCAATTAGTTCCTTAAATCGTAATAATAAATCATAAGGTTCAGAAATAATCTCTACTGGTAATGAAAAATAATCGCTTGGCAAATGAAACTTTTTAAATAAAGTACTTTTGGAAAAACTGTAATTATAATCATGAATAGAATCTGTAAATTCTATGCCATTATCTTTAACTTTCTTAATTTTTATTTTATTAACATCAATTTTATCGTAATTTTCTTCAAATAATCTAAGTTCATTTTCTCGCCTAGTCACCAAATGATATATTGCTTGATTAACACCATATAATCTATTGGCAAAATCAATTCGCTCATTTCTTGCATTGGCAACAGCAAAAACCAACTCATCGCCACTCAAATGCCGAAATTCTTTATTGGCTAATTGGTTAAATTCTGCAACTTTTTCTAATTTTTGTTCTTTTTCACAAATAAAAGTTTTTAAGCCAATACCTGTTTTTATGCCGTTAATTTCTAGCAATGCGTCAAATGCACTGTCATCACGACTTAAATTTTTAGCATTTAGAGCATAGCAAAATAAATTTTCTGCATTTCTGTAATATAAATAAGGCACTTTATTATCACTAAATAGTCCTGATAATGAAGTCATTATTTTTAATAATTCTAAATAATCATCATTATATCTAATCATTGTTAATTTCCTTAATGATATTTTCAGAAATTCTCTTAACTAATGGCATGGTTACCGAATTTCCCGCTTGCATATACAGCTTACTGTTGGCAATATTAGGCATGACAAATTTATTCATGTCATAGCCTTGAAATGCAAAACATTCTTTTGGGGTTAATTTTCGGATATCAAAGTCATCTATAATTAAAGGAACATTATGTCCACCTGTTCCCATGTTAGCCGTTAAAGTTGGGCATAATCCATTTTTATTTTCACGCACATAAACCCTACGCCATTGATAAATGGTGTCTTTATTTTGCATTTCTTGTTTTAATTGCTCATAATATTTTGATTTTTGATAGTAAAAAATGTCATCTTGTTTTTGTTTATCCAAAATATCATGAATGGTTTTGGTTAATTTAATTTTTTCTGGAAATTCAAAATTGATATTTTTAAAAATATCTTTATCAAAAGCAACAATAAAAATTCTCTCACGATTTTGGGGAATATTGGCATACTCTGCGGTATTCATAACCTTGTAAAAAACTTGATAGTTTAGTTTATTTTCCAAAATATCTAAAATAATTTTAAAGGTATTTCCTTTATCATGCGAGATAAGATTTTTAACATTTTCCAAAAACACAGCTTTTGGACGGTGTTTTTCAACAATTTTTTCAATATCAAAAAACAATGTACCACGACTGTCAGAAAATCCTTTTTGGTAACCTGCAACCGAAAATGCTTGACAAGGAAAACCTGCACACAAAATATCAAAATTTTGCGGAATTTGATTTTTGGTTTCATCAAGCGTGATATCACCATAAGGCATAATACCATGATTGGCAAAGTATGTCTTTTGAGCATTTAAATCCCACTCACTGGCAAAAACACATTCGCCACCAAGCTCTTTTAATGCAAAATGAAAACCGCCAACACCTGCAAATAAATCAATAAACGTAAATTTGGACATTTCTAAAAATCATTAATTTAAACTTGTAATTATAGCATTTTTTTCAAAGATTAACATCTAAATTTTGGCAAAATCCTTGCGATAAATGGCAATATTGCCCATAGTCAAACCGCACCATTTGCCCTAAAATATCGCCAAATCCATTTCATTTTAAGGCTCTTTTATGAAAACCGCCCTATTAGTTATTGACGTACAAAACGAATATTTCGGCTCGGCAAATGGCAAATTTGACCAGTTCAACGTGGACGCTATCGCCCAAGACATCGCCAAACACGCCCAAAGCGTATCCGACAACGGCACGCTTGTCATCGGTGTTCAGCACATCATGGCGGAAGATTATCCGCTATTTGCCAAAGGCTCGCACGGAGCGGAACTGTATTCATCGGTAGCGAGCGTTTTGGCGAACAAACCGCTTGTACAAAAGGCACATGCCGACAGCTTTTTAAACACGGGTTTGCTGGATATTTTAAAAGAACACGGCATTGAGCAGGTGGACGTATGCGGTATCATGACCCAAAACTGCGTAACCCACACCGCCTTATCACCCCTTGCCAAAGGCTATAAAATCCGTGTCTTATCAAGCCTTTGTACCGCACCGAGTGAGCTTATCCACGGCATTGCCTTAGAAGCGTTAGCCGACCGTGATTGGATTGATGTGGTTTAAATTTTTAAATCATAAAAAAACACCGCCCAACGATTCGCTGAGCGGTGTTTCCCTACTCCCCACAAACAGCATTACCCCTTCAAACTCGCCATATCAATCACAAAGCGATATTTCACATCGCTTTTTTGCATACGCTCATAGGCGGTGTTGATGTCTTGCATATCAATCATCTCCACATCTGGCACGATATTATGCTCGGCACAAAAATCCAGCATTTCTTGGGTTTCGGCAATGCCGCCAATCACAGACGCAGAAATGCTACGGCGACCCATAATCATCGGCACGGTGTTAATGGTTTGTTCCAGCTCGCCCACCAAGCCGACCAGCACCAGCGTGCCGTCCAAAGCAAGTGTCGGCACATAAGGCTTTAAATCGTGGGTGTATGGCACGGTGTCAATGATGACATCAAAGGTGTTTGCCACTTCCTTCATCTGATTTTCATCGGTAGACAGCACCACACGGCTCGCCCCCAAGCGGTAAGCGTCATCGGATTTGCCAAGCGAACGGGTAAAGAGCGTAACGTCCGCCCCCATGGCATGAGCAAGTTTGACCGCCATATGCCCCAGTCCGCCCAGTCCGACCACGCCCACTTTGGTGCCTTTGCCAACTTTCCAATGACGTAGGGGCGAGTATGTGGTAATGCCTGCACACAGTAGTGGGGCGACCGCTTGGGTGTCTAGGTTTTCGGATACTTTTAACACAAAATCTTCGCTCACCACGATAGACGTGCTGTAACCACCTTGGGTTAGCGTGCCGTCATGGCGGTCAAGACTGCCGTAAGTGCCTGTGTTGCCGTGTTCGCAGTACTGCTCCAAACCGTGTTGGCATGGCGAGCAGGTACGGCAAGAATCCACCATACAGCCCACGCCCACCAAATCGCCTACCTTAAATTTTTGGGCGTTGTCGCCAACTTTGGCAATGCGTCCGATGATTTCGTGTCCGACCACAATCGGATAAGTGTGGGTAAAGCCCCAGTCGTTACGAGCGGTGTGCAAATCGCTATGGCACACGCCACAATACATGATGTCAATCAGCACATCATCGGCACGCAGTTCACGACGTTCAAAGCTGTGTGGGGCAAGTGGTGTGGTTGGGCTAAATGCGGCTTAGGATTGGGTAGGATAGGTCATGAGTGTTCCTAGATGATTGAAAATATGGGTATTATAAAGGGTTTGGGTTATTATTGGAAATTGATAATTGTGATAGGTAGGTATTAGTTTGAATGATGATTGATTTTGGGCTTAATAAAAAAGGGTGTTGTTCAATAAAGATATATTTTAAAATTTGGACGTGTAGGGGCGAATCACATTCGCCCAAAAATCAACACTTTATCACAGGGCAAATATAATTCGCCCCTACAAATCTACCCAAAGGTATTGTTGATGAACAATACCAAAAAAGCTAAAACATCATTTTTATAACCCAATATTATAGGGTGCGTAATACGCACCTTACTGCCAATTGGCGTATTTTTTTAAAATTAAATAATTACATTTAATCATTTTAACAATTAAAAATAAACACCCCATTCACCAATTTTTAAAATCTATTCAAATCCCAATTTTATTTATTTTATAAAAACAACCAAAATCAAATTTAATTAAACTTTAAAAAATCCCATTTTACCCAACAAAAAAGGCACGAACTTGAACCGACCCCCAAATC
>NZ_MXAN01000127.1 GCF_002027545.1 Moraxella lacunata
AAGTAGATTCAGGCTATCAAGGCATACAACAAACTCATGCAAATAGCCAACTACCAAAGAAAAAGACAAAACTTAAACCTTTAACCAAAGCAGATAAAAAAGCAAATCGCAAGTTATCATCCAAGCGAGTAACCAATGAACATGTCATTGGGAAACTCAAGTGTTTTAAAATCTTATCATGTCGCTACCGCAATCGCAGAAAAAGATTTGGATTAAGGGTGAATCTAATTTCTGCGATTTATAATTTTGAGCTGGGGTAGTTTGGAAAGAGGTCTACTGAATGTTAGGGTATTGTGGCATATTTGGGGTTGGGGGGGGGTGTAACAAAAATCATCCCGCCAATTCACTTTCACTTTTTACCATTTTATCGCCATGACCTTAACACAACTTTTTAAAATCGCCCCGACAACCTTACTGCTTATCATCAGCTTTGTGGCGGTGATGGGTGTACAGGTCGCAAATGGGGTAAACATTGACGAGCAAACAGGGCAAGAGCTGATCGCTACGGGGCGAATTTTTTGCCATTGACGCTCATCGATGAGCCGTGGCGACTGGTGACGGCAGGGTTTTTGCACATTGGGGTGATTCATCTGTTGTTTAACAGTTTTGCCATGTATTATTTTGGCATGGTTAGTGAGCAGATATTGGGATGGTGGCGGTTTTTGGTGGTGTTTTTGCTGTCGGTGGTGGCGGGCAATCTGTTAAACCTATACACGACCCTAAGACGGATAGAAGAGCAGGGCGTGCAAGGGGTGGGGCTGTCGGCAGGGGCGTCGGGCAGTATCATGGGGCTGGGTATGTTGCTTTTGACCTTGTCAATGTTCGGCTCGGCAAAGAAGTGGCGACTAAATAACAAGAGCTTGGCACTCATCATGGGTATTAATTTTGTCATGACCTTTGCCATACCCGGTATCGATGTGGCAGGACATCTTGGGGGTATGATGATGGGGGTGGTGCTAGGGCTGTGTCATGTGATGAATCAGAAGTCAGGTCGCACCAGTCAAGGCGTGTTTGCCCTGTGTGCGGTGGTGAGCATCATTGCCATGATGGGGGTGTGGCAGATGATGAATGGCGTGGTAACAGGGTGGTAAAACTGCCAAAGCCACGCACCATTTATAAATGCATGTTATTTTATACCATTTAAAAAATCCGCCCGCTTGCCCCTTTGTCAAATTTGCCAATATGCGTGTCAATATTTTTGGCGATGTTTTCATAATACACCGCAAACTCATCGCCTGCCATGACGGACGGCTCGCCTTTGTCCATTTGCGTGCGAATGTCGGTGGCAAGTGGCAGTTGCCCCAAAAGTGGCACTTGGTATCTCTCTGCCAGCTCTGTTCCGCCGTCCGCCCCAAAAATGGCATCGACATGACCACAGTTGGTGCAGGTATGCAACGCCATATTCTCGACCACGCCAATGACGGCAATATCAGTTTTTAAAAACATTTCCATGCCTTTTTGGGCGTCCAGCAGGGCGATGTGCTGTGGCGTGGTAACGATGACCGCCCCTGTTACAGGGATACGCTGAGCAAGCGTGAGCTGAATGTCGCCTGTGCCGGGGGGCATATCGATGATGAGATAATCAAGCGTGGGCCAGTTGGTTTGGCTGTACAGTTGCATTAACGCCCCTGTCGCCTTGACCCCACGCCACGCCACAGGGGTGTTGTCGCTCTCAATCAAATTGCCAATGGAGAGCATGGCGATACCATGTGCGTCTATCGGCACGAATTGGTCATTTTCAACGGCAGGCTTGACCCCTGCCACGCCTAACATATCAGGCACGGACGGGCCATAGATGTCCGCATCTAGGATACCGACCCTTTTGCCGAGCTTTTGTAGGGCAAGGGCGGTATTGACGGTCGTGGTGGACTTACCCACACCGCCTTTACCACTGGCGACCACGATGATGTGGCGAATGCGGGGGTGGGGGGCGATGTCTGATTGTTTGGGGGCGGATTTGGTGGGGGTGTCGTCTGCGGTGTGGCTTGGGATTTGGTTTGGGGTTTGATTTGACGACTGGGGCGTGTGGGTTTGCACAGCACTGGCGGTGGGGGCGACTTTGTCGGATAAGACGACATTTAAATTCACTTCTGCCACGCCAATGAGATGTAATCTGGCACGCAGGTCATGATAAACCTGTTCAAGCTCGGCTTGGTCGGCGTTCTTATGCACTCTTAGGGCGATGTCTAGCGTGTCATCATGCAAGGATTTATCATCAATAAAAGTCGGCAAGGCTTGACCATACAGGCGAAAATCCTGCAAAACCTTGTCAATGTCGCTCATGTTGATGTGAATTTTCTTTTTAAAAGGGTTAAACATAGTTGTCTCGTTGGTAACTTTTTTATCATTTTATCATTTTATCATGTTTTAAAATCCTTGCCTATCAGCCAAATAGCCCATCGGTGCGTTGTTTTGCCAAAATGCCCACATACGACCCACAAAATAGCCCAAAGGACAGCACCCATGCCACTTGTGAGATAAGCACCCACGTCATATAATCACCGCCAAACATTGGCATGATCACACGGCACAGGGCAGAGATTATCATCAGGATAAATATCGCACTCACGGTTTTTGGGGGTTGATGAATGTTTCGCCCTGTATGCCCAAGCGACACCCGAGCCATCATGGCAACGGTCATCAGTCCCACGCCAAACAGAGCCAAACCGTGCAAGCCGAGCGAATGCACATTAATATTCGTCTCAACAAAAGGCAATACCACAAAGAATGCCAAACTTGCGGTCATACCCCCAAAGGCGATGACAAGCGACCACAGTAGCGGTTTTTGCCAAATGGCAGGGTGATACCAATTTTTAAGACGGCAAATGTTGGCAATCACGCAAATCAGGGCAAAGGCACTGGCGAGCATGGGTGATTTGACAAACAAATCAAACACGATAAAGCCAAAAAATCCCACTAGGTTCATTCTGTCTAATAGTGCCGAATTTTTTTGTTCTATATTTAAGCCGTTGGGTTTGCCGTTATTATCCACGCTGATACCCTTGACGATAAAAAACGGCAACACCCGTCTGGCAATGGTAAATACCACGCCGATGACGAGATATAATGCCCCATACAGGGCGATTTGTTGTGTGGTCGTGCTGTCCAAAAACACGCCTGCATAAAAGGCGATGTTGGCAAGCATGAGCAGGGTAAGTTTGGCAACGATACCGATTTGGCGTTTTTGGCGAGCGACCCATACCGCTTTGATGACCGAGTAGGCGGTCATGCCCCAAAAGAGCAAATCAAACACAAAAGCCACACTAAGCATGGCAACGCTTGGCGTGGCGTGTAGCCCAAGCCAAAGCAAGCGAGCGACCGCCCATGCCCCAAATATCGCCCCCAAATGCCAACCATAGGGCATGGGTTGACTTGTCCATGTTTTGACGGCGGTCAATAAAAAGCCAGCAATGACCGCCAACGCATAACCAAAAATCATCTCATGAGCGTGCCAATAAAAAGGGTTAAACGTACCTTTAAAAGGGGCAAATCCCTGTAAAATGGCAAGCCACAGCAACATGGCAAGTATGGCAAAGACTGCCGACCCTACAAAAAATATGCGAAAACCCAAATTTAAAATGGGGTGGGGCGATGTAGGGCGTGGGGCGGTGTTTTGGATATTCATCAGCATGGTAAAACATTCATTAAAAATAATTGTTATATGATACGCCTTTTTTGCCGACTTTGCAATTTAGCCAAAAGACTTAGTTGGAGCATGAGAAATGCCAGTTTGCAAACATGAGAAATACAAGCAAATCGCTAGGCTTTTTGATAAAATAAGCCATTTTTATTGTAACACAGCCACATCATGAACACACCCCTACTCACCGCCGATTTTGACTACCACCTACCCGATGAACTCATCGCCCGTTATCCGCTTGCCGTGCGTTCAAGCTCTCGCTTGCTACACGTTCAAGGCGATACACTTACCGACCTTCATTTTACCGATTTGCCTGATTTGTTAAACAAAGGCGATTTGCTTGTGTTAAACGACACCAAAGTCATGAAAGCCCGTCTGTTCGGGGTCAAGAACACAGGCGGAGCGGTGGAAGTTCTGATAGAACGCATTACCGACCACGAACAAAACATCGCTCATTGCCATGTACGCTCTAGCCGTGCGTTAAAGGTGGGGCAGGCGGTGAGTCTGGCAGACGGGGGCATTCGTGCTGTCATGTGCGGACGGGCACAGAATTTGTTTATTTTGCAATTTGATGCACCGATTTTGGCGGATTTGGAGCGTTATGGGCAAATGCCGATTCCGCCTTATTTTGAACGCACGGCAGACGACACGGACGACACCCGTTATCAGACGGTGTTTCATGACCCGGCCAAACAGGCAAGCGTTGCCGCCCCGACTGCCAGCCTGCATTTTGATGATGAGACCTTGAAGCGTCTTGCTGATAAAGGGGTAGAGATTGCCTTTGTTACCTTGCACGTGGGGGCGGGTACGTTCGCCCCTGTCAAGGCGGACGATTTGACCGACCACGTCATGCACGCCGAATACGCCCACTTGCCCCAAGCCACCGCTGATAAAATCAATGCCACCAAAGCACAAGGCGGACAAGTCATTGCCGTGGGGACGACCGTAACTCGCACCTTGGAGACCGCCCATTTGCACCGTGTGGATGGACAGCTTACCGAATTTTGTGGTGATACGCAGATTTTTATCTATCCACCTTATGAATTTGGTGTGGTAGATAGACTCATCACCAATTTTCATTTGCCAAAATCAACGCTGCTTATGCTTGTCTGTGCCTTTGCAGGTACAAATAACATCAAGCATGCTTATGCCCATGCCATCAGTGAGCAATACCGTTTTTTTAGTTATGGCGATGCCATGATTTTAGATGGTGCTTAATTTGCCATGTTATTAATTTCCTACAAAACCGATGAACCCAATGAACCCAATGAACCCAATAAAATTGGGGTTTTGCAGGCAGTTTATTTTTAAAATCTCTTACCGATATCACAATTTTAACCGATTTTAACAAATAAGGTTTTTTATGAGCGACAATAAAGATACTCAAAATGATGACGTTGAATTTAGTCAAGACGAACTTGAAGAGCTTAAAAAACAAGGCATTGATGATGCTGAGCTTGATAAGATTGTCAAAACGGTTCATGATGAATTGTCTGATAATGCCAATGAGAAAAGTGATGATAAAGACAAAAATGATGACAAAGACAAAGAGGCGAAAGTAGACAACCATGACACGCCCAACAAAGACAATCAAGAAGATGCCACTGCCCAAACAGATAATGACACCAAAGTCATCACATCAAAGACATCAAAAGAGGTGTCAAATCCACAAAAAAATGATACAAAACCAGACAATCTTAGACAAGACAGACCGACAAGCATCCCCATAAGTCATCAATCTACCGATAATAAAAAAGATAATGACCTAAAAAATAATGCCCCAGCAGCCGATGAAGAGGCACAAAAAATAGAGCAACAACAAGCCGATATTGTCCGTATGCTCATCGCCAAAAAGCACAGCCAAAAAACCATAGACCATAAAGAGGTTCGTATTAACATTGAAGCGGGGGCATTGCCAACCAAAATTTTCTTTATGATGAATGGTCTGTCAGCGGTGATTGCAGGTTATGGATTGCTTGCCAACTCACCTGCGGTGGTCATCGGAGCCATGCTTGTGGCGATGATGCTCTCGCCCATCACCAGTGCCGCTCTTGCTGTTATTGATGCCCGCTTATCATTGCTTAAAACATCGCTCATCACACTCATTGGTGGGGTGTTTGTGATTTATGTCATTGGCATGGGGCTTGGGTTTTTGCATGGTGATAACGTCATGACGGCTGAAATTTTGGCACGCACATCGCCGACGACCATGGATTTGATGGTGGCGTTGGCAGGCGGTGCGGCAGGAGCTTATGCCATGGTGTCACCAAATCTATCGGTGGCGGTGGTTGGCGTGGCGGTAGCAACTGCTCTTGTTCCGCCTTTGGTAGCCAGTGGCATTTTGCTGGCATCTGGTCATCTGTTATTGGCTTGGGGAGCATTTTTGTTGGCCTTGACCAACATGCTTGCCATTCAGTTTACCAACGCTTTGGTGCTGTGGTTTGCAGGGTTTCGCAGAATTCTTAATGATGATGAGGTGGGCAAATTGGGGCAAATTGCACTGTTTTTAAAAAGAAACAGTGCTGTATTGATTGCTTTGATTGTCGTTGGTGGTTATTTGACGGTTAATTTTAGTAAAAACTTAAATGAACAAAAATTTGAACGCCAAAGTATTGCATTGGTTGAAAAAAGCATTCAAAATCAAGCCAATTATTTGGTATCACACAGTTTTACGCATGAAGGGAAAAAAGCCCACACGCTAAGGGTGGTCATTCAAGGGCTCATCACACCAAATCAGGCACAAGCGGTTGAATTAGAAAGACAAATTCAAAAGCTTGCCAAAGACACACTTGATGATAGGGTCATCAAATTACAAATCCGCTTTGTGCCAGAGGTGGTCATACAGTCCACACCCACCGATGAAAGCGAGCTAAAATTAAGCCCTGATGACATCAAAAATTTGCAAAAAGTGGCGAAAAATTAGGTCTATATGATTCTATTGTTAATCGTATAGACCTTAAATTTACCAATGTAGATACCATAAACCACA
>NZ_MXAN01000128.1:0-6597 GCF_002027545.1 Moraxella lacunata
GAGATGGTGGGGGGTTTGGGGATTTTGGGGATAAAGAACAAAAGTGGGTAACACTTGCTAACTGGCTTGTGAACAAGATATAATATTAAATGTTTCTCCATTCTAACGTTGCGACAAACCATGTCGCATCTGAATGAATGGAGTTTTCTTTTTATAAAATTTTCTGGCAAAATAGTGTATTGGCTAAATACTGATTTAAATGATGTTAAATGACAGTTAAAAAGCCAATGACATGGTTAAATAAAATATTATCAGTCAGTTTTTAAGATAGGGAGATAGCTGGCGAGTACAAAGATTGAGCCTTATATAAACCTAAGTAAATCGATTATTGATAAGGGTTTTAACTCGGTAAATTATCTTGTTCAAGATGTGTCATTATCTACCAATATGTATATAAACAATAGTAATGCCCGTTTTTTTCGGATTACACCTGTCAAAACAACGCCAATATAAATTTCAATACCTGTTTTTAGACCGGATAAATAATACACCCATGAAAAATTAGAATCTTTCATAGAAGCCAAGACGTTTTGTAGGTCTTGTCGCAGTAAATATTGCTCTTGTGCCGACAACTCTGTATCCGGAGATGTATCTAAACAAAGTAAACTGCTTAAAAATCAGTTGCTTGGGAATATTGGTGGTATTTGTCTAGATGAAATAAAAGCAAGTAGATTGCAAGAGAGAATTTTGTACCCCTTGCAAAAATCCAAACATTTTGGATTGGTAACAGGTGTTCCGTCATTAACCATTGATGAACAGGCTCATAGTCAGGGCGAGAGTATCACGCAGGGCTTGGACAGATTGGCGACTACTTTGACAGGCGAGACTTGGCAAATGTTGATTGTTGCTAACCCTGAATCTTTGGAGAGTATCGAATCCAAAATAAAAGCATTGTTGGGTTATTCATCAATATTACATCCTATGATTAAACGCTCCTTGCAGGAAGGGGAGAATATTGGTACATCACAAACCACAACCAAGGGTTCATCAATCAGTAATAGTGTGAATGAGCAAAAAGGAACCAATCATTCAAATAGCAACTCTCACGGGACAAATGATGGCGGTTCAAAATCTCGTACCATGGGCACTAGCGAGAGTAGAGGTAGTGCTGAGAATAAAAGCAAAAGTGTTAGTGATAGCACATCAAAGACGACTACGTGGGGAACAAGCAAGAATACAACCACAACTCATGGCACCAACAAAAGTACATCTACCGGAAAAACCATTGGTTCTAATGACTCTACCACCAATGGCTATAATCGCGGAGAAAGCTCCACTCATGGCATTGAAATGGTAAATAAGTCCTTGGAGCGTATTCAGGCTCATATTGATGAAAGGCAGATTCCACGCTTGGAGTTGGGAATCGGTAAGGGTTTATTCCAAACATCTATCTATATTTCGGCACCGTATTTAGAGACTTATGAGCGTCTGGCTTCTGCTATAACTTCTATTTTTCAGGGCAATCAAATGCTTTTTACGCCCTTGCAGGTGCAAGACATCAATATCAAAGATGATAACATTCATCATTTATTTGGTATTCAAAAGATAGAAAGTCATCAGCCTTATCAATTAGAGCGGGGGCTTATTCATAGTATTGCTACCGATGAGACGAGCATTGCTCGTGCAACGTTGCTAAATGCGTCCGAATTATCCTTGCTTGCAGGTTTGCCAAGTCGTGAAGTGTGTGGTATTCGCTTGCGAAAAAATGTGGATTTTGCGGTCAATACCCATGACAGCAGCCAAAGTGATGATTTTGAGTTGGGTAGTATTGTCCAAAATGGCAGGGTCTTAGAGCATACCAAGGTTTTTTTAAATAAGAAATTGCTAAATCAACATATTTTTATTAGTGGAGTAACAGGTGCGGGCAAGACCACAACCTGCCAGCAAATTTTAATTCAATCTAAACTACCTTTTTTGGTGATTGAGCCTGCCAAAACCGAATACCGTAGTTTATACCAACTTGATGATAGCATAGAATACTACACTGTTAATAATGAAAATATTTCGCCATTTCGTCTAAATCCTTTTGAGCTTTTACCAAATGAAAAACTGGCAGGGCGTATTGATACGCTCAAAGCCACCTTTGCTGCAGTCTTTCCCATGGAAGCATCAATGCCCTATTTGATTGAAGAGGCGATTGTCCGTAGTTATGAGTTAAAGGGCTGGGATATTAACACATCAACCAACTTTTTTTATGACGACCCATGCCAACACCCTGCTGAATGTTTCCCTATTATTATGTCGGAGTTATTGGAAGTCTTAAAGCAAGTCATCAAAAGCAAAAATTTTGGGCAAGAGTTACAAGAAAAATATGAAGGCTCGCTGATTTCTCGCTTGGATAATTTAACTGTGGATAGCAAGGGTCGAATGTTAAATACTCGCACGTCGATAGATGTCAATGCCTTGCTTGATAAAAAAATCGTTATCGAGCTTGATGATTTAAAAGATGAAAAGGATAAAGCTTTGCTCATGGGATTGTTGATTGGACGAGTGGCAGAGGCTGTCAAGCAACGTCATAAGATTGAGCCGAACTTTCAGCATATTACGCTTATCGAAGAAGCTCATCGCTTACTAGAAAAGCCAGAAGCGGGCGATGATGCCAAAAAACTAGGGGTTAATCTATTTGCAAACTTATTGGCAGAAGTGCGTAAATATGGAGAATGCCTAATCATTGCCGACCAAATACCCAATAAGCTCACCCCAGAGGTCTTAAAAAATACCAATACCAAAATCATTCATCGCTTATTTGCAGGCGATGACCGTCAAGCCATTGGCGATACGGTTGGTTTGACGGACGAGCAAAAACAATTTTTACCCATGCTAAAAGCAGGCGAGGCGGTGATATACAGTGCCGGTTGGCATGAAGCAGTACGCACACAGGTGGGTAAGATAAGCGACACCAACGCCCCAGAGATTGATGAGAGTATTATTGCTAAGGCGAGCCAAAAACGTATTTTTGCTGAAAAAGAACGGCTATACCCCAGACTAAGCCAAACAGCAACAATGCTTGATGCCAAGATGTTTGGGCGATTTATCCAAGAAGGTTTGTTGTTGCTCAACCTATGGATTCGCTGGTATCATCAGCAACATCAGTCCAGAAAAGATGAGTTTTTGTCAGCTCATCAGCACTCATTGCTCATCGCTCGCTTAACAAAAGATATGGAGAGCTTTCAAAGACAGTGGCAAGATAAAATGAATAATCAGGCATTGCCTGCCTTGGCAAGGTTGTTCCAAGATGTCGCCCCGCTTGCCTATGTGGTACAGAGTAAAGAGATGAGTATAGAAGAATGCTTGTTGCATTTATTTGGTTTGTATCATCAGGATAAATTAAGTGAGCAGATTGTCAGCGATGATATTTTTAAGTTACAATCAGGGCGTTTGGCAACGAGTATTTTGGCAGAAATTTTCAAGAATGTTAAAGCGATTTAACCCAAAATTTTTATTGTAATCAATCATCGGAGAATATCATGGGTTTTTTTAGTAGTTTAGGCAGTGCAATCAGCGGTGCTGTGGATAGTGTGTGCAATGCAGTATCATCGGCGTGTAAAGCGGTTGGCGGTGCGGTCAGTAGTGCCTTTAATGGGTGATGGAAAACATGGGTACGATTGCCAAAGTTACATCAACGCTCGCCCCTGTGTTACATACACTAAGTGTTGTCATTCCACAGTTACGACCTGTTTCGGTGGCGGTAACGGTGATTGATACACTCATTCAACAGCTTGGCTTGGCAGAAGACGGGCAGACGGTTGAGAGTGTGGGACAGGACATCTTAGATGCTTATCATGCAGACATTAAGCCTACCGATTACACCACTTATGATGAATATATGCAAGCGATTCGTGATTTTAAACTTGAAAATCCCGACCGAGAAATGGGCGAGTATCTCTTTGCTGAGAAATTCGCATCAGGTTTGTCGGTGCAGACATGGGGTCTAGAAGAGAAGTTTGGTGATGAGATGTCAAGCTTGATTTTGGCGATACTCAAAGATGCCCAAAACCTAGAACAAGGCGAAGGGTATTTTACGCCTGAACGTATCGACAGTTGGATAACGGACGTCAGTAGCCTTGCTGATGTTGCCAAATACTTTGGCAATGAGTTAGGTATTGATGAGAAAAATAAGGTAGAACAAGAGCTAGTGGCGATAGAAAAAGAGCAACACCCCGACAAGTCGCTCGCTGACATCTACAAAGAGCTTGATAATATTAAAGATAAGATAGTTGTAGACTAAAATAGATGACCGCTGGTGGTTATCGTGAAACGTTATGTGTATCTTGGTGTATCTTGGAGTGTGTTATGAAAAATAGTGATTTGTGTATTTGCATACTAGATGAGACAATCCTTGCTTATCATCGCCATAATGAGCAAGGTTGGTTGGGGTTAAACATCAAAGGCGAAAGAGCTTATCATCATCAGGGGTAAGCAGAAGATGTGAATGATGTTTTGCAAGAGTGCAATGAGTTGCTTAACTTAGATGATTTGTTACAGGAGATAAATCTCCATGTGGTCTATGCTGATAGACAGACAAATCTTGCCATGATGTTTTTAAATAAAGCAACCAAGGTTTATAAAAATCAAAAGTTTATCAGTCGCCCACTGGCACAGGTCTATCAGTATTATGCTGATAAAAATAAAAATGCAAAACAACCAGCACTTGATGACATTGATGATGCGTGGATACAAAATCATCTGCTGATACTGTTGGACTTTGACAGCAGCTGGAGACAGGCACAAAAACACTTGTCTGACATCAAACAAAAACAGCAAGAGTACCTAAATCAACAAAAAATAGATGAACTGACTTTTAGCAAACACCAAACCCAAAAACAGCAAGAAAAATCCGCCCTAGAAAAACAAATTCGTGATAAAAAGCAAGAACTTGCGGTGGTTTTAGCTCCTGAAATGGAGTCCTTGCTGAGTTTCTTACCGTCTATTTTTAAGGACTTTTGGACGGTGGTGCGACCTGATGAGCTGGCGAATATCGCAGGACTGCTAACGCCACCCCAAATCCCTTCTCCAATCCAAAATCCTAGCGATCAAGCCGTAAAAAGTAAGCTACGCCAGTTTGTACTGCTTGATGATGACCAGCAGACGCAAATCATTGGTTTTTGTCGGTTGCTCAAACAGGACTTTGATTTGACCATACATATACAATTTCGCCCCCTAATCGGAGACTTAGACTAATGGCAAAAGAAGACAAAAAAGACAGTGGCAGGTATTTAGATGAGATTCTAAAATACCTGTTAGATAGTCATATCTTTGAAAAATTAATACTAA
The DNA here is from genome assembly GCF_002027545.1 of Moraxella lacunata. Taxonomy (GTDB): domain Bacteria; phylum Pseudomonadota; class Gammaproteobacteria; order Pseudomonadales; family Moraxellaceae; genus Moraxella; species Moraxella lacunata. The sequence continues at coordinate 5,275 of NZ_MXAN01000128.1, forward strand.
AAATCAGACGTCTCTGGCACGACCCCAATCACACATCACAGACCCAAATTCAATATACGTCTAGTGAGCCACAAATCATAGAAAAACCCATAGAGCGGACGATAGAAGTTGAAAAAATTGTCGAAAAAATCGTAACACCGTCTTGGGCTGGCAAGTTAGAGCAACAATATCAGTATTGACAGATATTAAAGGGAATGCCACATTTATATGGCATTTTTAATCAGCGTGATTTTGATGATGACTCAGATGATTTGCTCACTTTTGTGGTGTGTGGCGGTCAGTGGGAGAATGTCGTTAGGCTATGGAAAGAGCTGTTCAAGCGATGTGCCGAGAGTAAGGTTCCTGCCAGCGATGATGAGTTGGCACTGCTAAATAACTGTATCGCCCTGTACAATCACACATCAATGAGTGATAAAAAGGTAATGCTAGATAGCCCCAATGTCGGCGATGACTATGACTATAACCGACATCATCTGGTGGGTGTGGGCGATACTATCAGACAGGTGCTGCTGCCTGCGTTGGTTGGTGCTAACGCATCAAGTCGGTTTAATGCGGTAGTGCTGTGTTCTTAGAGGTGTTTTATGAGCTATTTCTTTAAGAGCTTCATGGATAATATGCTAAAAGAGCCTGCAAGTGGTAAGGTAGAGCCTAGTCAAAAGATTGGTCAAATAATAGAGGAGGGCGTGGTTGGTCATATTGGGAAAATTTTTGGAGAGATTGGAAAAGAACAATCCCTTCAAGACCTACACGCTACTTTACATCAAGTGGCTCGGCAAAAAGAAAATCACGAGCAGTCAAAGACATCTACCCAGTCCCCATATCCCATAAACAAAGAGACATCGGAGAGAGTGATGAATCACAAAATATCAGTACCAAGTATCAAACATCAACGCTTAAAACAGCTGGCGGTCAATACAGAGAAAAAAGAGCAAAAAGCAATCTATGAAAAAAACCTAACAAAAGCGGTGGAGATTGTAACATCTTATCGTTTTTGGTTTATCACCAAACAAAATGCGGTCATGATTTATGATAGTGCAACAGGGCTTTTATGGGACGCTAAGCCTGATATATCAAGCTATTATAAATTGGAAGAAGGTAAAAAAATCTTTAAGGAAATAAATGGATTGTTGTTTAATAAGTTGCCAATTTACGAAGAGATTAAAAATATTACCATAGTGGATTTCCCCCTAAAATCTGGAAAAAATGCTAGGATTTTAGATAGAGAGTATTGGCTTACTAATGATAAACAGACAATCGATATAGACAAAACCCCCCCCTATGGAAGTGTATGCTCACGGTTATGTACTAGACTTCTTTCCAAAC
>NZ_MXAN01000128.1:6625-11595 GCF_002027545.1 Moraxella lacunata
AGTTTGGAAAGAGATTTACTGTTAGTAAACAGAGACTTTGTAGGTCAGTCTGTGGAGGATTTTTTTAATGAATGTATAAAAAAAGAATGGCTAATAACATCAAATGTCATAACAAGTGAGCAGGCAGAAGAGCTTAAAACAGCGGTGGCTTTTTGTAATGCGTATCAAAATTATTTCTTAATAAATGAACTAACTTTACCAATAGAACAAATATGGCAAAATATTGACTATTTCTCCACTCGTCTGCCTAAGTTAGATACTCTACGCTTTACGGATTTGGAGCAGGGTATGTGGGAGTTTTATGTACCAAAAAATGCCCCTGATGAGCATTATCAAGAGGCGAGCAGTGAGAACTCTGTGCGTGCCAGAAATCCAGAGCTAGATATATGTTCGGGTAGTGTGGCGATTGATTTTGGTACAAGTAGCACGGTGGTTGCCATTCGGCAAGACGGTAGAGATGAGCTGTTGCGTATCGGTATGCAAGCGAACGATTTTAATCGTCATGAGATTCATGAGAATGACTTTGAAAACCCAACGGTATTGGAATTTCTTGACATTCAGCAGTTATTATCTGATTGGCATAGTGAGAGTTATCGTCCGCTCGTGGATTGGAATACGGTGCATTGTTCGCATGAGGCTCGCACCCGTTTTCGCAACAATGATACCGCCCCTGATATTGTTGGCAGTGTGTTTGCTCGCCTAAAACAATGGGCGTTGCGTGGTGCTGATGAGGCTAGGGTGAGAGTGATTGACCAAAAACATCAGTATGAATATGAGTTTTCGCCTTTAACGGAGTATAACCCTGTGAAAGGGCGGGCGATACAGCTTGGCGAGTCTTATCCAGCACTTGACCCGATTGAGCTTTATGCATGGTTCTTGGGTATGAACATCAACTGGCGAGAGCGGGGTATTTTTCTAAAATACTACATGACATTCCCTGTGGCGTATCCTAATGAAGTCAAGCAAAAAATATTGGCATCATTTAGACGTGGCTTGCAACGCAGTCTGCCTGATAGTCTACTATACGGTGAGCGTTTTGGCGAGTTCTCGGTGCAGGAGCTAGCATCAGAGCCTGCCGCTTTTGCCGCCGCTGCATTACGCACCTTGAACATAGAGCCGACCGAAGAGGGTGTGGCTTATGCGGTGTTTGATTTTGGTGGTGGTACGACTGATTTTGATTATGGCATTTATCGTGAACCTGATGATGAGGAGTATGATGCAGGTTTTGATGATGTGATTGAGCATTTTGGTTCATCAGGCGACAAGTTCTTGGGCGGTGAGAATTTACTGGAAAATATGGCATATTTGGTATTTAAGGATAATCAAGATGAATGCCGTAAAAAGAACATCGCCTTTACCAAGCCGATAGATGCATTTAATTTTGTGGGTTCGGAGCGTCTGGTTGCTCAGACCCAGTCTGCCTACACCAATACCACGCTGTTGATGTCAAAACTACGTCCTTTATGGGAGCGAGGTCAGATTGATGAGTATGATAGTGGTAAGGTGATTCTTGCATTACTAAACCGTGAAGGCGTGGAGGTGGATTGTGAAATTATCATCAATCAAGAGGAACTAATAAGCTATTTAGAGGAGCGTATCTTGCAGGGCTTGATAGGTTTTGCCACCGCAATGAAGTCATCATTTGACAAACAGCAAGGTAAAATGCCTGAGGTTGTGCATGTTTTATTGGGCGGGAATTCTAGTCGTTCTCGTATCGTACAAGGATTTTTGGATTTATTGGAGAATGAAGGCTCAAAAAGATTGGGAGACTTATTTGACAAGGAATTTAATAAAATATTTGACTATAATGATGATTTGCAAAGATGGGAGATTCACCCAGTCATGGAATCTCATTTTGATAATTTATTTAAGCCGAACACAAAAACAGGCGTGGCATTAGGCTTGTTAAAAATAGCACCTGGTGAGAGCCTAAAAGTCATCAATCATGCCAATCAAGCCAATGGAGATAACTCGTTTCAGTTTTATGTGGGTTCGCACCGCCGTGATAAATTCGTGGCAGGCATCAAGCGTGGCGATAGTTATGGCGAGTGGAAAGAGCTGGGGCGGATACGCCAAGGAATATTCCCACTGCTATACACCACGCACGCACAGGCAGAGATTGATGAGAGTATGATGCGTGGTACGTCAGGTCTGCGTGAGCAAAATTTGGATTTCTCTGGTAGCGACAATCAAGGCAAGACAGTGTTTGCTCGTATTATCAGCCCTAACAGGATAGAGATTGGTTTGGCAAAAGGTATGGAGCAAGAGATACAGACCGTATGCCAAATTGATTTGAAATTGTAAAGCTAAGTAGGTTTGGTGTTATATAAATACCAAACCTGCTATAATACACGCCTTACCTAACGATTTGGAGTAGGGCTTTTTGTGGCAATCTTTGTCATTGTAATATCAACCAGATACTAAGGAATTAATATGTGCGGTATCGTTGGGGCAATTCGTGCCCATGCCAATGTGGTGGATTTTTTAACAGACGGGCTAAAACGCCTAGAATATCGTGGCTATGATTCGTCAGGCATTGCGGTGTATAGCGAGAGCGAACAAAAGATTAAACGAGTTCGTCGTGTGGGGCGTGTCGCTCTCATGGAAGAAGCGGTCAAACAAAAAGGACTGACGGGTCATATCGGCATCGGACACACCCGCTGGGCAACGCATGGCGGTGTGACCGAGCCAAATGCTCATCCACATATCTCGGGCGGGCTCATCTCGGTGGTGCATAACGGCATTATTGAAAACTTTGAAGCCGAACGCATCCGCCTAGAAGCGTTGGGTTATGAATTTGAATCGCAAACCGACACCGAAGTCATCGCTCACAGCGTCCGCCACGAATACGAAAATAACGGCAAAGATTTGTACCGTGCGGTGCAAACAGCGTGTAGTCGTTTTCATGGGGCATTTGCCATTGCCGTGATATGCCATGATGACCCTGCTCATATGGTGGTGGCTCGCATGGGCTGTCCGCTCCTTGTGGCATTTGGCGATGAAGAAGTATTTATCGCATCCGATGTGTCGGCAGTCATTGCCTTTACCCGTAAAGTCACTTATTTAGAAGATGGCGATATTGCGTTGTTATCCGCTAACGGCATTGACATGCTCCTTGATAAAAATGGCGATAAAACCGAGCGTGCGGTAAAAACGTCCGAGCTGTCATTGGCAAGTTTGGAGTTGGGTGGGTATAGCCACTTTATGCAAAAAGAGATTTATGAACAGCCAAAAGCGGTGGCGGATACGGCAGAGATTTTCCTAGATGGTGGTTTTGTGCCAGAGAATTTTGGCGAGCATGCCCCAGAGATTTTCTCAAAAATTAAAGGCATTAAAATCCTAGCGTGTGGCACGTCTTATTATTCGGCACTCACGGGCAAATATTGGCTAGAGTCTATCGCCAAAATCCGTACTGATGTGGAGATAGCCAGTGAATACCGCTACCGTGATGTCATCGCTGACCCTGATGAGCTCATCATTACGATTAGCCAGTCGGGAGAAACACTCGACACGATGGAAGCCCTAAAATACGCCCAAGCTCAAGGGCATGGATATAGTCTATCTATCTGTAATGTGCTAGAATCTGCCTTGCCCCGAGCCAGCACGCTTGCTATTTATACCCGAGCAGGGGCGGAGATTGGTGTAGCAAGCACTAAGGCATTTACCACTCAGCTTGTGATTTTGTTTGGGTTGGCAGTGACACTTGGCAAACTGCGTGGGTATGTGTCTGATGATGAATTGGTAAATTACGCTGACGATTTACGCCAATTACCAGGGAGTATACAGCACGCCTTAAACTTGGAGCCACAGCTTGCCGTATGGGCAAAAGAATTCGCCACCAAGCCGTCTGCATTATATTTGGGGCGTGGCATTCATTATCCGATTGCCTTAGAGGGGGCGTTAAAATTAAAAGAGCTGACCTATATCCATGCCGAGGCCTATCCTGCCGGCGAGTTAAAGCACGGTCCTTTGGCTCTGGTTGATGAGAATATGCCCGTGGTGGTCATCGCCCCCAATGACAAACTGCTTGATAAGGTCAAAGCCAATATGCAAGAAGTTGGAGCTAGGGGTGGCGAGCTGTTTGTCTTATCCGACCTTGACAGCGACTTTACCGAAACAGACGGCGTACACGTCATTCGCACGCCACGCCATATCGGAGTGTTATCGCCTATTGTCCATACCATTGCCGTGCAACTGCTCTCCTATCATGTCGCCTTGGTGCGTGGCACGGACGTGGATAAACCCCGTAACCTTGCCAAATCGGTAACGGTGGAATAACCCTTGATTTTTGTTTGGCTTTTTATTATAATGAGCCGTTTTATGTGTCCGTGTGGCTCGGACGTGGATTGAGCTTTTCAATCTGATGATGATATGATATGCGACCTTTGAGCCATGTAGAAAGGTATGAGCCTATGTCATTTATTGGAGTATTCCATGAGTAACAAACACCCCCTAGTTCAACAAATCGAACAATCACAGCTAAAAGACCACCCTTCATTCGCCCCTGGTGATACTGTTGTGGTTAAAGTTCGTGTTCAAGAAGGCGACAAAGAGCGTCTGCAAGCCTTTGAAGGCGTGGTTATCGCTAAGCGTAACCGTGGTCTAAACTCATCTTTCACCGTGCGTAAGATTTCAAGCGGTGTGGGTGTTGAGCGTGCATTCCAACTACACTCACCAATCATCGGTGGCATCGAAGTTAAGCGTCGTGGTGATGTTCGCCGTGCTAAACTTTACTACCTACGTGAGCGTTCTGGTAAGTCTGCCCGTATCAAAGAAAAATTGGGTGCCAAAAAAGACGCTTAATGTCTTATCTGATTTACCCAATCAAAACCCTGCTGACATGGCAGGGTTTTTTGTGGTTTGGCTTTATATTCCTTTAACTTTAAAATATACCAGTGGGTGTGGTAAGCACGCTCCTACAAAGGTGCTATTTCAAGATATATAGTCACAAAATTTTAAAATTACCACAA
>NZ_MXAN01000129.1 GCF_002027545.1 Moraxella lacunata
GTAGTTTGGAAAGAGGTCTACTAAATAGCACATCAGATACAGACTTGATAAAATTACAGCATGAAGTTAATTGCTTAAAAAAAGAAAATCTTGAACTTAAAACAAAAATTACCTTGTTAAATAACGAAAATTCAAAAAGTAGAGATGTTGTTATTCAAAAAGCTATCATATTTTACCATGATATGAATCAAGGGATAACACAAATTTTAACAAAAAATAATGAACTTACTGTAAAACACACAGAATTTCCAGAAATTCTTGATTATTTAGAAGGTCAAGTTTTAGACATTGCCAATAATTCTTTTGATCATATTTTAAGCATTAATATTTCTCATGATAAAGAAATACCCGAATTTGCTAGATATTTAAGGGGCACCTTAAAAATGGTTAATGGTACCCGTCATGCTATTATTAAATTAAACTACAAAGTCTATGTTCCTGAATGGGTTTGTGAAGATTTCTACCAATATAACAAGCGATATAAAGTCTATTTTTTAGCAGTTGATAAAACCATTGTGGACAAATCAGGGGAGATTTATGAAAAAGTCGCTTTACAAACTTTCATCATTGACAAATAAATATCTGCGTAAACCAAGTTGGCAAATAATAGACCTCTTGCGAAACTATGGCTTTATTGATTTTGTCAAAATTTAAGGCTCAATAAAATCAAGGGTTATGAACTAGTATTTTTGCATCTCGCAAGAACTCTAATATAACCCAATCTAATCCCAAAGTTGATTTTTATCACCCAAACCCTACCCCCTTGTCCGAGCAACCGCCTCCGCCAGCCCCATTTGTCCGCTATCAGTCAAGCCTTGTACCACGCTGTCAAAATCGCCCTGCTCTCGGTTTTGGCTAAGTTTAAATTTACCAATCATCTCACCGACATCAATCGTCAAGCCCAAAATGCCCTGTATCTCCTCCGCCAGATAGTCAGCAGGAGCGTCTTTCATTTTCCAAGGGGTGTCCTGCGTGCTTTCGTGGATATTGGTCAACGTGCCAACCGCACGCATCAGCCCCTTGACATCATCAAATACGCTTGCACGCCCACGCACCTGCACCACTTCATAATTCCACGTTGGCACATGGCGGTGGTGGACGTGTTTGGACGGATACCAGTTGGGCGTGATATAACCCTGCTCACCATAAAACAGTATCATCACGTCCGCCCCATTGACATAGTCGGCAAGCGGATTGGCTTTGGCAAAATGGGCGATGAGCGTGAGCGTGTCGTCTTGTTGCACCACATAAAAGGGCAACAAATCCGCTTGGGGCGTGCCGTCTTTTATGCTGATAAGCGTGCCTAATGGGTGGGCTTTGATAAAGTCGGTAAGGACAGTGCGGTCAGTTTCGGTAAAAAGTGGGGGTAGGTGCATGGGTTTTCCTTGATGATGGGTGGTGTTAAATTGGGGTGATTCTAAAAAATTGGTCTTGTTAAATCAATGTATATTTTAAAAATCGATTACGGTTTTTAACTTAACCAATCGCCCCAATTCTCTCCCCCATAACCACTGTCTTACCATGTACAAACTCATCGCCCCATGCGGTATTTGCCGATTTTGGTAGCACGATAATGGCGGTAGAACCCAGATAAAACCGCCCAAGCTCATCGCCTTTTTTGAGCGTCATGTCATGCGTGCGGTGCTGAATGTAGGGCGTGCGTTTGATTGCCCCTGTCGCCACAGACTCAATCCCTGCCACAATCATCGCCCCAACCAGCACCACGCACGCACGCCCAAAGGCGGTGTCAAATTCGCACACCAACCGCTCGTTACGGGCAAACAGGTCGGGGACATTCTCGGCGGTGGTGTTATTGACCGAAAACAGCGTACCTGGCACGTAGCGTGTGGCAACCAACGTGCCGTCAAAGGGCATATGCACACGGTGGTAATTGGTGGGAGCAAGATAAATCGTGGCAAATGAACCATCCACAAACGCCTTACCCAGCTCAAAATCCGCCAAAAGTTGCCCCACGTCATAATCTCGCCCTTTGGCTTGGAGAAGTTGCCCGTTTGTGATTGCTCCGATTTGGCTGATTTTGCCGTCAGCAGGGCAGGCAATGCCGTCTGCGGTGTCGTCAATCGGACGCATACCATCTTTTAATTCACGGGTAAAAAAGTCGTTGAAACTCTCATAATCGTCCAGATTACCACGCTCATATTCCGCCAAATCAATGTTGTAGGCTTTGGCAAAAGTATGAACAAAGGCTTTTTTGATATAAGGGTTTTGGCTTTTAGCAAGGTAGCCTGCCACTTCTGATAGGGTTTGTTGTGGGGCTAAGTTTTGGGCTAGGGTAAATAGGTTCATGTTCATGCCTTTACAGTTAAAATAACAAATCAACCACGCTATTGTAACGTATTTTTGTTAAGATAAGGACTTCTTTTTTAAAAGGCGGATAAAAATGTTCAAAAAAACATGGCAGACCACTTATGACGGTATGCAGATTGCCATTCACAATTATTGGGGTTTTTGGGTCGAACCACAGAAGAGATAATCATAGACGGCAAACAAGTGCATTACCATAAAGGAGATATTTTTGAAAGACTGGGGTTTACCAAAGTCTTCTATGCCAATGACACCAAAATTACCATTAAGATTGGTAGCAGTTGGCATTGTTGTGGTGTAGCGTGTCAGATTTTTATCAATGATGAGTTTTATTATGGCGATGATAAGGTGTTGTTTGCCGATTCATGATTTGGTTAATAGACTTCCTGCAAAACCCCAAATTAAAGAAAACCGTTCGTGGTGAGCTTGGGAAACCTAACGGTTTTCCGCTACCCGCAGGCATGGCTCAGGGCGAACGGAAAACTAGTTTTGCAGGAAGTTTAATATAGTTGCTATAACAACCGTTTTATTTTGCTAAATTTTATGTCAAACACCCTAACCAACCCCATGCGTGCCAAAGAACGCCTATTTCATGCCGTGCTGTTTGAGATTGGGGCGATTGGACTAACGGTGGCTGTTTTTGCCCTGTTTGGCGACAACCATAGCCCGACCCACGCCACAGGTTTGGCGGTGGCAATCTCGGCGCTGGCGGTGGTGTGGAACATGGTGTTTAACTTTTTGTTTGACAAAGTGGTAACGGGCGAACGCCTTGACCGCTCGCTTGGCACTCGCCTGATTCATATGGGATTGTTTGAAGGTGGGCTATTTTTGGCAACCGTGCCGATGATTGCCTATGCCCTAGATGTCTCGCTATGGACGGCGTTTGTTATGGATATTGGCGTGGTGGCGGTGATTGGGGTTTATACGTTACTTTTTAATTGGGGTTATGATTGGGTGCGATTTTTTATTGTCAGAAATAACACATGAAAAAGCCGTTTTTGATATTACTCTTTACGTCATTGGGCGTGATAATTTTGCCAATCGCCTTTTTGTTTTGGGTGCTTGTTGTTTATCATGAAAGCTATTATATTTGCACAGAAAAAACCCAAAAATGTGTTACTGTCATTGTATTTCATCAGGGCAGAGATAGATTTTTGCGGTTTTATGACGGCAGAATATACAGTAATTTTCAGCTTTTGGGCAAAGACTATGCCGAATCTTATGTAGAACCCGACCCCCATGTTCATATCAATGAGCGGGGGCAAATTGTGATTACCGATATTGACTTACCCAAAAAATATCAAGGCAAATTACAAAATGTCCATTTTGACGAAAAGCCCAATGGCAAACATGACATAGGTGAATCTTATGTTCGCTTATCATTTTATCCCTTGCTGTTTTAAACTTGGTTGTTTTAAAAATATCATTAAAAAGGAAATCCATGAAAGCCCTAATCCAACGAGTTAAGTCCGCCCATGTCGCTGTGGACGGTCAAATCATCGGACAAATCCAATCAGGCGTGCTTGCCTATATCGGCATTGGCAAAGATGATGATTTTGATAAAGCGTGCAAATTGGTGGATAAAATCATCGCCTACCGCATTTTTGAAGATGACAACGGCAAAATGGGCAAATCGGTGTCCGATGTGGACGGTGGGTTATTGCTCGTGTCGCAATTTACCCTAATGGCAAAAACCGACAAGGGTCGCCGTCCCGACTTCGCCCCTGCCATGCCCCCAGATGACGCAAGGACGTTGTTTGATAAGTTGGTCAATTACGCCAAACAAGTCTATCCAAGCGTTGCCACAGGCGAATTTGGGGCGAATATGGCGGTCATGGCGGTCAATGACGGCCCGATTAATTTTTTGTTGGAAGTGTGATTTTTAAAATCATTTAACTTTAAAATACACCCATTGGCAGTAAGGTGCGTATTACGCACCAATAAGATTTTTCATTGAAAAGGTGCGTGGTACGCCACCCTACAAAAACCTTATTAAAAATTGTGGAGTTGGTGCGAATTGGCGTTAATTTGCCATATTATTAAAATTGGCATGATAAAATTTGGGCGTATCGGAACAAATGATATCCGCCCAAAATCAAGGTTTTTATAAAAGGGCAAATGTGATTTGCCCTACAAACCCTTTTAGCAAGCTCATCAGCCCCTTATTTCACACGCCCCACATCGCCCATAAGCTCATCAGGCAAAGGTAGGATTTCCCCAATTTCTGCCACATGCTCGGGCGAGCCGATGACGAGTGCGTCAAAACTGCCATCATGTGCCATGCCATTGACGATTTGCACTTTACCGACCTTGTCGCCGTCTTGGACAGGCTCAGGCAGTCGCACACGGTGCAGGTAGGCTTTGGGGCTTGCCTTAAAATAGAGCCGTGCGATAATCTCTTGTCCCAGATAGCACCCCTTATCATAATCCACACCCCCACGCTGGTGCAGGCGTAGCTCCTGGGGTTGGAACAGTCCCCCTGTGGCTTGGGTTATCCACACATTGCCCGTCTCAATGCTCGCTCTCGCCCACGCCCCAAAGTCGGCAAGGCTTTCATCATCGCCAAAAGTTGGCATACCATTTACCACAACAGGATAAATGGGCGTGGGGGCGGACTGGGTAAATTTAGAAAACGCCCCGTATTTTTTGATATGGGCGGTAAGATTATCCATGCAGTCTGCCGATGTGATGAGTACAAAGGTCTCATCATCAGTGCGACACACCCACAGCCCAAAGGCAACACGCCCTTTTAGGTCGCTAATGGCACACGGCAAAAAATCATGGGTGAGTTTGTCCACATTGACGGTTAATTGACCTTGTAAAAATTTGGCGGTGTCTTTGCCAGTTAGAGTGATTTGTGAAAATTGGCTCATGGTGTTCTCGGTTGGTATTTGTTATTTGTCATTTTCATCAATAAGGGGGCTTGGCTTTATTTTCAAGCCAAAATGTATCAAAAATGATATAATACTTTTATTTTAGGTAAAAATTTATGACTTACCCTGCTTGCCCCAAATGCGATGAAACCTACACCTATGCCGATGGCGACCTGCTCATCTGCCCCATGTGCACCCACGAATGGTCAGCCGATGGCGACACGGACGACACGCCCGTCATTAAGGACGCCGTTGGCAACGTGCTAAATGATGGCGATAGCGTAACAGTCATCAAGGATTTAAAGGTCAAAGGCTCGTCCACGTCTATCAAGGTCGGCACCAAAGTCAAATCCATTCGCCTAATCCATGATGCCCCCGATGACCATGACATTGATTGCAAGATTGATGGTTTTGGGTCGATGAAATTAAAATCCAGCGTGGTGAAAAAGGCGTGATATCAAGATAAAAAGGGCGAGAATTGAACCGCACCCCAAA
>NZ_MXAN01000130.1:0-6632 GCF_002027545.1 Moraxella lacunata
ATTCAATTTTGTTAGCTGTACATCCAAAGATATATGGTAATTAACAATACCGTTTCATCAAGTTTACAAAAATCCGCTTTATAAAAAGCGGATGTTTTTACCGCCCTGCTTGCGAGCAGGCATAATCAAGTTTGCCCTCGCCTACGGTATCAGGAACCGCTCTCGTCCAGTCTTTTGATGAATGCGTGGATACATAACGTTTGAAACTGTCAACAGAATTACTTTGCTTATCATAATAAATAACATAATCAAAGTCTGATTTACGAGCAACGCAGTCATAATACGAAAAAGCTCTCGTTTGCCAGTATTTCTTGCCATTACTAAGCTCTTGGGCTTGGTGATAATCTCTCTTAACCCAAGCGGTGATATAAGTACCGCCCCCAGTAAAGTAATGTGTCTGAATGCTATCACGGTTAATGTGGTAAATAAAGTTGCTCGTGCTGCCTATGTCCACCCAGTTGGTGGCATGAACGGATAGGGGTGATAGAGCGATGAGTGTGGCGATGAGCAGTTTTTTCATAGATATCCTTGTGGAAACAATCGTATTATTATACCAATATTTTCATAATATACAATTTTTTTAATTATTTCTTAAAATTAAAAAATTATCAGGGCGAACTGTAATTCACCCTTATGCATTTAAGACTTTCAAAAATTCCAAAGGGCAGTTTTTATTTATTTATGCGTGCATTAAGTATCTTCCAATGGTTTTTGAGTTGGTATTTAATTCTGCTATTCGTCAAAATTTGGTCTGCTCTCATTGCATAGCCAATAAAGTTACCCCAATTTTTGCGTTTTGAAGGCTTCCATTTATTTTTGGTTTTGCCTACTCTTGCTGGCTTGGCTCCAATGTATGAATATTGTCGATAAAGTCTGTTTTTAAAAATCTTGCCTTGCGTATCATTTCTGATGTGATTGGCATAAAAATGACATCTACGCACACCCATACTCATTTTGCGATAATAATTAGCAAGTGCAGAATTTTTGAGATAGACGTGCTGTCCATTAAACGAAAAACCTAAATATTCAAATTTCTTCTTGTGGCTGTTGTGATTAATTTTTCCATTAAATTCCTGCAAGCAAGTTATTTCATTATTGCCATTTAGTTTAAAATAAAATATTTGTGTCTTTTTGGGGTTTATATTCAACTTAGAAATACTCTTTATTTTTGTTTCAAACAACCCTAAAACTTCATCTTTATGGTCGATTGGGCAGATGACAACCATATCATCAGAATATCGTCTATAAATACCACCTATTTCTTGAATTTTATGATGAATTAGTTCGTCAAATTCTAGCATATAGATATTGGCTAAGGTTGCACTGATTGAAGAGCCTTGACAAATACCATAATTTTTTAATTTTTTTTGATTGGTTATTGTACATTTTTCATATTTGTTGTTTTGTATTAGACCTGATTTTCTTATTTTTTGAATGTCTTTTAATTCACAAAAAGCAATTGCATTTTGATTTCTAAGGTATTCCAATTTTTTAATTGGCTTTTTCCTTATGTTGCCCGATTTACTTTTTACAATTATCTCATTTTGAAATAATTGAAATAAGTCATTTGCTTTCACATAAGAAAACTTGGTAATAGCCTTATAAACATTATAATGGTCATCTGGTAAATTTGTCTTTTTTATAATATTTTCCCATGCCTTTTTTAGAATTTTATGGTCTAGGTTATCAAAAAATTGTTCGATGTCAAAAGCTATCACCGCAATTTCTTGATGTTTTTGGGTATATTCACGAATGTACTCAAAAACGTCATTGGCAAAATCAATATTGCATTTTCCAATATCTTTACCAGTCTGATTGCTGTTATTTTTTGGTATTTTTCTATAAGCAGTAACAACTTCTGTTAGACCCTTTTGTTTAAGAACGCATTCATAATTTTGGGAAAGTAGGTGTGAATAGTATGCAAATATATTTGCATCCCAGTGATTTGCGTAATAAATATTCCTTACTTTTTTCTTTTGGTGTATTCTTTTGCCATTATGTAGGAGATTTCCGTCACCATCGTACCCTTTACGAAATTTGGGCGTGATGATTTGGGTATGAATGAAAGGGCAGAAAGCGTGATTTTTGATATTTTCTGGATTTGTTATGTAGTTAATTACTTTATTGCAGTCTTTCTGAGTGATTGGTAGTCCGATATGTGGATAGGACTTTACTTTAAACCAAAGATTTTTTTCTTTCATAATCAAAAAAAGGAGATAAAAAGTTGGAGTAAGCGGGGTACGCATTAAGGATTGAAAAAGTGTGCCGAAACGCCATTATGAGAAATGGCACCCCAATTTAGTAGAATGATAGCAATCATGCTCATAACAATGGAATATATAGATATGCCAATTATTGATACTTACATAATGCTGAGATTTATGCGACGCTTGACATTTATGACAATGCGTTGTATAAAGCTACTCCATACTAGCTATCTAGTATGCAATTTTTTTATCGACAAAAAAGACTTAATCAATCTGCTACTTACTCCTTTATTTATTATATCAAAACAAACAACAAAAAACCACTCTATCCAGAGTGGCTTTTATCTTTAAAATCAACCAAAACCGCTTACGCCTTTGGTGGCAAACAGCTCGCCAAATGTTTGGCGGGGTCGGTATCATACGCTTTAATGGCGTCTTCTACCGTCATGCCCAACGCCTTGGCAACGCCCATACCGTAATCAGGGTGGCAGGCGTGGCAGTTGCGGATATGACGGTATTTGATGAAGTCCAACGCATCGCCCATTGCTCCTGCGGTGTTGTCAAACAGGGCTTGTTTTTGCTTATCAGTCATGAGATTAAACAAGGCTCGTGGCTGGCTAAAATAATCGCTGTCATCTTCACGAAAATCCCACTGCTTGGCATCGACACTGATTTTTAGGGGTGGCTCGGCGTATTGGGGCTGTTCTTGCCATTGTCCAAAGCTGTTTGGCTCATAGTGCGGACGTCCGCCATAGTTGTCGCCCACTCGCCCTTGACCGTCTCTGTGGTTTGAGTACACAGGGCAACGTGGGGCGTTCACAGGGATTTGGTTGCGGTTTACGCCCAAGCGATAACGCTGTGCATCAGCATAGTTAAACAGGCGAGCTTGGAGCATACGGTCAGGCGACACGCTGATACCGGGTACGAGATTGCTTGGGGCAAAGGCGGATTGCTCCACGTCCAAAAAGAAGTTTTCTGGATTGCGATTTAGCTCAAATTCGCCCACTTCAATGAGCGGAAATTGTTTTTTTGACCAAACTTTGGTCAAGTCAAAGGGGTGAAAATCCACTTCTTCTGCCATTTGCTCAGGCATGATTTGTACGTACATTTTCCATTTTGGGAAATCACCACGTTCAATGGCATCAAACAAATCACGCTGATTGCTCTCACGGTCTTTGGCGATGACCGCTTCGGCCTCGCTATCGGTTAGGTTTTGGATACCTTGCTGAGTGCGAAAATGGAATTTAACCCAAAAACGCTCATTATCAGCATTGATAAAGCTATACGTATGCGAGCCAAAACCGTGCATATGGCGGTAAGACTTAGGAATGCCACGGTCGGACATGACAATGGTAACTTGGTGAAAGGCTTCGGGCAGTAGTGTCCAAAAATCCCAGTTGTTGGTCGCACTACGCATATTGGTTTTGGGGTCTCTTTTGACCGCTTTGTTTAGGTCGGGGAATTTTCTGGGGTCTCTTAAAAAGAACACAGGCGTGTTGTTGCCGACCATGTCCCAGTTGCCTTCTTCGGTGTAAAATTTTAGGGCAAAACCACGAATATCACGTTCAGCGTCCGCCGCCCCACGCTCGCCTGCTACGGTGGTAAAACGGGCGAACATTTCGGTTTTTTTGCCGATTTCGCTAAAAATCTTGGCACGGGTGTATTTGGTGATGTCATGCGTTACGGTGAACGTCCCAAACGCTCCTGAGCCTTTGGCGTGCATACGGCGTTCTGGAATGACTTCACGGGCAAAGTCGGCAAGTTTTTCGTTGAGCCACAAATCTTGGGCAAGCAAGGGGCCTCTGGCACCTGCGGTCAATGAGTTTTGGTTATCAACAACAGGGGCTCCGTTGCTCATGGTAAGGGGCGTGCCTGAGTAGGGGCATTTTGGGGTATCGGTCATGATAAATCCTATGGTTACGGTGTATTACAATATCAGGGTATGACAAAACAAGTATAACAAAGCAGGGCAAGCTTGTCGGTTAGCGTATGTAAACAATAAAAATGACACTCATTGCCAACTTAGATTACTAGCTTGAACTTTGCTTTGCTTGGTTTGTCAATCTATGGGGTTATTATAGGCAGGATTGATGATTTGGTAAATTATAATAATTTGATGTTTTGATTTGATTTTTTAAATTGAAAAAACTTGATGAATTTTAAATGATGATTGATAAAATTTATTAAAAGGCACAAAAAAGACCGTCATCAAACGGTCTTTTGGTGTTATGGCTTATTTATTCGTCATCATCCCCATAATACTTCACCCCGATTTTAATGGGTTCACGCCCTTGGCTACGGCGAAAATTATTGGTGTCACGGAGCGAATAAGCACAGCCACAGTATTCTTGTTGATAAAAATGCTCACGCTTGCTAATCTCAATCATACGGCTACTGCCACCGCCTTTACGCCAGTTAAAATCCCAATAATCAAGACCCTCATAAGGGGCAACGGCACGGTGTCCGCAGTCGTTGATTTGAGCCATGTTTTTCCAGCGGCTGATACCAAGCGAGCTTGTCATCACAGGAAAGCCATGCTCGTGGGCGTATAGGGCGGTGCGTTCAAATCGCATGTCAAAACACATGGTACAGCGTCTGCCACGCTCGGGGTCTTGCTCCATGCCTTTGGCACGAGCGAACCAATTATCCATGTCATAATCGGCGTCAATAAACGGTATGCCGTGCTTTTCGGCAAAAGCGATGTTTTCGTTTTTGCGAATCTCGTATTCTTTTTTGGGGTGAATGTTGGGGTTATAAAAATAAATGGTAAACTCAATGCCACTGGCAAGCATGGCCTCCATGACCTCGCCTGAGCAAGGGGCACAGCATGAATGCAGTAGCACTTTTTTGTGTCCGTTTGGCGGGGTCAAAATCTCACGGTCAATCGGCGTTAGGTGCGGATTGGTGGGGTCAGCTTTGGCGATTTGTGGTTTGCCTTTACGTTGATTTTGGTTGGGATTGGGGGTGTGGGTCTGTACGCTCATAATTTAACAATGATAAATAAAAATGGCGATTATTATAGCATTGGTTTAAAATTTTTGCTAAAATTTGTGTAAACTTATCTCTAAAAAAGGTTTTTTATGAAACTCAACTGGCACGACAGCTTAGACATCGCCATTGCCCTTGCCGAAAAGCACCCTGATGTGGACGTACAGTACATTCGTTTTACCGACTTGCACCGCTATGTGTGCGAGCTTGACGGCTTTGTGGGCGAGCCTGATAAATCTAACGAAGCGATATTAGAGGCCATTCAAATGGCGTGGCTTGATGAGTTGGATTGATAATTTAAAAGATAACTTAAAAGATAATTTATGGGTGTATCATACGCCTTTTATCTTTTAAAACTTTATCTACAAATAAAAAGCGGTCATCATCACCGCTTTTTGTTTTTATAGCCAATTAACTCCAATTTGCACCAATGTTAAATTTTAAAAAATTCATTGGTTGTATGNNTTTAAATGAAAAATCTTATTAATGCGTCATACGCATCTTACTGCCATTGGTGCGTTTTGAAGTTGTATGATTATAAAATCAACCCTTTAACTTATCGCCCACCAGTCCCTTGACGGTGTTTAGAATGTCGGCAGGCAAGACAACGGTTTTGGCATTGTCAGACTGTGCCATGTCGTTCATTGCTTTGATGTACTGCTCGCCAAGCAAGTACACAACAGGCATTTCTTTGCCGTCCATCGCCGATGAGATAAGACGAATGGATTCTTCGGAACCTTTGGCAAGCACTACCTGAGCTTCGGCATCACGGCGAGACGCTTCCAATCGTCCGTCCGCCTCCAAGATGGCCGCCTGTTTTTGTCCGTCCGCTCGTGTTACCATCGCACGGCGTTGGCGTTCGGCAGCCGCTTGCTCTTCCATCGCCAGTTGCATGGTGTGGGACGGTTTGATGTCTTGGATTTCCACCGTTTTTAGGGTAATGCCCCAGTCGGCGATGTCGTCTGAAATGGCGTGTTTGAGTTGGGTTTTGATTTGGTCTCGGCTTGATAACGCACTGTCCAAATCCATCTCGCCCACGATAGAACGCAAAGACGTTTGCACCAGATTGCGAATGCCGTATTCATAGTCTTCAATGCCGTATACCGCATATTCTGGCTTGATGATGTTAATGTACGCCACCGCATTGGCGATGATGACCACGTTGTCTCGGGTGATGACTTCTTGGCTGGGAATGTCAAGCACGATGTCTTTGGTCGTGATTTTATAAGCGACCGTATCAACAAAGGGAATGATAAAATTTAAACCCGGCTCTAAGGTCTGATGATATTTCCCCAATCGCTGAACCACCCATTTGTAGCCTTGTGGCACGAGTCTGACACCCTTAAAAACGGTAAAGACGACAAACGCCACCAAGACAAATAACACTTCCATAATAAGCCCCTATCTAACAATTATCTAAATTAAATCTCTTTCCAA
>NZ_MXAN01000130.1:6656-7361 GCF_002027545.1 Moraxella lacunata
TTGGAAAGAAGTCTAATGAAATACAAGGCAAAGGTGATTTGCCCCTACCAATCTATCCAAATATGATGAATTGACAATACCACCAAATAGCAATTCAATGGCATTATTTACGCCGAACCACCAACTCATTGCCGAGTATCTGCACCACCACAACTCTATCGCCTGCCTGCAACACTTCGCCATCTGCCCCACGGCATAGCCATTCATCAGAGCCAACTTTTGGCACGCTAAACCGCACTTTGCCAAGTCTATCCGCACTCGGAGCTTGGGTGAGCATACCTATCTCGCCGATGATGACGCTACCCCCAAGCCCTGCGGTCGTGCGAGTCTTGATGTTGGGCTGGATAAATTTAAACCACGCCACACATGAGATGACCGACAGCACAAGCCACGAGATGACCCCCGCCCCAAAGCCCAAGCCAAACGCCCATGCAAGCACTGCCGTTACAACAGCAGACGCCCCGAACCATAGCAGAAAAAAGGTCGGCACAAACATCTCTAATATCATCAAAATCAGACCAAAAACCAACCAATGCCAAGGCTGTACGTTCATCAGGTGTCCTTATGTGGATTTTTGGTTAATATAAATCATTTATCAAAAATAGTCAATGATTTAACCCCAGACCCTAACCCATTGATAATCATAAAAAACACTTGACAGAATATAAAATCGGCTGACAATCTTTTGGAAAATGGAAAATGGAA
>NZ_MXAN01000131.1 GCF_002027545.1 Moraxella lacunata
GCATTCGGGTGTTAAACTGGCAACTGTACGGTTGTTATTGATGGGTGCTTATCTGGTTTCAATGCTACAAAACGAATGTCATCTCTAGGGGCGAAACGAAAGACAGATAAGCGGGTTGGCTTATTATATCTTGTTTTGGATATACAAGGGGCGAATTACATTTGCCCTGTACGGCATATTGATTTGGGCGAATGTGATTCGCCCCTACACGTTCATCATAAAAGTTATCCCAAACAAATTAAACAAGATTTTTATTTAAAATTTAAAAAATGATTTTGCCATAAAGTGCAAATCCCACAACCCCCCCAAATTTAACCCCACCCCATGAAAAAATTACGCCATTACAAAATCGTCCGCTTTTTCTTATTTTGTCTTAATATGGATAGCATTAAGCCAGCTTATCTCGCTCTTTAACAAACCTGCATTTAGACAGCCGAGCGATTATTTTAATATTTGTGCCACAAAAACCACAAAAGACAACAAACTGTTACCACTTGTTATCCTAAAAGAGTATGAGCAGGCACCCAACGATTACCAATTATGTAAAAGTCCAACCACTTACCGCAGTCAAAATGGTTATTCTCTTAAACTTCATCAAAATCCCGACCAAACCTATTTATTAACAACATGGACAGACAGTCTTGGCGACCCCGTAGAACATCATTATAAAATTGTTGATGATAAGGTAGAGCCGATTGCATGGCGATATGGGGGCATGATATATCAAATGATGAGTTATTTTTGGGGGCTACTGATTACCTTAATCATTCATAGCATTGGCAAACGGGTGTGGGCAAAAAAGGCTTTACAGGCACATACTCAGCAATAGAAATGCCTTAATAAAAAATAAACCCCAAATATGCAAGTTTGGGGTTTATCTTGACTTATTTTTTAATTTTATCAAAAATAAGCCCTGCAATCAGCCCGACAATGGCAAATGGTAGCCACTCCATCGAATATTCTTTTAAAGGAATGTTTATGCCTGCCACAGACAGCACCGACACGACCGTTACCAAGCCAATGCTTACTCGCTTGGCAAAGACAGGTAAGGGTTTCATGATATTTAGCCCAAGCAAAATCATCGCCGTCATGGTAATCGGATACAGCACAAGCAGGACAGGAATGGATTTGCTAATGACCGCACTTAACCCCTGATTGGCAAGCACAAAGCCGATGAGCGTAAAGAGAATGACATAAGCTTTGTAGGATAAATTAACTCCGCCAATTTTGGGAAACATCTCATGAAAATACTCAGATGCCGACACGGTCAGCCCCACCGTGGTGGTCAGACACGCCAAAGACGCAATCAGCCCAAGCACCACCCCACCTGCCGAACCAAAGCCCAGCACCGCCGATTTATTCAAAATAAACGTGCCGATGTTTTGCCCTCTGCCCGCCACTTGCGTTAGCTCATCTGCCGATAGGGGCAAATGGTTGCCAATCCAGCCAAGGGACAGATAAATGAGTGCCAACGCAGACGTAGCAATCAGCCCTGCCTTGGTGGTCTCGGCAAACAGATTGGCACGCTCGCCAAGTTTTTGGCTAATGGCACTCATCACAATCACCGAAAACGCCACGGACGCAATCATATCCATGGTGTTATACCCTTCCAAAAAGCCCACAAAAAACGCCTTACTCTGATAGCCGTCTGTGGCAACGCTGGCAGGATTACCGCCCAATTTGGCAAAAGACATGACAATCAGAGCCAGCACCGTAACAAGCAAAACAGGCGTTAGCACCGAGCCGATACGGTCAACAAGCTTACTGGGATTGATAGACAGCCACAGCGATATGGCATAATAAATCACGGTGAAAATGAGTAAATTCACCCAACTTGGCGTATCCAAAAACGGCACAACCGCCATCTCATACGCCACCGCCCCTGTGCGTGGAATGACAAAAAACGGAGCGATGGTCAGATAAATCGCTGACAATAATGCCACCGAAAACCAAGGGTGAATCTTAGCAAGAGCATGCTGATAGCCACCGTCATACTTTGAACCAATCATCAAAACCGCCAAAGGCAGACCCACACCTGTCAAGATAAAACCCAACATAGCAGGGATAAAAAATTGCCCACTTTCAAAGCCCAATTTGGGTGGAAAAATTAAATTGCCCGAACCAAAGAAAAAGGCAAATAGCATAAAGCCAATGATAAGCGTGTTTTTGTTCATGATTGTTTTGTTGCCATATTTTTATAAAGATGGGCATTGTAACAATATTTTTACAAAACAAAGCTTTTTTGGGTCATTGATAATAAATTTTCATGGGTTAGTAAGAAATCATCACTCATAAATAATTTTTCTTTTTATTTTATAGTAATATTGTGGTATGATATGGTTATATTTTGAAATATTAGGATAATACATGATAAACCTTTATCAAGTCTTAGGATTGTCAGCATACGCTACGGATGTGCAAATCCGCCAAGCTCTAAACACTCATGCCCAGACCTTGGACCCCAAAGTCATCAAAGCAGTCAATGAATGGCTACTAAACCCCACCGTCCGTCCAAGCTATGACGCCAAACTACACGCCCAAGAACCTCACTTTTTTACCTCGCCACAGCCCATTCATCACAACCAACCATCACCCGAGCCAAGCTTTAACCCCTATCAAAGCCCAAGCTATGATTCTAGTGCAGATGAATATTACACGCCCTATCTATGGAACCCCAATAAAGCCACCTTTATTGCCCTAATTTTCGTGCCTGTCGCCATTTATATGCACGCTCTAAACTGGCAGGAATTGGGCGAAGATGAATTAGCACAACAAAGCAAAACTTTGGCATTTATTGTACTTGCCATCATGTTTGGCTTGGTGATTTTTGAAATGACGACAGGTATTAGCCTACCTAATGCCACAGGGCTTATCATTCTATTTGCTTGGTATTTCGGTCTTGGCAAAAAGCAGGTTGCCTATGTCAAAGATGAGATAGGTGATGAGTATGAGCGAAAAACATGGCTAAAACCCATCTTAATTAGCATTGGTGCTTTGATTGGCTTTGTCGTAACGTCTATGGCACTAGGGTATATATTTGGCTTGTTGGGATTTTTACACCCTGATTTTTAGCGTCATTGGCATTCAAATCAAAAAAAAGGGGGGCTATGAACCGCACCCCAAAA
>NZ_MXAN01000132.1 GCF_002027545.1 Moraxella lacunata
TGCTATCGCAACTGTTGCTGCTAAGCACCACGGTGGTGAAGCAAAAGACTACGCTGCCATTGACTCAGCTCCTGAAGAAAAAGCTCGTGGTATTACCATTAACACTTCTCACATCGAGTATGACACCGCAGCTCGCCACTATGCACACGTAGACTGCCCCGGTCACGCCGACTATGTTAAAAACATGATTACTGGTGCCGCTCAGATGGACGGTGCTATCCTAGTAGTTGCAGCAACAGATGGTCCTATGCCACAAACTCGTGAGCACATCCTTCTATCTCGTCAGGTTGGCGTACCTTACATCATGGTATTCATGAACAAGTGCGACCTAGTAGACGACGAAGAACTTCTAGAACTTGTTGAAATGGAAGTGCGTGAACTTCTATCTGACTATGACTTCCCAGGTGATGACACCCCAATCATCAAAGGTTCTGCACTACTAGGTCTAAACGGTGATGCTGGTCAATACGGCGAGCCTGCCATCCTAGAACTACTAGACACCCTAGACAGCTACATTCCTGAGCCTGAGCGTGACATCGATAAAGCATTCCTAATGCCAATCGAAGACGTATTCTCTATCTCTGGTCGTGGTACTGTGGTAACAGGTCGTGTTGAATCTGGCATCATCAAAGTTGGTGATGAAGTTGAAATCGTAGGTATTAAAGACACTGCCAAAACTACCTGTACTGGTGTTGAGATGTTCCGTAAGCTACTAGACGAAGGTCGTGCGGGCGAGAACTGTGGTGTGCTACTACGTGGTACTAAGCGTGAAGAAGTTCAACGTGGTCAAGTACTAGCCAAACCAGGTTCAATCACCCCACACACCAACTTTGACGCTGAAGTATACGTACTGTCAAAAGAAGAAGGTGGTCGTCACACCCCATTCCTAAATGGCTATCGTCCACAATTCTACTTCCGTACCACTGACGTAACAGGTGCCATCACCCTACAAGAAGGTACTGAAATGGTTATGCCTGGTGACAACGTTGAGATGAGTGTTGAGCTTATCCACCCAATCGCCATGGACAAAGGTCTACGCTTCGCCATCCGTGAAGGTGGTCGTACCGTAGGTGCTGGTGTTGTTGCTAACGTTAAGAACTAATCTAACAAGATTAGCTTAACAGCAAACAAGACTAACCAAGTCAAACCAAACCCCCTGCCAGAGATGGTGGGGGGTTTGGG
>NZ_MXAN01000133.1 GCF_002027545.1 Moraxella lacunata
TTTGGGGTGCGGTTCAAATTCTGCCCTTTTTTAGAACCATCAAACGGATTGACGCATGTCCGAATTTTCCCTAATCTACACCCATTTTAAACACGCCACCACACGCCATGCCAATACCGTTTTGGGCATTGGCGATGATTGTGCGGTAAGCCATATTCCGCCAAATAGCCAGCTTGTCAGCTGTGTGGATACGCTCGTGGCAGGACGGCATTTTGTTCATGAGACCGACCCGCACGCCATTGCCTACAAGTCGGTGGCGGTCAATCTGTCCGACCTTGCCAGCATGGGGGCAACACCTTACGCCATTTTGGTGGGATTGTCTTTACCAAAAGCCATGGCGAATGATGATTTTTGTCAAGCGTTTGCAGAGGGTTTGGCGGCGGCTTGCACACCGTTTGGGGTAGAGCTGATTGGGGGCGATACCACAGGCTCGCCCGTTTTGGCGATTTCGGTTACGGCTTTGGGTTTTGTTCCGTCAAGCCAAGCAATCACACGGCAAGGGGCGTGCGTGGGCGATATGGTGTGCGTAAGTGGCGTGGTGGGGCTTGCAAGCCTTGCCTTACATGGGATTTTGGACGATTTAAATGGAGATGGACACGCCAACCGACCGCCAGACAGTCTGCCCCACGACCTACGCCAAGCCATGCAATACCCTGCCCCACAGGTGGCACTTGGGGAGCGACTTATCGGCTTTGCAACTAGCATGATTGACATCTCGGACGGCTTGGGGCAGGATTTGGGGCATATTTTGACGGCAAGTGGTGTGGGGGCGGTGATTGACCTTGATGCCATACCAAGCCATGCCCTGCTCGATGCCTTGCCCCACGCCCAAAAATGGCAACATCAAATCAATGGGGGCGATGATTATCAGTTGTGCTTTACCATGCCTTCTGCTAAACTTGATTTATTTAAAACCCAAAATCCTGATATGGCTATTTATCCGATTGGGCAAATTGTGGCGGATAAGGGATTGGTGTTTTTACATGATAAAAAACAAGTGGAGTTATTGGTAAAAGGGTGGGAGCATTTTTGATAAATGCTTGTTAATTAAAAAGGCGTTAATCATGAATAAATTTATTTTGGTGGTTTTATTATCTTGTGGTTTATGCAATCAAGCATTTGCCAATAATCAATCTTTTCAAAAATTTATCCCCAAGGGATTTAAATTAACCGAAACACATTGCCAAGCTGATTTTAATAAAGACGGCAAAAAAGATTGCGTGTTACTCATCAAAGACACTAAAAAATCAGCATGGGAAAAAACATACTCTGGCGATATGGTGGATAGAAATCGGCGTGGGATTGTTATTTTATTTAAAACCAATCAAGGCTACCAAAAAGTTTTGGAAAATAAAGCATTATTTGCGTCCGAAAATGAAGATGGTGGCGTATATTTTGCCCCAGAATTGGAGATTGAAGCCGAAGGGAATAAACTTATCTTTTATTACGGTCATGGACGATATGGTAGTTGGCAATATCTTTTTGATTATCGCACCATTGATAATGATAAAGACTTTTATTTGATTGGCTATGATTTATCATCTAATCATGGTCCTTATATTGAATATACGCACAGTGTTAATTTTTTAACACACAAATTCCGCCATCAAGAAAATATGAATACTAACCAAGAAAATGATGTGCCAAATTTTAAAACAACTTGGCATACTTTGTCCAAAGCACCCATTCAAAAATTAAGCCAAATTGATGATATTGATGATGTGGGTTCTCGTTTGAGCGAAATACTTTATCATATCAAAACTCAATAAATAAGACCATAGAATGAGCCAAGCCACCAACCACAAACCCGACATTCGTAAATCAAACCCTTGTCCGCCCTGCCCGACCACCGCCACCACCTTTGAAAAATGCGTATATTGGCTGGGGATTGGCTTGGGTTCTGGTCTGCCCAAAAAAGCTGCTGGCACTTGGGGGACGGTAGGCGGAGTTATTATTGCCTTACCCATGCTTTTATTGGGGGTTTGGGGGTTTTTAATAATTACCATTATTGGTTGTCTGATTGGCAGTTATATTTGTGGCAAAACGTCTGATTTGATGAACACCCACGATGACCCGCATATCGTCTTTGATGAATGGGTAGGAATGTGGATTGCGTTATTGCCGATTTCCTACGATAAATTCTATGATTTTGGAGCAATCATAGAACATTATTATGGTTTTAAAATGTATGATATAACAAGCGATTATTTTATTGATGTTTGGGGTTATTTGATTATTCCATTTATTTTATTTCGCTTTTTTGATATTATCAAACCTTTTCCCATCAAATGGGTGGATAAAAATGTCTCTGGCGGATTTGGGATATTGATTGATGACATATTGGCAGGGGTGATGTCGGCGGTGGTATTTGTGGTTGTGATTTTATGAATTACCACCAAGATTAATTTGAGTATATTATTGATAAATGGCATTTCAAGCGGTTGTATAAATTTATCTGACTTTATGTTTTTCCACATTCCATGTTATAATAATTTTACCTATTTTAGTAAGGATTTACCATGTTAAACATCATCATTCTAGCAGGTGGTAAAGGCACTCGCATGAAGTCCGCCAACCCCAAAGTCTTGCAACCCTTAGCAGGCAAGCCCTTATTGGCACACGTCTTGGCAACCGCCAAACAGGTAAATAGCCAAAAAAATATCGTGGTCTATGGGTTTGAAGGGCAAAAGGTCAAGGACGCATTTGCTCATGAAACGATTGAATGGGTGGAGCAAGCCGAGCAATTGGGTACAGGTCATGCTGTTGCCATGACGTTGCCGGTGTTGCCAACGGACGGTAAAAGTCTGATTTTATCAGGCGATGTGCCTTTGATTGGCGTGGATACCTTACAAAAGCTGGTAAATAGCCAAAGCCCATTTGCCATGCTGACCATGAATCTGGATAATCCGTTTGGGCTTGGGCGAATTATTCGCAAAAATAGCCAAGTGGTTGCCATTGTGGAAGAAAAAGACGCCACAGACGCTCAAAAAGAGATTCAAGAAATTAATAGCGGTGTGTATTGTGTTGCTAATGAAATTTTACATAAATATTTAAAAAATCTAAATAATGACAATGCACAAGGCGAATATTATCTGACCGATATTGTCAAAATGGCGGTTGATGACGGCATTGATATTGATACGGTATCGCCCACATTCCAGTTTGAAATTGAAGGGGTGAATGACCGTGTACAACTTGCCCAATTAGAACGCACTTGGCAACAACATCAAGCCGAGCTGTTGATGAAACAAGGCGTGCATATCATTGACCCAAGCCGTTTTGATTTGCGTGGTACGCTGACGGTGGGGAAAGATGTGCAGATTGATATCAATGTGATTTTTGAAGGCGATTGTCAAATTGGCGATAATGTGCAAATCGGTGCAGGCTGTGTGATTAAAAACACAACCATTGCAAGTGGCACAGTCGTTGCTCCATATAGTATGTTTGATCATGCAACCGTTGGCGAAAATAACCAAATCGGACCTTTTGCCAGATTGCGTCCAAAGGCGGTAACGGCTGATGATGTGCATATTGGCAACTTTGTGGAGCTTAAAAACACGCAAATGGCAACAGGGGCAAAAGCCAATCATCTGGCATATTTGGGCGATAGCACCATTGGGCAAAAAACCAACATCGGAGCAGGAACCATTACCGCTAACTATGACGGCGTGAATAAATTTAAAACCGTCATCGGCGATGAAGTGCGAGTTGGTTCAAATGCGGTACTGGTTGCCCCTGTCAAGATTGGGGCAAATGCCACGATTGGGGCAGGGTCGGTAATTACCAAAGATTGTGCGGAAAATAAATTAGTGGTCGCTCGTGGCAAGCAAGTTACCATTGAAAATTGGGTCAGACCTGAAAAAGAGAAAAAATAAAATTTATGATAAAAAAACACGGCTCAGAGATAAGCCGTGTTTTTGTTTGGGGTAGGCTAGTCATTGACAGGCTCGCCGTCGCCTTCGGGGATAATCTCATCGCCAGAGCTTTCGGCAATGTCTGTGCCTAAGAACTCATCGGCAAGGGCTTGCTCGGCTTCTTCTCGTGCCAGCTCTTCTCTTTCTAGTTCGTCTTGGGCAATCTCTTCGATGGCTTCGTCTTCGTTGTCATCGGTGATGCTGATGACTTTTTGCTCGGTCTTTTTGCTTTTGGCGATATTGCCATCATCCACCCATTTGATGGGTTCGCCCCTTAGTTGGTGTCTCATAAAATCAGTCCAAATCGGCATGGCAAGTGTGCCACCAAAGGCACCTGAACCAAGTGATGCTGGCTCATCATAGCCCAGCCAAACCACTGCCACATGATTGCGTTGAATGCCCGCAAACCACACGTCTTTGGCTTGGTTGGTGGTGCCTGTCTTGCCCCCTAAGTCAGAGCGAAAGTTGCCCCTTCTGCCGGTGCCACTTGTCATCACGTCTTTTAACATGCTACTCATGTATCGAGTGGTACGCACCGATAGGATGCGTGGGGCTTGCTCTGAGATGCCGTACTGAATGGCTTGTTTGGGGTTTAGGCGGTCAAAGATGGGGGCGGCATCCAAAGTTGGGTGTTCGTTGCGATGGTCGTCTTGACGTGATTGCAATTCTTTTTTGGCGGCATTGGCACGGGCGATTAGAGCTTTGGTGCGGTCGGCACTTTGTGGTGGGTCTTGTTCTTTTTGATTGGATTGGCTGTCGGTGTTGTCGTCTTTGTCTTGGACTGATTTGTCATTTTCTGTATGACCAAAGCCATCTAGCAGGCGAGTATTTACCTTGCTTAGTTCTTTGTTAAAGCATACGGCACAGGCTTGGACGGGATTGGCTTGGAAAATGGTTTCGTTGTGAAAATTATAAATGCGTTCGATGATATAAGGTTGAATGCGATGACCGCCATTGGCAAATGTGGCATAAGCGGTTGCCATTTGTAAGGGTGTGGCATCGGTTGCCCCTAGTGCCAATGCCAAAGATTGTGGCAGACGGTCTTTTTCTAGGCTGAAATAAGACAACATCTCACGGGTGGGCTCAACCCCTGCTCGTTGCATCATGCGGATGGAAGGTAGGTTAAGTGAGCGTGCCAAAGCGTTAGAGATGGAGACAGCACCGCCTGCACCCCCGCCAGCATTTTTGGGTCGCCAGTTGCCGATAACGATGGGGTCATTTGAAATGATGTCGCTGGGGCTTAGTTTGGTGTTCTCAAAAGTGGCGGCATAGACCAATGGCTTGATGATGGAGCCCGGTTGGCGATAACCTTGGGTGGCACGGTTAAATTTACTTTGGTTAAAGTGAAAACCACCAACCACGGCTTCTAAGGCACCATTTTGGGGGTTCATCGCCACCAATGCCCCTTGGGTGCGTGGCGGTTGAGTCACATACCAGCTGTTGCCTTGTTTGCTGACTCTGATGATGTTACCCACTTCAATGGCGGGTTTTAGCTCTTTTCTATCACCAGCGACCAAATTGGTGCCAAAGCCACGACGCTTGCCCCTGACTCTGCTGTCAGCGTAATGCATGTTCATGATGACACGCACGGTCTCGCCTGATTGGAGCTCGGCTCGGATTTGACCGTTTTTGACTTCTACCACTTTGGCGGGGAGCATATCACGAAATCGCTCACCATCTCTAAATGTAAAGGGTTTAAAATTGGCTAAGTTGCCTGTCAATGCTTCAACACCACGATAAGTGGTATTGGCAGAAGCGTTGTGACCATAAGTGCCATTTAAAATGGATTGCCTTGCTTTGATTTGGTCGGTACTATCAATGGTCAGTTGCACTCGCCAACCACTGTCCATGACTTGCGTGCCATAGCGTTCAACCAAGGCGGAGCGTGCCATCTCAGCGATATAAGGCAAATTGACATCCAACCGCTCTTGATACATGTTTAGCCCGATGTCAGCAGACAGTGCTTCGTCGTGCTCGGCTTTGGTGATGTAACCTTCGGCAAGCATTCGCCCGATAATCCAGTTGCGTCGCTCTAAGGCACGTTTGGGGTTAATGACAGGATTAAAGTCGGATGGGGCTTTGGGCAAGCCTGCCAGCATCGCCATCTCTGCCACGGTTAGGTTATCTAGCGATTTGCTATAATAACGTTTGGCAGCAGCACGGATGCCATATGCCCCTTGACCTAAATAAATCTTATTGACATATAAGGTCATGATTTCTTGTTTGTTGAGTTCGTTTTCGATTTTTCGGGCGATGAACATCTCATTGAGTTTGCGTTCAAAGGTCTGTTCAGGACTTAAAAAGTAGTTTTTGGCAACCTGCTGAGTGATGCTAGAGCCGCCCGTTTGTCCATCCGTGGTTGAAATCATCTCAGTAATGGCACGCCCAAGCCCCTTGACGCTAATGCCAGTATGTTCAAAAAAGGTGTCGTCTTCTGCCGCCAAAAACGCTTGAATCATGGTCTCAGGAATGTCTTCATATGCCACAGGCAGTGAATACCTGTTGCCATACTGCCCGATGAGTTTGTTGTCTGCGGTGTAGATTTGTAGGGGCATTTCTAGGGGCATGGTTTTTAATTCTTTGATGTTTGGCAAGCTCGGTTCAAGATACATTGCCATGCCATAAAACCCGATTGGAAAAGTTAGCACCAAGATTAAAATCAGTGCAAAAATTGCCAAAATTAGGTTTTTTAGGTAAGAAATCAGACGAACGGCAGAATTTTTTTGAGACATAGCGTTTCTAGGTGGTTAAAATTGTTGTCAAAATGTTGTATCATATTCTTTGTGTAAAGAATGCGTTACAAAGCATGTTAATTTTGAAAAATTCATGTTAAAATTACAGCTAAGTATAGCAGATTTCCAACAAAACTGGTAAATAAAACTGTGAAGTTGGCATCATTGGTGTAAAACAGTAACGCACTGTACTTTCAAAAGCCACTATTATAACCGAAACGATGCTGTTTTTGTTCGGTTGGCATCAAAAATATAAGGATAAAGTCTGAACCGACCCCCAAATC
>NZ_MXAN01000134.1 GCF_002027545.1 Moraxella lacunata
TTAAAAAATCCATAAAAATCTAGGTTTGAAAAGAAGTCTAATGATTTTAATGGTTGCTACCCTTTTAAAAAAATCGTTTATTGCAGGCGGGCAATTTTATTTTCTATTGTGCGATTTTATGTCAATAAATTACCCTTGCACCCGCACCACAAACCACACCGCCACCCCGCCCATAGTCAGCTTGATTTGTGAGCCGTCTGTCAAGCCCTGTGGCAAGGTGGTGCGAATGGTCTGACCGTTGTGGGTAAAGGTTATCTGTCCGCCATGTATGGCAAGCTCTGGCGTGATGACAAGGGTGGGCGTGGTTTGGGCGGTGCTGTGATTAGCATTGGGATTAAAATTGGGCTTGGAATTAGCATTAGCATTGGGAGTATGGGTTGCCATAAGGTCATTAAATTTGCCAAATAAAGTTTTGGCGTTTTTGATAAAGACAGGCTTTAATTCATGCTCGGCAAACTGGGCAAAAGCGGTCGCTTGGCGTTCTAGCTTTTTTAAATTTGCCATGACGGTGGGGGATTTTTGTAGGTTGTAGCGAGCGGTGGTGGCGACCTTGTGGGCGATTTTGCCAGTCGTGCTAAAATAAACGGCATGATACACGTCATATTTGGCACGCTTTTTGGGGTCTTTTAAGGTGGCATAGGCTTCGTTAATCAGCACGATGTATCCGCTCTCGCCTGCTCTGTCGGGGTGGTGGGTTTGGGCAAGTTGGCGATAGGCTTTTTTGATTTGCCCGATATCTGCCGATTTTGACACGCCCAAAATGGCGTAATAGTCGTGTTTGGGGGGTTGTTTCATTTTTAATGGGTTTGGTAAATGGGGTTTTGATGATTTAATGTGGTTTGTAGGGGTAAATCACATTTATCCTTTATTTTAAATATAGTCATTTAACCTCAAAATACACCAACGGGCGTGTTCAACACGCCCCTACAAAAATGTTTTCAAAATTTAGCATTGGTGCAAATTGGGGTTAATTTACCATAAAATCTGATTTGGGGCGAATGTGATTCGCCCCTATACGCCTGATTTCAATATTAAAATCACTCTTCCAACGCTCGCTCCAACGTCTCCAACTCGTCCATTGCCATAAGCAGACTCTCTTCGGTGTCGTTTAGCTGTTTTTGTGTTTGGCTTTGGTCGGTAAGCAGATTCATGAGTTTGTCTTTTTGGTCGTCATCATACAGGGCGGTGTCCGATAGGGCGGTTTCAATCTCGGCAAGTTTCGCCCCTAGCGTGTCCAGCTCTTTTTCTAGTTTGTCAATTTGCTTACGCAAGGGAGCGGTTTTTTGGCGGTTTTCGGCATTTTTTTTACGGATTTCTTCTTTGGTTAGGGCAGGTTTGTCCGATGTGTCGTCTGCCGTTGGGGGCGGATTGTTCGCTTTGTTTTGGGCGAGTTTGGCAAGGCGAGCTTGTCTTAGGTGCTCAGCATAGTCCGCCATGTCTCCTGTGAACTCGTCCGCCCGCCCGTTTGCGACCAATATCAAGCTGTCGCACACAGATGTGATGAGACCACGGTCGTGCGATACCAAGATTAACGCACCGTCAAAGTCTTGCAAGGCGAGCATGAGTGCGTTTCGCATGGATAGGTCTAGGTGGTTGGTCGGCTCGTCTAGCACCAGCACGTTGGGGCGTTGCCAGACGATAAGAGCAAGGGTAAGCCGTGCCTTTTCGCCCCCAGAAAACAGACGGCAAGGCGTGTCAATCTTATCGCCACGAAAATCAAAACTCCCCAAAAACGCCCGCAAATCGGCGTCTGATGTCGTCCCTGCCAGTCGCCGAAGCAGGATAAGCGGGGTGGCGGACTCATCAAGTGTGTCCATTTGGTGTTGATTAAAATAGCCAAGCATGAGATTATCAGACGCTCGGTGCGTGCCTGAAAGTAGCGGTAAATCGCCCACGAGTGCCTTAATTAGCGTACTTTTGCCCGCCCCATTTGCCCCCAATACGCCAAGCCGTGTGTCGGGCGTGATTTGTAAGTTTATCTTGGTTATCAAAGGTTTATCATAGCCGATAGATGCGTTATCTAGCGTGATGAGTGGACTTGCCATGTGCGTGGGCGGATAAAAGCGAAAATCAAACCCACTGTCTGCCATGACAGGGGCGATGTCGGTCATGCGGTCAAGCTGTTTGAGACGGCTTTGGGCTTGTTTGGCTTTGCTGGCTTTGGCACGAAAACGGCGAATGAAGTCTTCTAGGCGGGCTTTGGTTGCTTGTTGTTTGGCAAAGGCGGACTGCTGTTGTTCTAGTCGCTCGGCTCGGGTGCGAACGAACTGGCTATAATTGCCCGTATATAGGTTAATTTTGCCCTGCTCTATGTGCAAGATATGTCCGCACACGCCGTCCAAAAATTCTTGGTCATGGCTGATGAGCAAAATCAAGCCGTCAAATTTAAGCAGCCACTCTTCTAACCACAAAATCGCATCCAAATCCAAGTGGTTGGTCGGCTCGTCAAGCAGTAACACGTCCGCTCGGTGCATGAGCGTGCGAGCAAGGTTTAGACGCATACGCCAACCGCCTGAGAACTCACGCACCATGCGAGTATGTTCATGTTCGCCAAATCCTAGCCCTGACAAAATCTGCCCTGCCTTAGACGGGGTACGATAGCCGTCTATCTCATCAAACCTTTGGTAAATGGGGGCGATGTCATGCTCGGATAGGGCAGATTGGTTTTGGATTTTGTTGTTAAGATGATACCACTCATCATCGCCAGATAACACATAATCAAGGGCAGTCTGCTCGCTGGCATGAACTTCTTGTTTCATGTGAGCAATTTGCCAATCCTTTGGTACGTCAATCTGCCCCACGTCCGTGCCATGCTCGCCCAATATCGTGGCGAACAGTGTGGATTTGCCGGTGCCGTTGTTGCCTGTTAAGCCGATGCGTTGCCCTTTGTGGAGCTGGGCATCAAATTCACTAAACAGCAAGCGTCCGTCTCGGCGGACAGCGACATTTTTAAATTCTATCATGATAATTCAATGTGCAAAATAAGTTAAAAATTCTCTATTATACCTTGTATCGCTAAAATTTGGGCTTATTATGGTATAATTATCCCTAAGAATTGTAAAAATTTTAACAAGAGAAAAACCATGCAAAACGTCATGACCCTAACCGACAACGCCGCCAAAAAATTACAAAAACTAAAAGACGCCGAAGGCAATCACGAGCTCATGCTTCGGGTCTATGTAACAGGCGGGGGCTGTTCGGGCTTCTCCTACGGCTTTGATTTTGCCGATGAGCTAGACGATGACGATGCCACCTTTGACAATGGTGATGCCACGCTCGTGGTGGACAGTCTAAGCTATCAGTACCTGCACGGCTCAACGATTGACTATATCGAAGGGCTTGAAGGCTCTCGCTTTGTCGTGGATAACCCCAACGCCACGACTACTTGTGGTTGTGGGTCGTCTTTTTCGATTTAGGTTGATTAAGATTGATTAAGATTGATTAAGATTGGGGTGTGCTAATCTTGTTGTAACCAAACCGTCTTAATGGCGGTTTTGTTTTGTGTTAATCAAGGCAGAACAACATTAACTATCTGCCAGTCTAGTACTTGATGACGGTGCATGACGATGGTATAGGGCTTATCTTTGATGGTGGTGGCGACTTCAAAGCAGTTGATACCACAGTACGACAGCTTGGGCTGGGTCGGCTGTCCGATGTTGTCGCTTGTCTTGGCGGCGATGGCGGTTTTTTGGTTATCGATGGCGATGTTCATGTCGCCTGTGCTGATGTAGTCGGTGAGTAGGCGTTCAGTATCGACATAACCGCCAAACAAGGCAATGCCCACAAGCATGGGCTCACTCTCGGGCTGAACGTCGCCTTGGGCAAGCCGAGTTAGATTCTCAGGGGTAACGCCCTTATCCACGGCAGTATTGATAAAGCTGTGGGCGATGGTGTTAAGTTTGGCACCATCTAGCCCAAGCAGTCCACCAAAGAGTGACAAGCCCTGCACCACGTCGTTAGAGCCAAGCCAGTTATCCGTTTTGGTGATGAGCTGATGTTTTAGGTTTGGGCGTAGTGTCTCAAAGTCTATGCTGTTGATGATGGGAGTATAGTCGCCATTGTCATAAGCGTTTTTTAGGGTGTAGAGCTTATAATAAGGCGAGCCTGCCACGATGATAAGGGCGATGATGGCAAGTGCCAAGAGCAGTTTGGTGATTTTCATAAACACAGGATGATAATAGGGATAATGCGGGGTATTTTGCCATAAATTTTTGAAAATTGGTAAAAAATCACACCAATCACGCTTGATAAATGGCATAAAAGCACCATAAATAGGCAAATTTTTTATTTTTGCGAATCGTGACCTTTTTGGGTCGCCTAAGTAGCCAAAAGCCAATCAGGACAACACATGAGTAAAGATTTTTATACCATTTTGGGCGTGGACAAGTCGGCAGACGATAAAGAGATTAAAAAAGCCTACCGCCGTCTTGCGATGAAATATCACCCCGACAAAAACCCAGACGACCCAAGTGCCGAAGAAAAATTCAAAGAAGCAACGATGGCGTATGAAGTACTGTCGGACGCCCAAAAACGTGCCACTTATGACCGTATGGGACACAGTGCCTTTGAGCAGGGCATGAACAACGGTGGTTTTGGCAATGCTGGCGGATTTAGTGCTGACGACCTAAACGACATCTTTGGTAGTTTCTTTGGCGGTGGGGCTCGTGGTGGCTTTAGTGGCGGTGGCGGTTTTGGCGACATCTTTGGTGATATGTTCGGCAACTCTCGTGGCTCTTCTCGTGCTAGCAAAGGAGCGGATTTGCTCTACCAAATCAGTCTCACCCTAGAAGAAGCGGTAGCTGGCTGTAAAAAAGAAATCACATACAGCACGAGCGTTCACTGTGAGACCTGCGATGGTAAAGGGGTAAAGTCTGCCAGCGATGTCGTCAGCTGTCCTACCTGTGGCGGACATGGTCAGGTGCGTGTCCAACAGGGCTTTTTTGTCATGCAACAAACCTGCCCTGACTGCCGCGGCACTGGCAAAAAAATCAAAAACCCCTGCCCTGATTGTCATGGCAAAGGCAAACAGCACAAATCTCAGACCCTAGAAGTCTCCATCCCTGCTGGCGTGGACAATGGCGACCGTGTCCGCCTATCAGGCAAGGGCGAAGCGGGCGACAATGGCATGCCAAATGGTGACTTGTATGTTGAGATTCATGTCAAACCGCACGACATCTTTACCAGAAATGGGGCGGATTTGCACCTTGATATTCCTGTCAATATCGCCACCGCCACACTTGGCGATGAAGTAGAAATCCCCACGTTGGGCGGTGGTCGCCTAAAAATCAAAGTTGCCGAAGGCACCCAAAGTGGCAAAGTGTTGCGTGTGCGTGGCAAGGGTGTAATGACCGTGCGTGGTGGCATGCAGGGCGACTTGCTGTGCAAAATCATCATTGAGACACCCACCAATTTGACTAGCGAACAAAAATCCTTGCTTGAGCAATTTGCCAAAACCCTAAATAGCGACAACGGAGCAAGTGCCAAAAAAAAGGGGTTTTTTGACAAAATCAAAGATGAAGTTAAAGACATTTTTGATTAAACCTAACTTTTCAAACAAAACACGGTAAAATTTTACCGTGTTTTTTATTTTTGGTGGCAGCCTAAAAAGTATGCCAAACTAGGTTTTCCGTTCGCTCTGAGCCATGCCTGCGAGTCGGAAAACCGTTATGAGCAGGCAATAGTTTTCCGTTCCAAAAAACCTACCC
>NZ_MXAN01000135.1 GCF_002027545.1 Moraxella lacunata
GGTATCATGGTATCTGAGCCTGCCTGCGGGTCGATTTCCGTCATGGTTCGACAGGCTCACTGAGCGGTTTTCTTGGCAGTATGCTTTTTTGAGCCACAACCAACCTTTTTAACCATTTTAAAAACTGGAAAATATGATGAAAAAACTTAACTTTCTTATCGTCATGGACGATATTGCCACCATTAACTACAAAAAAGATACGTCCCTTGCGATGATGTGGGCGATAGCCGAGCGTGGGCATGGTTTGGCGTATTGTGGCATTCATGATTTGTGGCTTGACAAGGGCGAGCTGTGCGTGGATAAGCAGGACGTGGAAGTCTTTAAAAATCCTGATGATTTTTATCAACTTAGCGAAAAAACAACCGTCAAAGCCACAGAATTTGATGTGATTTTGATGCGTAAAGACCCGCCTTTTGACATGAATTTTTTATACGCTCTGCACCTGTTGGAATACGCCAAGCGTGCAGGCGTGTTGGTGGCAAATGACCCAAGTTCGGTGCGTGCGTGTAATGAAAAGCTCTTTGCCACGCAGTTTAGCGAGCTGATGAGTCCGACCATTGTTACTGCTAGGCAGTTGCACATTCGTTCATTTATCAATGAGCATAAAGATGTGATTGTCAAACCGCTTGACGGCATGGGCGGTATGGGGATTTTTCGTTTGACGGCAGACAGCCCAAACATCGGTTCAACTTTGGAGATGCTGACCCAACTGGGAACCTTGCCTATTATGGCTCAAAAATACCTGCCTGAGATTAAAGACGGCGATAAGCGAGTGCTAATTGTTGGCGGTAAAGTCGTACCATTTTGTTTGACTCGTATCCCACAAGGGGGCGAGACTCGGGGTAATCTGGCGGCGGGCGGTCGCGGCGTTGCCATGCCACTGACAGACGCTGAGCGAGCCGTTGCTGAAAAAGTCGCCCCTATGTTGGTAGAAAAAGGCTTGTATTTTGTGGGGCTTGACCTAATCGGAGCAAAAATTACCGAGATTAACGTAACGTCCCCAACGTGCGTGCGTGAGATTGATGAGCAATGTGGCACAACCATTGCGGTGGATTTTATTGAGTTTGTTGAAGGTTTGATAAAATAAATATTGTTAATTTATTGTGATTGTGGGGTAAATTGCAATTTCATGAGATAAATATATCATTTTGGGTGTTTTAAAAAATAAGACGGTCTGTCCGTCTTATCTTGGCATAATTTCATCAAATTATCATAAGCCGTTCACAAAACCGTCATAAAAACCCCTTATTCTATGCGTACTTTGATAACCTTTGGAGTACGCCATGCCATTGCACAGCAATACCGACCTAGACCACGATGACGAAATCATCGAAGACTCAAACCCCACCAACAACCCCGAATTTGCCAATATGCTCATCAAAAGACGCTCTATCTTAAAGGGCGGAGCAGGGCTGATGACCGCAAGTTTCTTTGGCTCATTGCCCCTTATGGGCTGTGCCACAGGGGCAAGCAGTGCAAAAATGGCAACCAATGCAGGCAAACCCCTAAAACGCCCAACCGCCCTAAAATTCACCGCCGTTCCCCATTACACAGGGGGCGACATGATTGTGGCGGACGGCTATCATGCCGAGCTGATTTTGCCCATGGGTACGCCCATTGTGAGCGGACTTGGCGAGTGGACGGACGACCGCATGGTGGTGGGCGAATCTTTTAAATACCGCATGGGCGACAACCATGACGGTATGTGGTTTTTTGGCTTAAAAAACGGCAGTTACGCCCCCGATGTATCCGAGCGGGGACTGCTTGCCATGAACCACGAATACACCAATTCAAACCTAAATCCCATGGAAAATTACTCCGACCAAGACGATACCGCCCCCAAGATTTTTCAAAAAAGACGACTTGCCAATGACGTTCGCCGTGAGATTCACGCTCATGGCGTGTCGGTGGTGGAGATTAAACGCACGCCCACAGGCTATGAACTCATCAAAGATTCGCCCTTTAACAAACGCTACACCAGTGGCACGCCAACCCGACTGTCAGGCGTGGCAAAGGGCAGTGAATTTGTCAAAACACGCCTTGACCCACAAGGCTTATCGAGCGTGGGTATCAACAACCAATGTGGGGCAGGGCTGTCGCCTTGGGGGACGTATTTGACGACCGAAGAGAACTTTTTGAATGTGTTCGCTCGTGGGGCGGACAAGGACATCATCGGCGACAAAAACGACAAACGCCTTGCCCGATATGGCTTAAAAGAAGACACGATAGGCGACCCTGCTTACAGTTGGCACACGCCAAAGGACGGACAGGCAGGCGAGTTTGACCATTGGGACATCACCGCCAAGGCAGACAAAACCGCCACGGACGATTGTCGCCACACCTTTAATACCTTTGGCTACATTATCGAGATTGACCCTTTTAATCCAAAAGCCAAAGCGGTAAAACGCACAAGTTTGGGGCGGTTTGCCCATGAAAACTGTGCCTTTGCTCCACCAAACGAAGGCGAACCGCTTGTGTTTTATATGGGCGATGATGCTCGGGGCGAGTACATTTATAAATTTGTCTCCGACGCCAAATGGACAAATGCCGATGTGGGTGGTGGGCTTGCGGTGGGCGATAAATATCTCGATAAAGGCACGCTGTTTGTGGCGGTGTTTCACGATGACGGCACGGGGCAGTGGCGTGAGCTGTCCAAGAAAAATCCTGTGCTTGCCGACTTTGAGAGCGATGCCGAGATTGCTGTGTTTGCTCGTATGGCAGGCGATAAGGTGGGGGCGACCAAAATGGACAGACCAGAATGGGTGTCGGTAAGCCCCATAACTCGTGAGATTTATGTAACTTTGACCAACAATTCTAAGCGTAAAGAAGAAGACGTGAACGGGGCAAACCCCAGAAGCTATGACGGCAAGGGCAATCAGCACGGGCATATCATTCGCTTTGCCGAGACGGCAGGGGGCGTGGGCGGTACGTTTGTTTGGGATATTTATCTGTTTGCATCTCCCCATGACAAGCACGAGCAGAACCTATCGGGCTTGAGCGCCGAGAACGACCTATCGTCCCCTGACGGGCTGTTTTTTGACCCCCGTGGCGTGCTGTGGATTCAGACCGATGACGGGGCGTACACCAAAACGACCAACTGTATGCTACTGGCAAGTCTGCCCAATCACATCGGAGACGGAGCAAGCCTAACAACCACCACAGGCAAAACGACCCACATGGGAGCAAAAGCCACGCCCGACACGCTAAAACGCTTTTTTGTCGGGCCAAAAGGGTGCGAAGTAACGGGCATTACCATGACCCCTGACTGCAAGGCGTTGTTTATCAACATTCAGCACCCCGAAGGCACATTTGGGGCGGTGGCAGGGGGCAAAACCCCACGCTCTGGCACGGTGGTCATTACCAAAAAAGACGGTGGCGTGATTTTGGCGGAGTCGCTGGACGGGTAGGGTGTTTAATTCAAATAAAAAAAGGGGGTGTTTGAACCGACCCCCAAATC
>NZ_MXAN01000136.1 GCF_002027545.1 Moraxella lacunata
GTCATGGGTAGGCATGGCTCGCCATGAACGGTTTTCTTTAATTTGGGGTTTTGTAGGAAGTCTAATATGCAAACGTAGGGATGTGCTGAGCACTTCCTTTTTGTTGGATGGATGTGGATAAAAAATAAAAGACGAGATGTAAAAAACCACCCAATAGGGTGGTTTTGAATATGGGGTGAGTAATGGGACTTGAACCCACGACAACCGGAATCACAATCCGGGGCTCTACCAACTGAGCTATACCCACCATAATGAGATGTGCCATTCATAATCAGGCAAATGGCGCGCCTGGCAGGATTCGAACCTGCGACCACCCGCTTAGAAGGCGGATGCTCTATCCAACTGAGCTACAGGCGCTCAACTTGCAATACTAACAAAAAAAGCCTAAACAGGCTTTAAATGGTCGGGGCGGAGGGATTTGAACCCCCGACCCTCTGCTCCCAAAGCAGATGCGCTACCAAGCTGCGCTACGCCCCGATTTACCAATTTGCGATGTATCATCGCTGTTAGTGGTGCGTATTATAGCGTAAATTTGGGTGGTGTCAATCATTTATTTTAAAAAATTTCAAAAAAATTTTTAAGTTGTTGATTTTTAATTATTTTTAATCAATCAGTTTTCGATAAGTGTCCAGCCCAACGCCTTTGCCCCACGAGTACCGCCTGTCAGATGGATATAGGTACGGCTTGGGTCAAGGCTCTCTAACAGCTCACACGCACGCCCTGCCTTTGTGCCACCACCGCACAGCACATACACATCGCCCACGCTTTGGGCGAGTGTCTCGGCATTGATATGCTCAATTGGCACATTGATGGCATGGGCGATATGACCTGACCTATAACTGTCAGCATCTCGCACGTCCCAAATGGTTAGGTTGTCATTGGGGGCAAACTCGGCGATGTCTTGGGTTTTTATCATAAGAACTTCCAATCAAAAATAAGTGCAAGTTTAGCAAATTTGGGGTATGAT
This sequence comes from Moraxella lacunata, assembly GCF_002027545.1. Classification (GTDB taxonomy): domain Bacteria; phylum Pseudomonadota; class Gammaproteobacteria; order Pseudomonadales; family Moraxellaceae; genus Moraxella; species Moraxella lacunata. Next base: position 968 of record NZ_MXAN01000136.1, read on the forward strand.
AGCAATATCTGCTTTTTTAGTATTTTAATAATAAATCTCTTTCCAAACTAAAAATAAACCCTTGTAAGTATTAGGGTTGAAGTTTTTAAAAATCTACAAAAATCAGGGTTTGGAAAGAAGTCTAATATCACTTAATTTACTATTCGCCACAGACTTTATAACAAGTGTTAAGGACAAACCATGACTAAGCTTTTTGTTTTATATGCGTTTATGATTATTTTATTGGCGATATGGGCGTGTTTGGTATTATGGGTGCATATGCCTTTGGGGAGATTGACTTATATTGTTATTGGTTTTATTTTATTATTATCCGTCATTGCAATTATGCCCGATAGTTATATTGTCAAATCTGCCAATCAGCTTATTATTGATAAATTAAGTTATTATTCTGTACGCATTTTTGGATTGGTTGTTGGTATTGTGTTTGCTTGGTTTTTTAGCATGAAACCCAGCAATGACAGAATATGGCAAGATGAATTTCGTCATCAATTTACTTATACCCAAAACAATAATATTATCACAATACACAACGTGCGTGATTTTGATTGGCATGGTGACACTTATACCGAGCGTTGGGATACTCGCACTTATAATCTCAATCACTTATCAAGCCTTGATATGATTAGCACGACATGGGGCATGGACAGTATCGCTCACATCATGGTGTCGTTTGGCTTTGATGATGGGATGGGTAATATTGACAGGCTTGTGTTTTCGGTAGAAACTCGTAAAGAGATTGGTGAAGAGTTTTCAACGATTGGCGGATTTTTTAGACTGTATGATTTATCCATCATTGCAGGGGATGAGCGAGATTTGATTTATACACGTACCAATATCAGAGATGAGCGGGTGTCTGTTTATCCTGTTTTGTATGATAAAGACAAAATGAGAAATCTGTTTTTAACTTATTTGGATTATGGTCATCATTTAAATGATAAGCCCAAATTTTATCATTCGTTATTTAGTAACTGTACTACGGTTATTTATAAAATGGTAAGTCAGATTGATGATGTACCGATGGATTATCGCATTATCGTTTCGGGCAGATTGGCGGATTATTTATACGATAAAGGGGCGATTGACAATAAGCATGAGTTGACCGTTTGGAAAAATAATGCGCTTGCCAATCCCAAAGTGGTTCATTTGGGCAATCGTGGTAATATTTCATCACAAGAATATTCGGCGTTGATTAGAAAAGATTTGCCACATTGATTTTAAGTTATCATTAGACTTCCTGCAAGACCCCAAATTAAAGAAAACC
>NZ_MXAN01000137.1 GCF_002027545.1 Moraxella lacunata
GGGCGAATCACATTCGCCCAAATAACAAATTAAAACAAAGGAAAAATTGCAATTCACCTCCCAGCAACAACACCCAACAAAAACCCACAACTTACCATTGTGGGTTTTTGCCATTTTTGATTTAGTCTTTATTCACGCCTTTATCCAGTCCGTTGGTTAGTCCGTTAATGTCCGCCCCATTTAATCCAATCTCTTTTAATAGATTGTCCACAAGTGGGGCTTGGCTACGATACCGCAGGGCAGAATTGACCATTTGGTCGGCAAGGCTAGCATTTGCTGTGGTATCGCTTGTCTCACCGCTTGCCCCAAAACCGCCCAAGCCATTGACTTGCAAAATCTTAATATCATCAATATTTTCCATAGGCTTGACACTTTCACGGATAATCTCGGGCAAGTGTTTGAGCAGGGCAAGGCGAATTTGCATCTCAATCTGCTCGCTTGACAGCACGTTGGACGCTTCATTGACCGCTTTTGTCCCGTCTGCATCCACCTGATATTGACGCTCTTTGGCTTCGGCAAGCAGAATCTGAGCGTCCGCCTCACCTTTGGCTTGCAAGCGTAATTTCTCCGCTTCGGCTTCGGCACTGATACGCACCGCCTCAGCTTGGTCAATGGACGCTTGTTTTTGGGCTTCGGCGGCAACCGTAATGGCAATCGCATCTTTTTGGGCAAGCTCGGTTGCCGAGATGAGCTCCACCGCCTTAGCACGCTCGGCTCGCTCGGTCTCACGCACGGTAATCACGCTCTCTTCTTCTTTGACAGCTGCCGCTCGTGCTTTGTCGGCTTGGGCTTTGGCTTCGCTCTCGGCACGGGATTTTTCAGCAACGGCAATGGCACGGTCTTGTTCGGCAAGCTCAATCGCCTTTTTACGTTCCACTTCGGCTTGCTCAATGCGTTGTTCTTTTTGGATTTTTTCGTTTTCAATGTCTCTCTCGGCTAGGATTTTTTTCAAATCCACTTCACGCTTGGCGGCAATTTGAGCTTCTTCGGCTTCTCGTTGTTTGCTTGCTTCTTGACTGGCAATCTCAGCCGTCTGCTCGGCACGGCGAACGGCAATTTCTCGCTCTTGCTCGGCTTTACGAATCTCAATCTCACGCTCTTGTTCTAGCTTGGCGTACTCTTCTTCACGCAAGATTTGTAGGCGGGTGCGTTCGGCTTCCAAATTTTTGGTTTTAATCGCCAAATCGGTGTCTTGCTCAATGTCGTTTCGCTTTTTACGGCGAATCTCAATGGTCTCGGTCAAGCGTGTCAAACCCTCAGCGTCAAAAGCGTTTTGGGGATTAAAATACTCAAATCCCGTCTGGTCAAGCCCTGTCAAGGACACCGTTTCAAGCTCCAAGCCGTTTTTGAACAAATCTTCTGAAACGACCTGCTGAACTTTTTGCACAAAATCCACCCGCTTTTCGTGTAGCTCTTCCATTGCCATTTCGGCAGCAACGGCACGCAGGCTATCCACAAATTTACCCTCCACCAAATCTTTTAAATCCTGTGGCGACATCGTTTTCATGCCCAAGGTCTGGGCGGCTGTGGCAATGGATTCGGCAGTAGGTTTGACACGCACATAGAACTCGGCGGTTACGTCCACACGCATACGGTCTTTGGTGATGAGTGCCTGCTCGGACGCACGGCGTACTTCAAGGCGTAGCGTGTTCATATTGACAGGAATCACCTCGTGCAAGACAGGCAGGACAATCGCACCGCCATTTACAATCACTTTTTCGCCACCAAAACCTGTCCGCACAAAGGACACTTCCTTGCTGGCACGGCGATACAGGCGGGTCAAAATTAAGCCTAAGATGACTAGGGCAACCAAAATCACCCCTGCGGTGATAAGAATTGAGATTAGGTTCATAATTTTTCCTTATGCGTTTAGTTCTTTTAACATGAGTTGTCTTAATAGCTGATTAGCACGAGTTTGATAACCCTTGCCGTCTTTTTTTAGCCAGGCAAGCACATCGCTATCCAATCTTAGCGTAACTTGTTGTTTGGTTGGTTTATATAATTTAAAATTGGCAATTTGAGCGTCTGTCAATGGCGGAATGTCGTCATAATCAATCTCATCATCACGCATTGCTTTTAATGTTACCAATTCATCGGTATCAATTGCCGTGCGTTTTAGGTCATCTAAGGATTTTCTAACAATAGCCATAGCGTTCTATCTCCCCTTTGCTCAGTTTGCGTGCTGAAATAATGCGGATAACTTCGGTGCCGTCTGTGTCGGTGTGCGTATGTACAACAAGTAGCACCACCACGCCGTCCACGCTCCCCACCCCAAGCCACCGCACTTCGTTGTGGGCTGTGTCTTCGGTAACAATCAAAAACGGGTCAAGAAAAATACGGCTTGCTGTCTCAAAACTCACACCGTGTTTTTGCTTATTATCCGATTTTTGTTATCGTCCCATTCAAAAATCATCTTGGCTCATCTCACTTTATAATTACAAAATTGTAACTACATTTTTGTAATGACATTTTAGCAATGACAAAAATTACTGTCAATCCACCAACACCCCATTTACATTCTTTATCGCCCGAAAATTAACACCCGCCTGCGACACCAATAGCACCGTCTCGCCTTGTGTTAAAGTCTCATCGGTATCGGCAAACACCATGACATAATGCGTCTGCCCGTGCGTGTCTTTAACTCGTACTTGGGCGGACTCATTAGCCGTGGCATTGCCCAGCACAACCACGCCCACACGTCCGACCAGCTCTTTGCTGTCAATGGCGGTTGTCTCATCTTTGGGTAGGATGTTGTATAGTCCTTTGGCAAATAGGCGGACAATGGGCAAACTTAAAAACCACACGACAATCACGGCAATGATTTTTGGCAAATAAAATCCCAACAGGCTATATACCACCGACTGAAAAATAAACCCCGTCAATCCAAATACCGCCAAAAACACCACCATAAGCATAAGTAGCGGTATTTTGCCAACATATAGCCAGCTTAAAAAGCGGATAAATACGCCCGTCTCCACACTTGGGCTATCAATGCCAATCTCGGCATGAGCTTCGGTCAAACTGTCGGGCAAAAATCCGTCCACCCAATCATTTGCCCCACCAATCATCAATGCCACAATTTCTAGGATAAATAACAAAAACATCAGCGTAATTGCCACACCGAATATAAAGTTTTGGGGTGCAAAAATTAAATCAAGCATGATTATCCTTATAACTAATTATTGGCAATTTTTAATGGAATGGTTAAATAAAAAATAGTTAAATAAAAACAGGTTTAAATTTAAATAAAAATGGGATATTGTGGGGACGAATCACATTCGCCCAATGATTAAATTCACCCCCACCAAATATTCATTTTAAAAAACAAACCCTATTTCATTTTTAATTGTGCCAACCGCTCGGCAATACGATTATTTCTAGCAAGCTCTTCAAGCTCTTTTAGACTTTGGGCATTGCCATTACCGCCTGTGCTGTGTGCCATGCCTGTTTGACGGCTCATGGTGCGGTCAAAGGCGTTAGACGCTTTGTCGGCTCGTTGGGCGATTTTATCAAGACTGCTTGCACCAATCGTCTGCCCATTTGCACCGCTTGTTGCTACCGTCTGCTGGTATTGCTCAATGGCCAGGCTTATCTCACGGCGTTTGGCTTGCAGGGCGATGATAAAGCCTTCTAGCTCTTTTTCTTTGTCGGTGCAGTCGGCAATGGTGTTTTCAAGCACGGGAATGCGTGCCTCAATATCCATTTGCTCGGCAATGCCCACCTGTGCCAAATCGTCTCGCCCCACATTGACCGCCGTCATGATACTGTCGTTTAGGCTTTCGTGGCGGGTGTTTTCATCGTTCAGTTTTTTGCTGGCTAGGTGCTTTTGGGCGACCACTTTACCAAGCTCGCCACGCACTTCATCAATCGCCTTATCAAGCTCACGCAAGTTTTCGTTAAAGGCGACCATTGGGGCGAAATCTTCGGCTTTGTCCAGCATGGCATGAAATCCGCCACTGACTAGGCGACCGACACGATAAGATAGGGTTTCGCTCATGGTTTTTTCCTTATGGGTTGGGTGTTGGTTTGGGTGTGTTGATAAATCAAATTCGCCAACTGTAACGTATTATCCAGCTCGTCCAGCACGCTGTCATCATAGCCCGCTCCTTTGCCCGTAACGGCAAGCTGTAACACGCTGTCCATTAGGCGAACCACTCGCCACATCGCCTGTTTTTCAAAATTGACAAGGGCGGATTTGTCACACGTTTTGGGGTAGTCCGCCATCATGGTTGCCACCAAATCGGGCAAAATCTCAAAAATTCTCGCCACAATGTGCGAATGTACACTCAGCTCTTTTTCAAGTGCCAAAATCTCATGGCGAGCGGTGTAAAGCTGTTGCTCGGCAAGCGATAGACTGGTTTCATAATCTTGCCCTTGGGTATGCAAGGTGCGTGCTTGGCGGAGCAATTCACGGATTTTATCGGACGGTGTATTCGCCCCTTGTATCTGTAAACTGGCAATAAAATCAGCATCTTCTTGGCTAATGCGGACACTTATCGGCACTCGGCTATTACTTGGCGTATTTGGCATACAGACACCTGTATTTATTTTGTATTCATTTGCATACGAATATAATCTATCGTGGACGGTTTGTCAAGTGGTTTTGAGAAAAATTGTTATTTGATAAAATTTTAAACCAATTCTGTTATAATAGCCACTCTTTTACAAAGGAACAACCTTATGAAAACCTTAGGAATTTTGGGCGGAATGTCGCCTGCCAGCACCACCACTTATTATCAAGTCATCAACGACACCGTCAATCACGCCAAAGGGGCAAATACCACCGCCCCTGTGATAGTGTATAGCGTTGATTTTCAAAAGATTGTTGATTGCCAAAGATTGGGCGATTGGCAGACGGCAGGGGAGATTTTGGCGGACATGGCGGTCAAACTACAATCCATTGGAGCGGACGGCATTTTACTTGCCACCAATACCATGCACAAGGTTGCCCCTGCCATTGTTCAGGCGATAAATGTGCCGTTTTTGAGCATTATTGACGCCACCGCCCACGCCATTTGTGCCAAAGGTTTTGATAAAGTAGCACTGCTTGGGACGGCATTTGTCATGGAGCAGGATTTTTATAAAAATGGCTTGGCAAGTTTTGGTATTGACTGCCTTGTGCCGAGCGACAGCGAACGGGCGGACATTCATCGCATTATTTTTGATGAATTGTGCGTGGGCGTGATAAAAGACAGCTCAAAACAAACTTATCTGAACATCATCAACCGCTTAAAAGAACAAGGGGCAAAAGGCGTGATTTTGGGGTGTACCGAAATCGGTTTGCTTATCGGACAGGATGATTTGGATTTGCCTGTGTTTGATACGGCATATTTACACGCACAAATGGCGGTAGAGTTTATTTTAAAAGATTGAAATATAAAATTAAAAAAGGGCAAACGATAATTGAACCGCACCCCAAAA
>NZ_MXAN01000138.1 GCF_002027545.1 Moraxella lacunata
TAGGGAGGGGAGGAAGTCAAAATCAATAAACAACTCAAACTGTGACGAAATGTATGTTTTTAAGTAAACTTATGTAAAAACATACTGCCAAATCATGAACAATAAATAAACATTTTGCTGGTAGTTAACTTTTATTTATGGCTGAAGAAATGGTATGTTATTGATTTTTATAATGATATAAGTTGATAAAATCAAACAGCTGTAATAAGTCAAGTAAATTCTGATGTCCAAGCAGTTTATATCCGACTGTTTTGCTTGGCATATTACTTGCAACGTGATAGATGTCAATCTTATATTTTTGTGTGAATTTTAAAAAGACTTATCGTGACTGACGTGACGGGAATCACATGATGAGCGTAACTGTATTAAAAAATGTACATCTGTGACATTTTTTGTCAGCGATGTGACAATTTCTGACAGTATTTTTGCATAATTTTACAACTAAGATAGGTTTGATTAACACAAAAATGAGATGATGAGTATGATTTAAAAGGCATTTTGTGGGACTTGGAGCCTGCCGTGATATTAATATCTTGCCATCTAAGATATATCATGACAGATAAGATGTATCATGAATGGCATGCTGTACCCAAAATGTGTTTTGAATGTATTATGCAAGTTACCATAATTTTATAAGGAGTTGCCATGCAACTAAAAAAATTAGCCTTCATCAGTTCGGCACTGGTGATGGCGGTTCATGCACATGCCGATGTGCGTTTAGGTAATCAAGTTACATGGAATATGTCAAGTCAAGGGGCGGTAGATGAATTTACTAGCCTAGCCACACACGATAATGCCGGTGGCGTGGTGTTTATCAGACCGCTTGCTAACGCAGAATTCGCTGAGCAGTCCAGCACCAACATCGCCGTCAATAACCGCTACCTAACCAGCCTACAAGACGGGCATTATGCATCTGGTGTGGCGTGTGCGGGTAATGTCCAAATCAGTGCTGTTCCTACGGGTAAAAAAACCAACGATTTATCAGCCCAATCCATTCATACTCATCTAAATCCACGAGAAGTACAGTACTTTGTCGTACAAACTGGCAACAATTATCAAGCCAGTCTAACTCAGGTGGATGCCAACCAAGCCCAAGAGCTTATCCAAGGCACTCGCCGTCAAGCCCACCAAGTCAGTCGTGTACAGTCTGCTGACTGTGCTCCGGTACAACACATCCAGCAGCAAGTTGCCCCTGTGCCAGTCACGCCCGTGAGAACAACGACCAACGTACAACCCAGTCAGCCATCTTATGTAGCACAGCCTGCCAAGTTAAATCTGACCATCCAGTTTGATCACGACAAAAGCCACGTCAAATCCGTATTTCAAAAAGATGTCGCCAGAGCTGCCAATTTTCTAAAACAGCACCCTAGCACCAGTGCCACCATCGAGGGTCACACCGACTCAACAGGTGCTGCCAGCTACAACCAAAAACTCTCTGAGCGTCGTGCCAAGGCGGTCAAGCACCTATTGGTGAATAATCACGGCATTGAGAATTCTCGTCTATCTACCATCGGTTATGGCGAATCTCGCCCTGTTGCCACCAACAACACCAAAGCAGGACGTTATGAAAACCGTCGTGTCGTTGTTGTGTCACAATAATCATCATACAGTTCATTAAAAATAAGGATAACACATGTGAACCGACCCCCAA